>WBXI01000031.1 GCA_008933025.1 Verrucomicrobiota bacterium
CTGAAGCCCCGCCTGTCTTCCGCGCGCAGCGCCTTCGGACTGCGGTGGCAAGGCCTTCGGAAGGCCGCGACACCGCTCTGAAACCGGATGCGGCCGTGAGCCTCGTCGCGCCTGATCGCAAAGCGGGGTGGGTGTCGCTGACGCTCCTGCCCCCCGCACTCCGACGGCGCTGCGCGCGGGGGAACCGCACGGCCTGTCTTCCGCGCGCAGCGCCTTCGGACTGCGGTGGCAAGGCCTTCGGAAGGCCGCGACACCGCTCTTAAACCGGGGCGACGGAAAGCGAGACCGCGGCCGCCGCGGCCCGCGGCATCGCGAAGTCCGCCTCGCGCGACGCCAATGCCCTCACGGGACGGCGTTGACCGTGCCGTAGTATTCCACCGGCATCTCGGCGCCGCCGGCGGTCCTCAACGCGGCCTTCAGCATCCATTGCATCACCGGCCGGGTCGCGCCCGTGGACAGTACCACGCGTTTGCCGCCGTCCCGCATCTCGACCGACTTGACGTCGATGGGATCGCCCTTGAGCGAGCCCTTCTTTCCCGTGACCCGGCCGGGGTCGGCGACGGAATAGAGATCGGATCCATAGCGACGGCTCCACCGGTAGTTCCATTGCTGGAGATTCCAGTTCTGCGGATCGCGCGCGGCGGCGGGATCGACGGCCTCGTTGAAATCGAGCGCGTAACCGTCGCGGCGCACGTGGACGCCGACCAGACGCGGGAACGGTTTCCCGGTGAACCGGACGCGGTGGAACGCGCCGTCGCGGGCCGCGGTGGTCTGCCATCCCTTCAGACCGCAGACATAGAGACTGCCGTCTTTGGGATGCGGCCGCCCGCGCATGGCGCTGGAGTCGAAGGTCCACGGCAACGGGGCGACGCCGCCCTGCATCACGCCGCGAACCTCCTCGCGGAGCACATGGAAGGCACGGCATTTGCCGTACGAGAGATGGATCAATTCGCCCGACAACGGGCCGAATCCGGCGGGGGCCCAGACCTGGCTGCCGGATGAATTGTCGATGGCGAACGGGAGCCAGCAGAGCGGCGGATCGTACCGCGGGTCCGGATAACGCGGGGCGAAGTCGGATTCCTCCCATCCGGCAAGGCGCCGCGCGGGGAGATCGAGGGCCCCGTGGTCCATGCCGACGGCGCCATAGAATCCGCCGGGCCGGACCCAATTGAGGCGGCAGACGGGGGTCCAGATGCCCTCGTTGTCCGAGCAGGTGACCTCGCCGCGGGGACCGACGCCGAGTCCGTTGGGCGCGCGCAGGCCGGTGGCGAAGCGCTCGAGTCTGGAACCATCGGCCGAGACCTTGATGACGCATCCGTTGTGCGCGCAGATCGGGTCCCAATATTCGGTGCCCAGCAGCGGGGCGCCCTTGTTGAAATAGAAGTTGCCGGCGGGATCGGTGTGCAGGTCGAGGGCGAACTCGTGGAAGTTCGGCGTGATGCCAACCTCGTTGTTGAAGCATTCGTAGGCGTCCGCCTCGCCGTCGCCGTTCACGTCGCGGAGCCGCGTGATCTGGTCCCGGCCGAGCACATGGACCAGACCGCCGACGATCCTCAACCCGAGCGGTTGGAACAGGCCGGTGGCGAACCGTCGCCATTCGAGGCGTTCGAGGGATCCGTCGAGACCGGACACGATCCAGACGTCGCCGTTCCACGTGGCCAGCGCGGCGCGGTTGCCGTCGGGGAAAAAGTCGAACCCGCCGAACCGGAGCCACGAATGCCACGGGTTGTCGTCCGGGGCGGTGATGGTGTCCACCGCGTACGCGGCTCCGGAGTCGCCCTGCTTCCCGCGCGTGACCAGGGTTTGCGGGTGTCCGGACGGTCCGCCCCGGGCGATGGCATCGGGATCGGGAACGTCGGCCAGCAGCGCCGGCAGGGCGGCGCGGAAATCGGACACGAGTCCGCGGCCGACCACGAGGGGGAATCCGACGTTCGTGGACGACGCGGGCAATTCGAGGACCAGACGGGTTCCTTGTTCGACGTGCCAGCGGCTGCCGGCGGGAAGCCCGGGCGCGACGACGCATTGGTCGCCGAACTGGGAGGCATCCTGTCCATGGGTCGGCTGGGAGCCATCGAACGCGTGGCGATTGCGGAGCGGCAACATGGTTTCCACGGCGAGCAACCGGAGGGGACGGCGGTGCGGTCCCACCCGAAGGGCGCGGCCCAAAGCCACGATGGCATGGGTCCGCGCGATCCACGGGGCCTCGCTGACCGCGGTGCCGGAGACGGCGTAATCGACCGAGACCCGGTTTCCGGCGACGTGGTGGCCGAGGAATCGGCCCCAGTCCCGGGGCAACGGGAGATAGGGTTCGGAGCGCGGGTCGCGCCAATCGCCGTCCTTCGCCCAACCCGGAAGCGCGGAGGTGGCGAGGAAGACGGTGCCGGCGACGGCCGGCCGCGAACGTTCGGGCGGTCGGTGGGTGCCGTCGAACGGCGTCCCCATCAACTTGAGCCAGTCGCCGGTCCAGGCGGCGGACCAACGGAGCAGGCCGGTGTCGAAAGTGGCCGTCGCATCGGGTGCCAGACGGACGGTGAGGCCCTTGAGGGTGATGTCGGCGGGATCCTCGCCGGAGCGCGACCACGGCAAAGTGACCGACGACATGAGGAAGGGGCCGTAGTCCATCTGTTCCCAACGGGGAACGGGGGCATCGGCCGCCCGGACGACCGTGGCAAGGCACAGGACCGCCAGGGGCAGCAGGCGAGAGCGCATGGGCCATAGGCTCGGGTCGGGCGGGGGTGGGAGACAATCCCCAAGGGTGGCGAGGGAATGGGGGAAGCGCCTCCGTCTGGCGGCGGTTGTCCGACGGCGGGGCGGCACACCAACGATGCGGCCGCGTTGGGGGCAACGCGGCGGCCGGTTTCGCGCTGGGAGGCGGCGTGGCACTTGCTAGGGTTTTCCCCGATGCAATCCCATGGCCGCCGTGTGCGGCGTCTTGTTCCGGCGATCGGCATGGCCGTGCTGTTCGCCGTGACCGCACGGGCCGCCGAGGGGCGGTACATCGTCGTGTTGGAAGGCAAACCGCTGGCGGCCCCGGCGGAAGCCGGCGGGCGAGCGGCGGCGCCGGCATCGGCGGACCGCCGGGCACGGATCGCGCGCGAACAGGACGCGGTGGCCGCGTGGGTGGAGGGGAAGGGCGGGCGCGTGCTGGAGCGCTTCCAACTCTTGAACCACGCGCTGTCCGTGGAACTGTCGCCGGAGGACGCCGGACGCCTCCGCGCGCAACCGGGCGTCGCCGGCGTCCATCCCGAGCGCCACTACCGGCGGTCGTTGGCCCAAAGCGTCCCCTTCATCGGCGCCGGCCGGTCTTGGTCCGGTCAAAACGGTTTGGCCGGCGTCACCGGCAAGGGCATGCGGATCGGCATCATCGATTCGGGGATCGACTACACGCACGCGATGTTCGGCGGCAAGGGAACGGTCGCCGCGTACAACGGCAACGATCCGGCCCGCATCGAGGCCGGCACGTTCCCGACGGCCAAGGTCGTCGGGGGAACGGATTTCGTCGGGGACAATTACGATTCGTCCGGAATCTCGGGTCCGTCCACGCCGGTGCCCGATCCGGATCCGCTGGATCCGTCCGGGACCGGGCACGGTTCGCATGTGGCGGGCATCGCGGCCGGGTTCGGCGTGCTGGCGGGTGGCGCGACCTTCCACGGGCCCTACACCGCGACGTTGGATCCGGCGCAATTCCAGATCGGGCCGGGCGTGGCGCCGGAAGCGTCCCTGTACGCACTCAAGATCTTCGGGGCTTCGGGAAGCACGTCGTCCAGCATGATCATCAAGGCGCTCCATTGGGCGGGGGACCCCAATGGCGACGGCAACACCTCGGATCATCTGGACGTGGTGAATCTCTCGCTGGGATCGGACTTCGCGGACCACACTTCCGGCGATCCGGAACGCGACGCGGTGGACTTGCTGGTCCAATCGGGCTGCGTGGTGGTCATCGCGGCGGGCAACGGGGGCGACACGGCCTACAAGGTCTCCTCGCCGAGCACCGCGCCGCGGGCCATCTCGGTGGCGAACTCGACGGACACCGTCACGTTGGCGACCGCCGTCCAGATCACCGCGCCGCCGTCGGTCGCCGGCAAGTACGACATGGTCGAGGGAGCGTTTTCGAAACCGTTGTCGCAACTGCCCGCCATCCACGCGGCGGTCGCGATGGCCAAGCCCGCCCTGGTCTGCGGCCCCCTTTCCAACGCGTCGGAACTGGCGGGGAAGATCGCGTTGATCGACCGCGGGACCTGCAATTTCGAGGACAAGGTGCGCGTGGTCCAGGACGCGGGGGCCGTGGGCGCGATCGTGGCGAACAACGTCGACGGACCCCCGTTCACCATGGCGGGCGCCGGTGGCATCCCCGCCCTGATCCCGGCGGTGATGATTTCCAAGGCCGACGGCGACAGGCTCAAGACCGCGCTCGCGGCCGGGCTCGAGGCGACGCTGTCGGCGGACACGACGAACGTGCACATGGAACTTGCCGACAACGTCGACCCCTCGAGTTCGCGCGGGCCGACGTACGCCCGCGCGGCGTTGAAGCCCGACATGGCGGCGCCCGGCGCGTCGATCACCTCGGCGTCGGCGGGGGAAGGCGCCGCGGGCATCGCCCATACCGGCACGTCGATGGCCACGCCGCATCTGGCGGGCGCCGCCGCGCTGGTGCGGCAGGCGCATCCGGGTTGGACCGCGGAGGACATCAAGGCGGTCCTGATGAACACCGCGGTCACGCCGATGCGCGATGCCAAGGGGCATCCCTACGGCGAAGCCCGCGTGGGAGCCGGCCGGGTGGCGGTGGACCGCGCGTTGGCGTCCCCGATCACGGTGCGCGCGGAGAACGACGGCGGCGTGGTGTCGTTGTCCTTCGGCCAGATCCTTGCCGGCGGGCCGGTCACGCGCCCGGGCGCTTTCGTGGTGTCGAACCACGGCAACACGGCGGTCACTCTGTCGGTGGTGTCGAGCAACACCCTGGCGAACCCCGGGGTCGTGCTCGTCCCGTCCGTGGCGCAGGTCACCGTTCCCGCGAACGGCACGGCCCGGGTCGGCGTCGAGTTGCGGGTGACGCCGGCATTGCTGCGGGAAGACGCGGACGACACCTCGGCCGCGACGATCGGGGGCTACCCGCGGTTCGCGGTGCCGGAGGGGTCCGGCGAATTGTGGTTCCTCGGCGGGCCGGTGGACGTCCATGTCCCGTGGTATTCGGTGGTGCGGGCCGCCTCGCAGCAGGCCTCGCCCACGCGGTTGGCGGGCACGCCGGCGGGGGACGTGGTGACGCTCGGGATTCCCACCCGCGGGGCCAGCGGGCACGCGCGGCCGTTGGTGGGGGTTTTCCAATTCGGCACGTCGAGCATCGCCGAGCATTTCAACGATCAACGGGATGTGACCGATCTGGTGGCGGTGGGGGCGGCGACGGACTACGCGAGCGCGCGTTCGGTGGTGGACGCGTACCTGTACTTCGCGGTGGTGACGGCGGCGGCGTGGGCGACGCCCCAGCGCTATTTCCACGACTTCGAGATCGAGATCGATCTGGACGGCGACGGCTTCGCGGACCGGGTGCTCCTGAACAACAACGAGGGGAGTGCCTCGGGGGGGGATCCCGAGGATTACCAGGCGGCCAACGACGCGTTCGTGACCGGGATCGACTTCCTGGACGGCTTCGGGATCGAGATCGCCGGGATCGCCAACGGGCTTTCGCCCGCGGTCGCGGACACGGCCCCGTTCCAGAACGCGATGTTGGTGCACGCGGTGACGGGCGCGCAATTGGGACTGACGCCCGGAAGCCCGGCCTTCCGTTACCGGGGGCGCACCAGCGGCTCTTTCTCGGACGCCACGGCCTCGTGGATACGGTTCGATCCCACCAAGCCGGTCGTCGACGGCACCCCCTTCGGCATCCGGAACACGCCGTGGCAGGACGAGGGTCCCAACGTGCGGGCCAACGTCAGCCGTCCCAACGCCGGGGCGGCGGGAATCTCGCAGAACGGGCAGGTCGCGGTGCTGCTCGTCCACGCCCAGGGACTGCCCGGGTTGCAGTCGGAGATCGTGCGGTTCAACCTGGGCACGGCCGACATCGACGGCGACGGGCTGCCCGACGCCTGGGAAATGGCGAACCTCGGCGACCTGGCATCGACGGGGGCCGCGGATCGCGACGGCGACGGGTTCACCGACGCGCAGGAATTCGCGGCCGGGACCAATCCGGCGGACTCGGGGTCGCGGTTGATGCTGGTGCCACCCGTGCAGGCGGGCCCCGCGCTCGCCTGGGTCTCGGTTGCCGGGAAGCGATACTCGGTGCTGCGGGCCGATGCCGTCGGGGGACCGTACGCGCCGGTGCGGTCGGGAATCGTGGCGACGGCGGCGACGTCGAGTTTCGTGGACCCGGAGTTGCCGGGCGCGACCCACCCCTACTTCTACCGGGTGCAGCTCGATCCCTGAGGGCGGCGAAATCAGGCCCCGTGGCGCCGCGCGGTCCGGGTCGCGGCGAGCCGGACCGACTCGACCAGTTCGGGCGGGGCCGTCACCTGCACGGCGCCGCCCCAACCGAGGATCCAACGCTCCACCTCGACCAGGCTGCCGAGACGGAGCGTGAGCACGACGCCGCCGCCGTCGGCCTCCTCGAGGCGCTGCGACGGATGCCATCGTTTCTCGCGGATATAGTCCGAGACCGCGGGATCGAACCGGACGACGACGGTGAAATCCCCCTGGCGCGAATGGACGCCGAAGCTGTCCTTGAGTTCGCGGGGCAGGGTGAATTTCGCGGGACGCTCGAAAACCTCGCCGGTGGGTTGGGCGCCGACGATCCGTCCCGGGACGAAGGTGCGGATGGCCTTGCGGAGGTGGTCGAAGGCGAAGAGGTACCAATCGCCGTTGATGTTCGCGAGGTGGTAGGGATCGACGACGCGTTCCTCGGGTTCCGCGGCATTGGGTTTGCGGTAGCGGAGGCGCAATTGGCGCCGCTGGCTGGCGGCGGTGGCCAGGGTGTCGATGATCGCCAGGTCGAGCATGGGCTCGGCACTGGTGTGGAAGGAAATCGTCTGGTCCCATTCCGCGAGGTTCAGCGACACGGTGTCGGGGAGGGAGCGGGCGAGTTTCTGGAACGCGCCGACGAGGCGCTTTTCGAACGGCGTGCCGCGGTATTGCTGGAGCGCCTTTTCCGCGACCAACAACGCGAACAGTTCGCCCTCGGAGATCTGGAGCGTCGGGAACGAATCGACTTCCTCCGTGTAGTGGTAGCCGAAGCGGACGTCGTCGTAGGCGAGCGGCAGGTTCAGGCGGTCGCGCATGAACTCCAGGTCGCGCGAGATGGTCTTGGCGCTGACCTCGAGTTCGCGGGCGAGGGTGGAGGCGTTGGGGAGTGCGGTGGGCTTCGCGGAGCGGATGGCCTGGTGGATGCGCATCATGCGCTCGAGCGGTGGGCGCGACAGCGGCATGGTCGCGGCGACGGCTTTCGGCTTCGGGCGTTGCTTCGGCATGTGCCCCGCGAGGGAAGCACCCCCGCCGGCCCGGGCAAGCGCCGAGGTGGGGCCAACCCCGCGCTTGCGTTGCGCGCCCCGCGGCCCTACTGCGTCACCCGGCCGTCCATCATGCCGTTTTTCTCCGACCAATTCATCGAGCAGGTTCGCGCCGCCAGCGACATCGTGGACGTCATCGGTTCCAGTCTCCCGCTCAAGCGCGCGGGCACGAACTTCGTGACGCTCTGCCCGTTCCACAAAGAAAAGAGCCCCAGCTTCAACGTCAACCCGGGCCGCGGCATCTTCCATTGCTTCGGTTGCCACAAGGGCGGCGACGTCTTCCGCTTCGTCCAGGACTACGAGAACATCGGCTTCGCCGAAGCCGTCGAACGCCTCGCCGAACGCGCCCGCATCCCCCTCGAGTACGAGAAGGATCCCGCCGCCGCCCAGGCCCGCGGCCAACGCGACCAACTCCTCCGCCTGCACGACGCCCTCTGCACCCGCTGGCAGTCCTGCCTCGCCACCGAGGCCGCCGGCCAGGTCGCCCGCGATTATCTCGACCGGCGCGGGGTGTCCGCCGACGCCGTCCGCGAGTTCCGCCTCGGCGCCGCACCCGAGTCCTGGGACGACACCGTGAACTGGGCGCGCTCCAAGGGCTTCGACCAGGCCCTGTGCGAACAGGCCGGGTTGGTGGTCCGCAACGCGGAATCCGGCCGCGTCTACGACCGCTTCCGCGGGCGCCTCATGTTCCCGATCTGCGACGAACAGGGCCGCGTCATCGCCTTCAGCGGCCGCATCCTCCAGGGCGACGAGAAGTCCGCGAAATACGTCAATTCGCCCGAGACCCCCCTCTTCACCAAGGGCCGCGTGCTCTTCGCCCTCGACAAGGCCCGGCGCGCCATCATCGACGCCGGGCACGCCATCGTCTGCGAGGGCCAGCTCGACACCATCGCGTGCCACGCCGCCGGGGTGCGCAACGTCGTGGCTCCCCAGGGCACCGCGCTCACCGCCGACCACGCCCGCATCCTCAAGCGCTACACCGACCAGGTCGTGCTGTGCTTCGACGGCGACGGCGCGGGCCAGAAGGCGGCGGTGCGGGCGCTCGACGATTGCCTCGGCTCGGGGCTTTCGATCCGGGTCGCGTCCATCCCGCCGCCCGACGATCCCGACAGCTACATCAAGGCCCACGGGGCGGACGCGTTCCGGAACATCCTTTCGGGGGCGACCGAGTACTTCGATTTCTACCTGCAGTTGCTGTGCGCGACCCACGACCCGCGTTCGGATCGCGGCCGGGTGGCGATCACGCGGGAGATGGCGGAGAAACTGCAGCGGACCGGGAGCCCGGTGATGATCGAGACCTACGCGCAGAAGACGGCGGTGCGCCTCGCCCTGAGCGCGGACACGCTGCGGAGCGAGTTTCGGCGGGCCCAGGGCGCCGCGCCGCGCCCGGCGGACGAGGAATCCTTCGACGAACCGTCCGGGACCCCGGAGTTGCCGCGGCCGTCGTCGCAGGAACTGTGGCTGGTCAAATTCCTGTGCCTCGCCGAGGCGCCGCTCCTGGAATGGGCGGTCGGGCATCTGGATCCCAACTGGATCACCCACCCGACGGCGCGGCGGGTGATCGAGGCGCGCCTGCACCAGGCGGGCGGTGGCGGTGGCAACCTGGAGCTCGGCGGGTTGATCGCCGGGTTGGAAGAGGACGACGCCGCCCGGCGCCTGGTCACCGAGGCGGCGGCCGAAGTGCGGTCGGTGCCGAATCTCGAGGTCCAGTTGAAGGACGCGACGCGGCGGTTCCGGGACGCGTGGATCGAGCGGCAGATCGCGATTCTGGCGGTGCGGTTGGCGGACACGGGGTTGCCGGACGAACAACGCCTCGCGGCACTCGGGCACCAGCAGCAATTGCGCGCCGCGAAACGCCTGCCGCTGACACCGCTGGCGGATTGCTGACCGGGCTCCGCCGCGGGGGCCGGATCAGATCGCCACGCTCGCGCCCGTCGTCAGGAAGTGCAGCCGGCATCCGTGGACTTTGCGCGCGAGGATCCGTTCCACCGCCAGCGCGTAGACCCGCAATTGGGCGCGGTATCCCTCCGCCTTGGCCGCCTCGCCGCCCGGTGCCACGCGGTCGGTCTTGTAGTCGAGGATCCACACGCCGTCCCCGTCCGGGACGACCACGTCCACCACGCCCTGTGCCACGACGAACTCGCCGTCCGGCAAAGCCTCGGCCGACGGCAATCCCAGCGCCCGCAGGTCGGCTGCGTCCAACCGCAGGGTGAACGGGAATTCGCGCCGCAATGCCGCGCCCGCGGCCCGCACCCGTTCCCCGAGTTCCGACGTCGCGAACCGCGCCAGCGCCGCCTGGTCCAGCGCCGCCGCCTCGGTTTCCGTGAAGCGTCCCGCCGCCGCCAACCGCGCCACCTCGGCGGCCACGCCCGCCGCGTCGACCGCCCGCGCGAAATCCACGTGCTCGAGGAAGCGGTGGTGCCACACGCCCCGGTCCACCGCCGAGACGTCGTCGGCTTCCGAACTCGGCCGCCGCACCCACGCCGCATAGGGGGCGGACTCCTCCGCGTTCCCCGCCGCGATGCGCTTGCGCAACCCGGTCACCGTGACCTTGGCCGCCTCGTGGGTCGCGGCGGCGAATGGATAGACGAAGGTCGGCTCGACCGAACCCGCCGCGGGCGCCGGCACGGCCCCGGTCCGCGGCACGATCTCCGGCAACGCCGCCCAGCGACGCCATGAAAACCCCGCGGCAACGCCATGGTCGCCGCCCCATGCCGGTCCCGCGTCCGCCGCGAACAGCGGTCCCAGCCAATCCAGCGCGCACGCGGCGTCCTCGACGGTCTCGAGGGACAACGGACCGCTGCCGGCGCCCGCCGCGATCTCGGGCCACCGTTCGTCGAGGGTCTTGGCCGTTGCGGTTCCCACCAGCAACAGCCGGTCCGCGGCGCGGGTGAGGGCGACGTAGAGCAACCGCAGTTCCTCGCCGAGCACCTCGCGTCGCTGGCGCCGTTGCGCGAGCCACAGCGCCACGCTCGGATAGCGTCGCTCGTCCGGGGCCGCCACCACCGGGCACAGCCCGTGGCGTTCGTCCCGCACCACCGCGGGCTTGGTGAAATCGTCGAGGTTGAACCGGCGTCCCAGCCCGCCCACGGCGACGACCGGGAACTCGAGGCCCTTGCTCCGGTGCACGGTCAGCAACCGCACCGCGTCGCCGCCCGCGCCCGTCGAGGCCTCGATCCGGTCCGCGTCCGCCGACGCGTCGAGCCAGCGCAGGAACCGGTAGAGGCCGCCGCGTTGGCCGCGGTCGAATTCGCGCGCCAGTTCCAGCAACCGGCGGACGTTGGCCAGCGCCGCGGCCCCGTCCGGCGCGCCCTCCAGCCGCGTTTCGCAACCCGTGTCGTCTATCACCGCCTCGAGGACGGCCGCCACGCCGCGGCGTTCCGCGCACAACCGCCACGCCGGGTACCAGGCCATCAGCCGCGCCAACCGATGCCACGCGCGCGCCGCGGAGCGCGCCGTCGCCGGGTGCACGAACACCGCGTCGCCCGCGAGCACCGGGTCGCCCGACGCGTCCACCAGCGGCGTGTCCTCGCCGGCCGGCGGTCCCGCGGCCACGTCGTCCGCGCGCAGGCCCAGCCGCAGGCCCGCCCCGTGGAATGCCTGGACCAGCGTCCACCAGCGTTCCTCGTCGCGCCGGTGCATCCGCACCGCCGCCAACGCGTCGAGATCCGCCAATCCCACCAGCGGCGACCGCAACACCGCGACCAGCGGGATGTCCTGCAGCGGGTTGTCGAGGCATCGCAGCACCGACACCAGATCGGACACTTCCATCCGCAGGAAGAACCCGGTCTGGCGTGCCTGCAGGGGGATGCCGGCCGCGGCGAATTCCGCCGCGTACTCGGTGGCCCGGTCCTTCTCCGACCGCAACAACACCGCCATGTCGGACCAACGCACCGGACGGAAACCGCGCTCGGCGCGGTCCCAGACCGGCGTCCCGGCGTCCATCAGGGCCCGGAACCGCGCCGCCACGACGCGCGCCTCGCCGCTGCCCGTGGCCAGGTCCGCCGCCTCGCCCGGCGCGTCGCCCGCGCCGCCGTTTTGCCCGGCGCCCTTCTCGACCACGTGGACTTCCACGCGCGGTTCCGTGTCCGCGGAAACCGCCAGGGCGGCGCGTCCCGCCGGATCCCCGAATTCCAACGCCGCGTCCGCGCCGTACCCGACCCCGCCGACGTCGCGCCGCATGAGGCGCGGGAAAACGCCGTTCACGAAGCAAAGGATGCCTTCCGCGGAGCGGAAATTTCCGGTCAACGGCAACACCCGTCCCGCGGCGCCGGGCCTGGACCATTCGTCCGCCGTGCGCTGGAACACGTGGGGGTCGGCGAGGCGGAACCGGTAGATGCTCTGCTTCACGTCGCCCACCAGGAAGCGGTTGGCGTGCTCGCCGCCCCGGCTCACCACGCCCAGGATGCATTCCTGCGCCGCGTTCAGGTCCTGGCATTCGTCCACCACCACCAACTCGAAACGCTCCCGGCAGGCGGCCGGCACCGAGCCGTCGCCGCGCACCAGCAGGTCCAGGGCGAATTGCTCGAGATCCTGGAAATCCAGCATCCCGCGCGACCGCTTTTCCGCCGCGAAACGTTCCCCGTGTTCGCGGGCCAACGCCACCAGCGTCGCCATGGGGCCGCGGCACCATTGCCAATCCTCCGCCAGCGGATCCACCGCGCCGGGGCCCGCCGGTTCCAACGACCTCAGGAACGCCGCCTCCTCGAACAACCGTACCAGCGGCCCGCGGCATTCCGTCTTCCGCCGCTTGGGCCATTCCTCGTCCGCCCCCTCGTCGAGCGTCGCGAGCACCGCCGCCCGCTCGCCGTCCGGCAATCCCGTCGCGATCCAACCCGCCAGGACCGCCGCCCGCCGTGCCGCGTTGGGATTGTCCGCGAGGACCGACAGTCTCGCCCGCCACCGGTCCGCCCAACCCGGCACGAATTCGGCAAGCCACCGGCGCCAGTCCCCGGGTTCCGCCGCGTCCCATTTCGCCGCCTCTTCCGCGAACCACGCCGCGGGATCCGGCAACGTGCGTGCGTACGCGTGCACCGACCGGATGCAGGCGCGCAACGCCCCCAGATTGCCCCCGAATTGCACGCGGGCCAGCGACCGGGCCGCTTCGGACGCCGCGTCGTTCCCCGCCAGCAACGGTTCGATCACCGCGTCCATCGACGCTTCCGCGAGCACGCCGCCCTCGATTTCGTCGATCACGCCGAACCGGGGGTCGAGCCCCAGCAAAGCCCCGTGCTCGCGCAGGAGCCCGAGGCAAAAGCCATGCAGCGTCCCGATCTGCGCGAGTTCGAACCGCGCCAACTGGGTCCGCATCGCCGCGTCGACGACCCCTTCGGGATCCGTCGCGCGGTCTTCCAACTCGCGCCGCAACCGGGAGCGCATCTCCTGCGCGGCGGCCTCGGTGAACGTCACCATCAACAGGCGGTCCGCCGCGACGCGGCCCTCGGTCCGCACCAACCGTTCGGCCACGCGCCCGACCAGCGTCGACGTCTTGCCGGTGCCGGCGCCCGCCATGACCAGCACGTTGCCGTCCGCCGCGATCGCGGCTTGTTGCTGGGGGGTCGGCGTCGGCATGGCGCGGGGGAGGCTGGGGTGTCTTCCGTCCTCCGTTCAGCCTGCCTGCGTGCCCTCGGCATCCCGCGCGTCGGCCACCCGCCGGATCCAGTCCCACGTGTACAGGCCGGTCTGGTGGCCATCGCCCCAGACCGGTTGGATCGCGTAGCCGCCGACGGGTCGGATCTGGACGATCTCGAACGCGCGCGGGCCGTAGGGGCGTTCCGGTGCCTTGTAGAGGTTGCCGAAGATGTCGTGCTCGCCCATGCAGCCGGCGCACGGGCAATAGCGACGGAGGGTCTCGAGGCCGACGAAGGTTTCCGTGCCGTCGTCCCATTTCACCGCGAGTTCCTGCCCGATCGGCTGGATGTCCGTAGGTCGCATGGGAGGACGATGGACGGGGTTCCGCGAAAGATCAGCCGGGAAGTTGGCCGGGGGTTTCGGATTGAAGGGTGCGCCAAGTGGAGCACGGGGAGCACAACTTGCGGGCGCCTACCCCTTCGGACTTCATGCGTGAATCTCTTGATGCAGTTCCCCGGTCACTGCCCGGTCTGGTACTCCAGCAGGCTCCGCTGAGAGAGGTAGTCATACCGCGATCCGGCTTCCGCGATTTCCGCCGACACCAAGGCCAATTGAGCTTGGTTCAATTCCAACATCGAACTCGCGCCCACGGCATACCGTGCCCGGGCCAAATCGTATGCCAACCCCGAACTCTCCACCAACCGCGCGGTGATGCGCAATCGCGCCAAGGCATCGACGAGATGCATGTGGGTGATCCGCACGTCCCGCACCACGGTGTTTTCCGCGTCCCGGAGTGCTTCCTCGGCGGATCTTGCCTTCAGCGCCGCTTCCTTTTTCCGGGCCGAATACAGGTTCCCGGCGAAGAGGGGAAAGGTCACGGTAATCCCGCCGGCTGCATAGTTCTCCGGGATCTGTGGGTCCCGCACCGGCGCCACGCCGGCGCTTCCCACCACCGAAAGCGTCGGATATTGGAGCGCACCTTCGGCGGCCGCGAATCGACGGGCCGCGTCCCGCTCGTGCCGGACGCGCGCCAGATCCGGGCGCGAGCCCAGCGCTCGCGCCACCAATCCGTCCGCACCCTCGGGCTGTTCTGTCGGAACGATCTCATCGGCCAGATCGAAGTCCGGCGTGGCGCGGGATCCCATCAGGTTGGCCAATTGGAAACGGGCCGCTGCCAGTTCGGCGCGCGCCTTGGCCGAGAGCAGGTTGCCCTCGTCGACTTGCACCTGGGCGAATCGCACGTCGAGTTCGGATCGAAGTTTGTTGTCCGCGAGTGCACTCACCTGCCGCAGGAGCAGGGCCCGCGTCGCCAGCGTTTGGTCGGCGACTCGGGCGACCGACCGCGCTTGCAGGGCCTCGTAGAAGGCCGCATCGACCTGCAACCGAATCTGCGCGCGGGTCGCGAGGGTGTTGCTTTCCTCCGCCAGGGCACGGGACCGTGCGCTGTCGAGCAGATTGCCGGAGCGCCCGAAATCCGTGACCAACTGGCTGAGGACCAACCCTTCCGCGTTCCTTTCGAAAATGGCTGGGTTTCCGAGGCCGCCGGCCGCGGCAAGCCGCGTCCCGTCGCGCGCGGTACCCACGGCCACGATGTTCGCGCCGAGATTGGGTAGGAATGCCGCCCGCGCCTCGCGGACCGACTCGCGCGCCGCCAGGGCCCGCAACATCGCGACGCTGATGGCGGGATGGTTGGTCATGGCCGCGCGTCGGGCGTCCTGAAGGGTCAGTTTCGGCGCCGCATTGACATCCGTGCCCAAAGCCCGAAGCGCCAGGCACCCGATGGAGAAAATCACGGCGAGACGTTTCATCGGGTCTTCCTCCCATACACCAGCAGATAGGCGGCCGGGACGATGTAGACCGTAAACAGCACGGAAACACCGAGCCCGCCGATGATCGTCTGCGCCAACGGGGCGTACGCTTCCCCGCCCGTGCCCAACTTCGCCGCCATCGGCAACAATCCGATCAGGGTTGCCAGCGAGGTCATCAGCACCGGACGCAGGCGCACCCGGCACGCCAGCGCGACGGCGTCGCGTGGCGACATGCCGTCGTCGCGCAACCGGTGCGCGAAATCGACGATCAGAATGCTGTTGGATACCACGATGCCCACCATCATCACCACGCCCATCAGCGACATGACGTTCAGCGTGGTGCCGGCTGCCACCAGCATGAGGATCACGCCAGCCAGGCCGGTTGGCACCGCGAGCAGGATGAGCGCGGGGTCGACGAACGACCGGAACTGGGCGACGAGGATCAGATAGACGAGCACGACCGAGAGCAGCAGCCCGATGCCGAAACTCCGGAAGGAAAGCCGCATGCCCTGCACCATGCCGCGCAGCGTGATCCTCAGTCCCTTCGGCACCGTCGTGTCCTTCACCAACCGGTCGATCTGGGTCGCCACCGATCCCAGATCCTCCCCCGACGTGGCGACATAGATGTCGATGACTCGCCGCAGTTGATAGTGGTCTACTTCGGTGGGTGACTTGATCAACCGCGTCGTCGCCACGTTGTCGAGCCGCGTGGAACGTCCGGCTTGTCCTGCCCGCATCGGGATGGCCTGGAGATCGTCGAGCGTTTTCACCAACCCCTCGGGATACTGGACGGTGAGTATGTAGTCGTTGCCGCTCTTGGGATCGATCCAGAAGCTGGGCGCGATCATGGAACTGGAATTGAGCGCCGTGACGATGTTTTGGATCACGTCCTTGGAACTGAGCCCGAGCTCGGCGGCGCGCTTGCGGTCGACGTCGAGTTTGAGCGCGGGGTAGTCGACGTCCTGCGGCACGAGAACGTCGCTCACGCCCGGCAGCGCACGGATTCGCCGGGCCAACTCCGTGGCCGTGTCGTGGGCCTGGACGAGATCCGAGCCGCTGACCTGCACGTCGATGGGGGCCGGGAGGCCAAGATTCACCACGGCATCGACCATGCCGCCGGCCTGGAAGTAGGCGTTCATTTGGGGCAGCTCCGCGCGGACCCGGCGGCGTATCCGATCGATGTAGTCGAAGGTGGACGTCCGGTGTCCCTCGCGGAGGCTGGCCTGGACGAAGGCGGTATGCTGGCCGGCGTTGGACGTGTAGATCGCCGAGAAACCGGGTTGGATGCCGATGTTGGAGACGAGGGTCCCGAATTCCGCGGCCGGGATTTCGGAACGGATGATGTCCTCGACGCGGGCCACGAGGGCGGTATTGAGCTCCAGACGGGTACCGGTGGGAGCCTTGAGGTTGACGACGAACTGGCCGGGATCGGTCCGGGGAAAATAGGAAAGACCCACGCGGGGGATAAACCCGAGAGCGAGGAGGACGACGCCGGAAAGGCCTATCACCGTGGCGGCGGGCCGGGCGAGCGACCACGACAGCGATTTGCCGTAGGCGTCGAGCATGGCGGTGAAACGGCGGTTGAAGCCGGCGGCAATGCCCGGGAAAAGGCCGACTTTGGCGTCGGGTTCCCCCGCGTGGTGCGGCTTGCGGATGAAATGCGCGCAGAACAGGGGCACGACCGTCAGGGCGACGAGATACGAGGCGAACAGCGAGAAGACCACCGTCGCGGCCAATGCCGTGAAGAGAAAGCGGCTGACACCCGCGAGCAGGGTGACGGGGAAGAAAACGACGACCGTGGTGAGGGTCGACGCGAGCACCGGGAGGGCAACCTCGCGGCCCCCCTTCTCGGCGGCCACCTCCGGCGACTCGCCCAACTCCAGGTGCCGGAAGATGTTCTCGAGCACGACTACCGAGTTGTCGATCAACCGCGAGAACGCCAGCGCGAGTCCCCCCAGCACCATCGAATTCACCGTCGCATCGCCGACCGACAACGCGATGAACGCCGCCATCGCCGACAGCGGGATCGAGAGGAACACCGCCAGCGTTGCCCGCATGCTGCCCAGGAAAAGCAGGATCAAGAGACCCGTCAGCGCCAGCCCGATGGCACCCTCGTGGACCAGGTTCTCGATGGCGTTCTTCACGAACCGGGACTGGTCGAACGCCACCTGGGTGCGTAGCTCGGGCGGGGTGTCCTGCAGGTTCTCCACCGCCGTCCGGATGCCGTCGACGACCGCGATGGTGTTGGCGTCGCCGCCCTGTTTCAAAACCGGCAGGTAGACGGAGGACTGGCCGTCGATGCGCACCACGTTGTTCTGGATCTGCGCCGCGTCGCGCGCGGTGCCGATGTCTCCGACCAAAACCGACGCGCCATTCACCGTCTTCAGCGGGATGCGGTTGATGTCATCGATATCGTCGACCTGGCTGTTGCAGTACAGATTGTAGTCGATGGACCCGATGCGCACGTCGCCGGCCGGGAGGATGAGGTTGGCGTCGTTGACGGAGCGGACGACGTCCATGACGCCGAGTTGGTGGGCCTCGAGCTTGAGCGGGTCCACGTAGACCATGATCTGCCGGTATTTGCCGCCGAAGGGCTGGGGGACGGAGGCGCCGGGGACGTTGGCGACCTGATTGCGGACGGTATACTGCGCGAGGTCGCGCAGACGGGCCTCGGTGAGTCCCTCGCCCTTCAAGGTGATGAGGCAGACGGGCAGGATCGACGCGTCGAACTTGAGGACGACCGGCGGCAGGGTGCCGGGCGGCAACCGGCGGAGGTTCGCCGATGCGAGGTTGGCGATCACGCTGACCGCGCTGTCGCCGTCCATGCCCGGTTGGAAATACACCTTGATCAGGCTCACCCCCGGCAACGATCGCGACTCGATGTGGTCAACCCCCGATGCCAGCGTGAAGAACCGTTCGAACCGACCGGTGATGTCGTTCTCGATCTGTTCCGGCGGCATCCCGCCGTAGAAGGTCGCCACCACGACGACTGGGATGTTGATGCGCGGGAAGAGGTCGACCGGCATCCGCGCCACGCTGGTCACGCCAACCACGCAGGTGAAGAGGCACAGCACTATGATGAAATAGGGGAAGCGGATGGCAAAACGAGGCATGGCTGGAAAGGGTTTGGATCAGGATCCGGGGTTCGTCCCGTCGGGCTCGCGCAGCAACCGTCGCAGCCGTTCGATGGTGAAGTCGGCGGAGTGGCACAGGGCGAGGATTCGAAGCTCGCGCTGGCGCAGGCGTTCCGCCGCCGCCGGCACCGCCGCGACCGCTCCAGCGGGCACCGCCACGATTCCGTGCCCATCGCCGTGCAACAGATCGGCCGGGGCTATGCGAAGCCCGCCGATCGTGGCGACGGTGCCAAACTCGACGACGTGGACATAGGCGTGCGAGACGGAGACGCCACCGGCAAAAAGGTGGAATCCGGCCTCCGTGATGGCGGGAACATCGCGCACGGCGCCGTTGGTCACCGCTCCGACGCATCCGAGCGCCCCAAGGATCGCCGCATGGACCTCGCCCACGAACGCCCCCAGTCCCGGCGCCGGATCCACGTCCTCCACCACCACCACTCGCGGCGCCGGGATCGTCTGGACGAACTCCCACCAATCCGTGCGATCGAGGTACGGGTGTGCGTCCGGGGGCGTCGCGGAACAGCGCACCCGGATCGTCGCGGCATGCCCGAAGAGCGGTCGTAGCCCGGGCGTGAGGCAACGGACCGAAGGATCCATGAACCCCTCGTTCCGAAGCCGGCTCCGCAAGGTCTCGATGGCGTTGCACACCGCGCACGTGTCGAGGTCTCGGAGTCGGGACAGCAATTCCGCGGATATTTCGTGGTTCATGAATTAGTCCACCGTGGCCAACCGTGGTTCGACCCTCGCCCCCGCCTTGGCATCGCCGCGCCCGCCGACCATCACGAGGTCGCCCTCGCGGAGCCCGTCGAGCACCTCGATTCGCGTCGGCGTCTCGAGTCCTACGCGGACGGGTCGCAGGATCAACACGTGGTCCGGACCCACGACCATCACGTTGGTGGTCTTCTCCCGGGACAAGGCCTGGACCGGGATCGAGAGCGCTCCCGGCCGGTGCTCGAGCCGGATCACGACCGACGCGTACATGCCGGGAATGAGCGACAGATCGGCGTTCTCCACGTCGGCTTCCGCCTCCATCGTGCGGGTCGCGGTCTCGATTTTCCCGGTGATGCGCGCGATCTTGACCGCCAGGGGCCGCACCCGGTTGGCAATCCGAACCTCGATGGGCGTGCCCACGGCGATCCGGGAGACATAGGACATCGATACCGGGAACCCGAGGCGCAGCCGGTCGACCTGCGAGACGCGAAGGAGCGGCGAGGATTGACTGGACCCCGATGTGCCCGCGGGGATCAACGCGCCCGGATCCGCGGAGCGCCGCGTCACCACGCCGGCAAATGGCGCGATGATCCGTGCATAACGCGCGGTCGAGTTGAGCTTGGCGGTTTCGGTCCGCGCGATGTCCACCTGGAGCTTTGCGGTGGCCATCGCGGAAGCCGCCTGTTGGTCGCGGGCCATGGCCACGTCGAGATCCTGTCGAGCCACGAGACGCGGTTGCGCGCGGTCGACCGCCGCCAGGCGTCCGTGGGCCGCGTGCGCCTCCGCATACGCCGCCTCGGTCCGCCGGACATCTTCCGCGGCGCGCCGCTCCATGAGTCGGGCCCGGGACAGATCTTCGAGCAATTCCGGGATCTCCAGCGTCGCCAGCAACTGGCCGGCCTCGATCCGGTCGCCGATGTCGACGAGGATCGTCTCGAGATATCCCGAGACCTTGGCGTGCAGGTCGACCTCCTGGAACGGACGGAACTCGGCGGGTACGATCCACTCCCGGTCGAGATCCTCCACGGTCACCTTGGCGACCGACACGCTCGGAAAATTCACTGGTACGTCCTTCTTGGGCGCGGCCCGGTGCAGTGCCAACCAGATGGGCACGGCCATGGCGGCAATGACGATGAGTCGGTGCAGCGGTCGGGAACGGTACCACGGGACAGCCTTGGACGCTGCGGTGACGAAGGCTTCGTCTGCGGGTGGGTTCATGTCGGGCGATTTCATTCTTTCCGTGGGCGGTGCGCTGGTATTGATGGGTCCGTCTCGGGTGCCGGGCACGATGGCAATTCGACCCGGAAGCAACTTCCCACCCGCCCGTCGCTGCGCGCCTCGACCGTGCCCGCGTGGGCGGTGCAGATCGATTTGACGATCGAAAGGCCCAACCCGGCACCCCCCTGATCCCGGCTCCGGGCCTTGTCGACGCGGTAGAAACGGTCGAATACGCGCGGCAATGCCGCCGCCGGGATTCCAATGCCGTCGTCGGCAACCTCGAAGAACACGCGCCCGGCGGCGGTGCCGACCCGGAGCAAGACCGCTCCGCCCCGGGGCGTGTACTTGATGGCATTGTCGAGGAGATTGACGACGACCTGTTTGAGGCGCGACCGATCGCCTTCCACCCAGGCGTCCTTCGAGGCCTGACATTGCACGCGCACGCCTTTGTCCTCGGCGAGGAGTAGCATCTGCTCGGCCGTCGACCCGACGAGGCGGGCAAGGTTGACCTCGGAGCGTTGGGCGCGAGCCTCGCCGGCGTCGAGTCGGGCGATGTCGAAAAGGCCCTGCACGATGCCGGCCAGACGTTCGACCTCCTCGAGGGTGCTGCCGAGGCGCTCGCGGAACTCGGGATCGATCCGGGTTTCCTGCACGAGGTTTTCCAATTCGCCTCGCAATACAGTGAGGGGCGTTCGGAGTTCGTGCGAGGCGTCCGCGACGAACCGCCGGTTGTTCAGGAATGCCTCGTCGAGGCGCTCGATCATGCGGTTGAGCGTTCGCGAAAGATGCTCGAACTCGTCGCCGGTCGGCGGCACCGGCAGGCGTTCGGAGAGATTGCGCGAGGTGATCCGTTCCGCGCTGACGGTGATTGCCTCGACGGGAGCCAGCGCCCGCCGTACCAGCAGGATGCCGCCAACCACCGCAACCACCGCGACCACGCCGAACGCAATCGCGAGGGAGACCAGCAACCGGTGCAATTCCACGAACGCCGGTGCCATCGACTCGCCCGTCTCCACCCAGTACGCGGGGGGATTGCCAGGTCCCGAGGGCACCGTCGCCACCACGAATTCAATGCCCGCCGCGAACCAAATCCTTCGGGTGCCGGTGCGGCGCGACGACGGCGGAAACTCCGCGGGATCGAAACTCTGGTCATGCGGCGGGCCCGATTGGTAGACGACCGCGCCGTCGGCTCCCGAGACGCGGAGAAAGCGCCCGCTCGCCTCGGGTGCGAACCGTGTGGTGAGTTCGTCGGCAAGGCGTTGGCGATCGAACGTGCCCACCTGCGCCACCACGGCGCCCGCCCTCTCGGCCCGTTGCCGCTGTAGGATCGCCGCACGCTCCTCGAGGTATTGGCGCAGGCCGAAATACACGAGCACGCCTGCCACCGCCACAACCGCCGCGAGCCAGACAGCGTGCCATGCGGCTAGCCGGACATGCAGGGAACGCGCGTTCACGGCATCTCGTCGCTGATGCAATAGCCAACCCCTCGCACCGTCCGGATCAGCTTGGGATCGTGGTCCTCGTCCACCTTCGATCGCAGATGGCGAATGTAGACGTCCACGATGTTGGTGAGGCCCTCGAAACTCTCGTCCCACACGTGCTCAATGATCATGGTCCGCGTCAGGACTCGGCCGGCATGGGCGGCGAGGTATTCCAGGAGCGCGTATTCCTTCGCGGTGAGCTCCAAACGTTTCCCGCCGCGGCGGACCTGTTGGGTCAGGCGGTCGACCTCGAGGTCGGCGACGCGCAGGACATGGCTGCGGGCCGGCGGCGGGCGCCGCAACAGGGCCTTCACCCGCACCAACAGCTCCGCGAACGCGAACGGCTTGGTGAGGTAATCGTCGGCACCCGCCTCGAAGTTCTCGACCTTGTCCGCCGTGGCGTCGCGCGCCGTCAAAACGAGGACCGCTGCGGCGTTGTTCCGGCGCCGCAACCGCCGCAGCACTTCCGTGCCGCTCAAGCCCGGCAACATCAGGTCGAGGATCACGAGGTCGTAGTCGATGGACGAAGCCAACGACCACCCGGTCTCGCCGTCCCCGGCGACGTCGACCGCGAACCGCTCGGCGCGAAGGCCGCGCGCCACGAAGTCGGCCACTTTGTGTTCGTCTTCTATGAGGAGCAGGCGCATCGGATGGGACCGCGACCTCTTCACCTTGGACACGGCGGGTGAAGAGACCATGAACGTACGATTAAGATTCGTTCAGAATCTTCCGGTCACGCGGGCATTCATGGATCACTTTCGACACCGATGAAACGCTTCCTGTTCCACGTGACGCTGGCAACCGCGGCTTTGGCGGCGGGTTGTGTCACGCGGCGTTCCACTTTCGTCCTGCCGCCCGTGGGACCCGCTCCCGCCGCGGCACCCGCGACTGCCGATCATCTGGGATTCCTGCAGGTGTACGCCGCCTTCGAGGTCCACGCGGAGTTTTCCCGGCTGGACCGCACCCGGCGGCGCCACGGGGATTACCGGATCGAGTTCGACGACGGACGCCCGCCGATGGCGATCCACAACGACACGCCCTCGAGCGGCGAGGGTCCGGCGGTCTACGGCTTGGAGCCCGGGACCTACCGGGTCTTCGCGCGGGCGAACGGCTACGGCCTGGTCACCGTGCCGGTGGAAATCGAGCCGGGACAGGTGACCGAGGTGCACCTCGAGGGTGGCTACGATCCGCGCCCCCCGGGCACGAACGACACCGCGTCGCTCGTGCGCCTTCCGGACGGCACGCCGGTCGGTTGGGCGGCCCCGCGGATGCCGACGGGCCGTTGACCGCGGCGACCCCGCGGAGGTTGCCGCCTTCGCGGGCGCGAGGGCGATCCGCCTCTCCAGAGCGTCGGTGGCCAAGGTCTCGTGGAGGCCACGTTCGTCGCAATCCACCCGGCCGCCGTATCCCGGCCGGCCTGGGCGGCAACCCGCCCGTTTCCAAACTTCGCGCTTAAACACCACCGCCGCATTGCGGCATCATCGGCCGATGCACCGTCTCCGGTTCTCCCTCGGCGCCGCCGCGATCGCCCTCGCCTTCGGCGCGCGCGCCCAGACCACCCTGGTTCCCGCCGCCGCCCTCGCCACCGCCGACCCGTCCCTCGAGGTCACCGTCTGGGCCTCGTCCCCGCTCCTCCGCAATCCCACCAACATCGACATCGATGCCGCCGGCCGCATCTGGGTCGCCGAGGGCGTCGATTACCGGGGGCACTACAACCGCGAACCCAAGGGCGACCGCATCGTCGTCCTCGAGGACACCGACGGCGACGGCCGCGCCGACAAGCCCGTCGTCTTCGTCCAGGACCCCTCGCTCCGCGCCCCCATGGGCATCGCCGTCATCGGCAACCGCATCGTCGTCTCGATGGCGCCCGACCTCCTCGTGTACACCGACGTCGATGGCGACCGGAAGTTCGACCCGGCCGTCGACAAGCGCGAGGTGTTGCTGCACGGCTTCAACGGCCGCCGCCACGACCACACCGTCCACAGCGTCACCGTCGGCCCCGACGGCCAATGGTACTGGAACTCGGGGAACACCGGCGCCGTCTTCACCGATCGCTCCGGCCGCACCTTCCGGATGGGCAGCGCCTACAGTCCCCAGGGCGAACTCGGTTGGGAACCGAACCAGATCGCCGGCCAGGCCAGCGACGACGGCCACGTGTGGATCGGCGGTTTCGCCGCGCGCATGAATCCGGACGGGTCGAACGTCCACATCATCGGCCACAATTTCCGCAACAGTTACGAACAGACCGTCACCGCGTACGGCGACGTGTTCCAGAACGACAACGACGATCCCCCCGCCTGCCGCACCTCGTTCCTGCTGGAGTACGGCAACGCCGGGTTCTGCTCGGCCGACGGCCAGCGCAGCTGGGGGGCCGACCGCCGCCCCGGCCAGGACATCCCCACCGCCGAGTGGCGCCAGGAGGATCCGGGCACCATGCCGTCGGGCGACGTCTACGGCGGCGGATCGCCGACCGGCATCGTGATGGCGGAGGAAAACGCGCTCGGGCCGAAATTCGCGGGTCTCCTGCTGAGCTGCGAGCCGGGCCGCAACACCGTGTTCGGCTATGTCCCGCGTCCGTCCGGCGCCGGGTTCGCGCTGGAACGCTTCGATTTCCTCACCAGCAACAAGGAAGGCGCGTTTGCCGGCACCGACTTCAAGGGCGGCGCCAACGAGAAGCGCGATCTCAAGACGCTGTTCCGGCCCAGCGACGTCGCCGTCGGGCCCGATGGCGCGGTGTACGTCGCCGATTGGTTCGACGCCCGCGTCGGCGGCCATGCCGATTGGGACGAGACCCTGTCGGGCACCATCTACCGCGTCGCGCCGAAGGGTTTCAAACCGAAGGTCCCCAAGGTCGATCTCTCGACCGTCGACGGCGCCGCGGCCGCCCTGCGGAGCACCGCCGTGAACGTGCGCGGCGCCGCCCAGTACGCCTTGCTCGATCTCGCCCGGAAAGACGGCGGACAGGCCGCCACCCGCGCCGTCGGGCGTCTCCTCAAGAACTCCAATCCGGCGATCCGCGCCCGTGCCCTCTGGATGCTGTCTCGCCTCGGCGAACGCGGCGCCAAGTCCGTCGAGCCGTTCCTCCGCAACCCCAACGAACGCATCCGCACGACCGCGTTCCGCGCCTTGCGCCGGAATCTCGAGAACCAGAACCCGCCCGACACCGCCGGTCTGGCGGCGCTGTGCGCCCGCACCGCGAACGACGATGCGTCGCCGGCGGTCCGGCGCGAGGTCGCCCTCGCGCTGCGCGATCTTCCCGCCGCGCAATCCCTCGACACGCTGGTGAAACTGGCCGCCGGGTTCGACGGACGGGACCGCACCTATCTCGAGGCGCTCGGCACCGGCGCCTGGGGCAAGGAGTCCGCGCTCTACGACGCCTTGTTCGCCACCGGAGCGAAGGCCGACCCCTTGCTCTGGAGCCAGCCGCTCGCGTGGATCGCGTGGCGCCTGCACCCGGCCCAAAGCGTCGGTGCCTTCCGCGCCCGCGCCTTGTCGACCGCACTCGACGACGCCGACCGCAAGCGCGCGGTGACCGCGATCGGCTTCAACGCGACCGCCGCCGCCGCGGACGCCATGCTGGACATCGCCGCGAAATCGGCCGGCAACGTGAAGGCCGACGCCCTGTGGTGGCTTCTCAACCGCAAGGACTCGATCTGGAAGGATTTCGGGCTCGCCGCCACCCTGAAGACCCGCGGCATCTACGATCCCGACCACGTCGAGTTGCTCGAGGCCGTGGCGCCCGCCGCCGAGGCCGCGAGGTACTCGGTCGCCGACGTCGCCAAATTGCCGGGCAATGCCCGGCGCGGCGCCGACAAGTTCAAGGCCACCTGCGTCTCGTGCCACCGCGTCGGCGCGGTCGGCACCGAATACGCCCCGAACCTCACCGGTTGGGCCAAGCGCCAGACCCTCGAGGTGCTGCTGAATTCGGTCATCAATCCCAGCGCGGACATCGCCAGTGGTTTCAACGGGAACGAGATCAAGACCAAGGACGAACTGACCATCGACGGCCTCGTGTTGTCGAACGGCGACCCGATCATCGTGCAATCCGCGGGCGGCGTGACCCAGACGGTGCCGCGGGCACGGGTGGCCTCGAACAAGTCGCTGGGCCGGTCGTTGATGCTGAGCGCCGACCAACTCGGGCTTGCGCCCCAGGATCTCGCCGACATCGCCGCGTGGTTGCGGACGCAGTAGGCGGATTCAGGGGACGGGGGCGCCGGGTGGCTCGGATGGCCCGGCGCCCGCGCGCCTTCCGAGGATCCCCGCGATCCCAAGCCCGAGCCACGCCGCCGCGACCATCGATCCGAGTCCCGCGGTGAGCGTGGGCCACCACGGGTACGGCATCCAGGCCGCCGCGCCGATGGCGCCGCAGGACGCCAGCAGCAGGACGAGATAGGCCGGTTGCCAAACGCGCCGCCGTGCGGGCCATGCCAGCGTCAGCAATACCGGGCCCAGCAGCGCGTAATGGATTCCCGCCACCGCCACCGTCGCCAATGCCGGCACCCATCCCGCGCCCACGGCGACCAGTCCGGCCCCGAGGATCGACCACGCCGCCCGCAACACCGCGGTTTCGCGGGAGCCCATCGCGGCCCGGACGTACAGATAGCCTTGCAACGCCAGCAGCGCGCGCGTGCCCCAGTGCGGGAGGATTCCCAGCGCCAAACCCGAGCCCATGACCGTGGCGAGATGCAGGCACGGCGGCGGCGGGGCAAATCCCGTGGATCGCAACGCCGTCGCCGCCGCGACGCCGAGGAGCAGCCATGTCAGGAACGAATGGACCAGATCCTGCGCGAGCGGATTGCCGCGGGCTGCCATGACCGCCACCGCCGGGATCGCCACGGCCGAGCAGACCACCGCGGGGAAAACCGGCGCCAGCCAATCGCGACGCGCGATCCGGACCCGGTGCGGCCACGCGAAGGCGAGCCAGGTCGCCAGCACGACGGTGCTCCCGACGATGGATACGGGTGCATAACCCTCGAGGGCGAAGTCGACGGTGCTGGCCGCCACCGCCGTCCCGTAGAGGGCGAGCATGCGGGGGCCGGGAATCCGCAGCCCGAGCCGTCCCCAGGCCAACCACACGAACGGGAAGACGACGCCGTAGTAGCCGAGATGAACGTGGGCGCTCCGCAAGTGGTGGAATTGGCCGACGGGCAACGATTGGCCCGCGAGCATCCAGCGGAGCGCGGTGCCCAGGCTCACGGTCCCGGCCAGTGCCAGCCACCCCGTCCATCGGAACGGGTCGCCATGTTCGGGATGCGCGGATCGGGACATCGTGTCGGTGCGGGACGCTGCGCGATCCGTCCGGCGAGGTCGACGTCGAAGGGCGGGTGCCCAAGGCCCCGGGTCAGGCAAAACGACCGGCCGCGGGAAGCCGGCCGACGACAGCCATCGTCGCGAGTCGGCGAGCGCGCGATGCCCCGGCCGACGGGACGCGCAGTTCCTGCTTGGCCGACCGCCCCGCGGCAGGCACAGGATTGCGCATCGCCATGAACACCGTCTCCCGCCGCACCTGGTGCGTCCTTGCCGCCGCCTTGGCCGCATTCCCGATCGCCGCCCACGCCGACACCGGCGTCGGTGCCAAACCGCTCCGCGGTGCCGAGATTATCTTCGACGGATCCCGCAGGATGCTCGACGAGAAGTGGACCTATTGGGAGGGACCCGGTTTCAAATCGTCGCTGCCCATCAAGTGGAAGATCGTCGAGGACCCCGTGAACAAGGGCACGGTGATGATGACCGACGATCCCGCGGCGGCCGGGGGCAGGTACGGCGCCGCCGATCTGGTCACCAAGAAGGAGTACCGCGATTTCCGGCTGCACGTGGAATTCCTGATCATGAAGCCCGGCGGCAACAGCGGCGTGTACCTGCAGAACCGCTACGAGATCCAGGTGCTCGACGGCGACAAGACCAAGCACGGCATGGGCGCGGTCATCAACGAGACCGAATCGCCGTACCACCTCTACAACGGCGTCGGGAAATGGAACTCCTACGACATCGTGTTCCGCGCCGCGCGGTTCCGGGACGGCA
>WBXI01000032.1 GCA_008933025.1 Verrucomicrobiota bacterium
CTCCTGCTGAGCCGCCGGCTCGATGCTTTCTGGGTCGACCGCGCCAATGCCGCCTCGGCCCGCAACGACTCCCTTGCCTTGGCCGCCTAAATCCACATTCCAACGATTCCGTCGTGCACCCGCTTTTCGGAGACAGCCACTTTTGGCTTCGCAAAGAAGGCGCGGGCCGCGGATGTTTTCCAAGGAATCGCTCGCATGAAAAAATCCTCCCTTGGTCTCTTCCTGGTTTGCGGCGCGGCATTGGCGGGTCCGAACGCCCCGCATGTCCGGCCCCAACTGGACGATTACGTCGGCGACGTGGCCGGATCGGTCGTCGTGAGCTTCGATGCCCTCGGCAACGAGTCGATCGACAGCGACGTCGCGGAAGTGTCCAACGTCATGCACAAGGCCCGGCAGATATTCACCGCCGTCGACGTGACCCAACTGCCGTTCCAAACGTCCGGAACGATCACTTCGGTGCGCCGGAACGGGGATCGCCTGTACCTTTCCTACGCTTTGTACGCGGTCGCACAGACGGGGCCGAACAGCATCGATTTCGTCGGCTCCTACCGGATCGTCGGCGGGACGGGGAAATTCGAGTTCGCCACACCCACGGCGGACGGCGACTTCGGCAGCGGCGTGATCACCGGGGGCGCGACCCTCGATCTTTCGGTGCCCGGCAAGATCGGCCTCCAGTTCCACGATCACTTCGAAGGCACCATCGTCGATCCCAAGGCCGACTGAGCCCCGCGCGGGCCGACCGGCTCAATCCCACGGGTTGGCGCCCGACTTGGCGCTGGTGGTGCGGGAGGCGAGCCACCAGATGTCCCGGTTGTTGGGAATCCGGCCGTCGTCGAGTCGTCCATAATCGGTGACTTTGGAGTCGAGCCCGCTTTTCCCGGGCCGGGCTTTCTCCAGCCACTTGTGGGTTTCCGCGTGCCCGTCGAGAAAGGAGAAGGCGCCGGCGCCGCCGTGGAATGCCGCGGGAAAATCCACCCAACCCTGCTGGCTCGTGGCGGCAAGGGTGTCGGGAATGCGATTGCCGAACCCACCGTCGTTCACGCTGGCCGGATGTTCGTCGGTGAACACCCAGATCTGGCTGGGCTTCTGCGCCGCGCCGTCCTTCCCAAACACCTGCCAGCGACCCCCGCGGTTGGCCGGAAAGATCCCCACCTGCTTCGAATCCAGCCAATAGCCCATCGTTGCCCCGCCGTCGGTCCAGGAACCCACCGCTTGGCTCGCGGACACGCTGCGGATCCGGCGCACCTGCCCGACCAATGGCCGTTTCACCGTCGTCCAATCCGCCGGGCATTGGTAGATGCCGACCGACGCGGTATAAGGCCCCAGCAGCGCGGTCTTGCGGTCGAGCAGGGTCTGCGGATCGTAGTTGGACGGGTTGGAATCGCTGAAATCCATGCTGCCGCGCACCCAACCGTCGCCGCCGTAGGTGTTGGGCATGAACTCCCCGCGGTAATCGTCGGCATACAGTTGGAACGCCAACTGCAACTGCTTCATGTTGCTCATGCATTTCGTGCCGAGCGCCTTGGTCTTCGCCTTTCCCAACGCCGGAAGGAGCATCCCGGCAAGGATGGCGATGATGGCGATGACCACCAACAGTTCGATGAGCGTGAACGCCTTGTCCCGACGCGTCGGGACAACGGTTCGCAAACCATGGGCGGGCGCTGGGATGTACATACGGATTGGCGAGGAAGTTCGACGGAGTTGACCCCGCTTGGTTCGTCGATGAAAGCGCGAAAAACGCGGCCGGCTGGCGATGCCTCCATCCGGGCGGGGTTGCCGCCTCCGGTTGGCACCGGACGGAGGATGGGATTCGCAACCGCGACACCCAGCCACGGGAATCCGGGGACGGGTCGTGTTGGTTGTCTGGTTCCCGCGATTTGGTTGGAACCGCGGCGCGACGCGATGCACCCGCCGGGCAGGGTGCATTTGGCGGATGCCGCAATCGGGCGGCCCCGGGTCCGACGCCGGGGGGCTCGCCACGGTCCCATGGGTTTTCCGGCAAACCGTTGCCGAATGCTTTTGTCCGGGGGGTTCGACCGGTAATCTGGCCCGGATGAATGTTCCTCGGAGACCCGGCGCGGCATTTCTCCTCCTGGGCCTCTTGGCCCTCGCTCTCGCAGGCGCGGCCCGAGCCGCCAACACCGCCGTCATTCCCGTGGCGCGGACCAACGCGGGTTGGGTGCTCCGGCACGAGTCGATGAACGAAAAGGCCCGGCAGGGAAACATCGACCTCGTCTACGTGGGCGACTCGATCGTCGAGCACTATGAGCACCAGGGCAAAGAGGTGTGGGCCCACCATTACGGGCACCGGAACGCACTGAACCTCGGCATCGGCGGCGACCGGACCGAACACGTTCTCTGGCGGTTGGAGCACGGGAATGTCGACGGCATCTCGCCCAAGCTCGCCGTCGTGATGATCGGCCAGAACAACGGTGGCAGGAACACCGGCGAGGAAATCGGCGCGGGCGTCGTGGCCATCGTCGAAACGCTGCGCGCCAAACTGCCCGCGACCAAGATCCTCCTGCTGGGAATCTTTCAGCGCCGCGAGAAGCCCACCCCGGAACGCGCCGTGCTCGCCGAAGCCAACGCGATCTCGTCGAGGCTGGCGGACGGCAAGACGATCTTCTACAGGGACATCAATCCGCTCTTCGTCCAACCGGACGGCACCATCAGCCGGACCCTGATGTATGACTTCGAGCATCCCACGCCCCTGGGCCATCGTGTCTGGGCCGAGGCCATCGAATCCCAAGTCGCCGAATTGCTCGGGGACAAACCCGTGGAACCGATGCGGTAGCGTCCGGCTCGCGGAGGGCCTCGGCGCGGAAGACCGTCGTTCCCTCTATGCCCCCCGCGTTTCGCTCGTCGCTCCCGGTTCCTGCCCCCGGCCGTACGCGTCGCGCAGCACCTGCATCGTGTGCTCCACGCGCACCGGCGAACCGAGTCGGGCCAGATGCGCGCGCATCTGGGCGAGGCACCCGATGTTGCCCGTGGCCACCACGCCGGCACCCGTCGCCATCACCGCGACGGCTTTCTGGCGACCCAGCGCCCCGGCAAGGTCGGGTTGGTCCAGATTGTAGGTCCCGGCGCTGCCGCAACAAAGGTGCGCGTCCGCGAGCTCGCACAGTTCCACCCCGGGTATCGCACGCAGGAGCTCGCGCGGTTGCCGCCGCACGTCCTGGGCATTCGCCAGATGGCAGGCGTCCTGGTACGCGACCCTGCGCGGCGGTGCAAACCCGACGGGCGGCTCCCGCAATCCCAGCCGCGCCAGAAACACGCTGACGTCCATCACCCGGTGCCGGAACGCCTCCGCGCGCGCCTCGTCCGGCGTTCCCCGCAGAACGAGGTGGTACTCGTGCATCGCCGAGCCGCAACCGGCCGCGTTGGTCAGGATCGCCTCCACGTCCGACGGAAACGCGTCCAGATTGCGCCGCGCCATCCGCCGGGCCTGGGCAAGGTCGCCCGTATGCCAGGCCAACCCGCCGCAACAACCCTGCCCCGCCGGCACCAGCACCTCGACGCCGTTGCGGGCGAGGACCTCGACCGTTGCCCGATGGATGTCCGGTTCGAGCACCTGCTGGGCGCAACCCGCCAGCAACGCGACCCGTGCCCGGCGTTCCCCCAGCGCCGGCGTGACCGCGGCCCAAGTCTGGGCGGGCGGAATCCGCGCGGGCACGAGGTCCAGCATCGGGCGCAAAACCGCCGGAACCAACCCGCGGAGTCCCCGCACCCAATGCCCCGCGCGCAGCGCCAATCGGAACCGACCCGGAAACGGGATCGTGTTCGCGGCCAGAAATCGCCGCAGCCGTTCCCCGAACGAGCGCCGTGCGTGGACGCCGGACAGGGTCCGGAACGGGCTGATGAGGTCGCGGTAGCGCACCCCGCTCGGGCACGCCGGCTCGCACGCGAGGCATCCAAGACAGCGATCCACGTGGGGCCGTGCGGATTCCCAGGGCAATGCCCCCTCGAGCACCTGCTTCATCAGCACGATTCGCCCGCGCGGCGTGTCCATTTCCTGCCCCAGTTCGCGGTAGGTCGGGCAGGCCGCGAGGCAGAAGCCGCAGTGCACGCAGGCCTCGACCGCCCGTGTCATCGGGCCCGTCAGCGGTCCGTGCCGCCCTTCTGGAATGGTGTGGAGCATCGGGATGGTCAGTCGTCGAGTCCGGGAAAACGTCCTTCCGGGTCGAGCGCCCGCTTCACGCTCGCCGCGATGGCCGGCCGATTCCGCACGCCGAGCCAAAGCGGTCCGGACCCCCGGAGCAACATCCCGGAAAGTCCCAGTGCACCCAACCGGACGTCGAGCGTGCCGATCGCATCCGGCGTCGCCAACGCGACGAACGCCACGTGCCCGCCCGCGCCCACATGGCATCGGGCGCCTGGCACCGTCCGCAACGCACCGGCCAGTGCCTCCATCCGCGTCGGCAGGATCGCGACGCGCGCCAATGCCGCTCCGGCATCGGCCCACCCGAATTCCCGGAGATTCGTCCAGAATTCCGCCGCCGCAGGTGCCCCGAGGATCTCGCCCGGCCAACGCCCGAGGATCTTCCCCGCGATCGTCTCCAGCGCGGGTCCCGGTCCCGCCAGGCGTACCACCACGCCCCGGCCATCCGACGGCACCTCGAGCGCGTCCGGTTCCCAAGCCGTGGCCGCCAGCCCCATCAGGATTCCCGCGGCCGCCGCCGGCCCCTCGGCCGGGATCCGCAGGGTGAGGGTGGATGCCGGCCGCGGAAACACCTTGAAGGTCGCCTCCGCCAGGATCCCGAACCGACCCGCGCTCCCGGTGAAAAACTTCGGCAGGTCGAATCCGGCGGCGTTCTTCACCACTTTTCCGCCCAGTCGCAGCAACCGGCCGGCCCCGTCCACAAACCGCACCCCGAGGATGAAATCGCGGATCCCTCCGAAGCGAAACCGGCCCGGCCCCGCGACGCCGCCGGCCACGAGGCCGCCGAGGGTCGACCCACCCGCCAGCCATGGCGGATCGAATGGCAGGCATTGTCCGCGTTCGGCAAGAGCCGCCACGATGTCGCGCACCGGCGTGCCCGCCAGCGCGGTGAAGGTGAATTCGCCCGGGTCGTATTCCACGAGCCCCGACAACCCCGACAACGACACCCGTTGGACCGCCGGGTCCACCGCGCCCAACCGGGGCTTGGTGCCGCCGCCCGCGGGGACGACCCGCGTCGCCGAGCGCACCGCATCGGCGAGTTCCCCGGGCGTTTGTGGCGTCCAGGGCGCCTTCATTCGCGGGAGATCCCGCCCGTCCGTTCGAGCGGATGCAGGCCGTGGTGTTGCAGCGCCGGCGCGCCACCGGCCGGAAACATCTTCCCCGGATTGGCGATGCCCAGCGGATCGAACGCGGCGCGGATGCGTTCGAGACAGGCGATCTCGTCCGGACCGAACATGTCCGGCAGGAACTCGCGCTTTTCCACGCCCACGCCGTGTTCGCCCGTGATCGATCCGCCCATCGCGACGCAGAGTTTCAGGATCTTCCCGGCGAGTTCCTCCGCGCGCTCGAGCGCGCCGGCCTCGCGGCCGTTGTAGAGGATGAGCGGATGCAGGTTGCCATCGCCCGCGTGAAAGACGTTCGCGCAACGCAAACCGGCGGCGCGCGCGAGTTCGCCGATCCGGCGCAACGCCTCGCCGAGGCGACGGCGCGGCACGACGCCGTCCTGCACGATGAAGTCCGGCGACAGCCTTCCCACCGCGCTGAACGCGCTCTTGCGTCCTTTCCAGATCGCCAGCCGTTCCTCGGCGTCGCGCGCCGGCCGCGCTTCCACCGGCCCGCTCGCCGCGACGATCGCGTCGAGCGCGACCCGTTCGCAGGCCACCGCCTCGCGCGTCCCCTCCAGTTCCACGATGAGCACCGCCTCGCAGCCCGGCGGGTATTCCGCATGGACGGCCGCCGTCGCCGCCTCGAGGGCCAACGCATCCATGATCTCGATCGCACCGGGCAGCAGGCCGCTGGCCACGATGGCCGACACGGCGTCGCCCGCCTGTTCCAGGGTCCGGTACCCGGCCAACACGGTGTGGAAACACTCGGCCCGCGGCAGCAATTGCAGGGTGATCTCCAACGCGATGCCGAACAGTCCCTCGTTCCCCGTGAACAGCCCGCACCAATCGGGCCCCACGAATTCCCGGCCCGCGCCGCCCCACTCGACGATCTCGCCCGTCGCCAGCACGGCCTTCAATCCGAGCACGTGGTTGGCGGTCATCCCGTATTTCAGGCAATGGGCGCCGCCGGAATTGAAGGCCACGTTGCCGCCGATCGTGCAGATGGACTGGCTGGAGGGGTCGGGCGCATAGTGAAGGCCGTGCGGGGCCGCGGCCTGGGTCACCGCCAGATTGACCACGCCGGGTTCCACCACCGCGATGCGCAGGGCCGGATCGAGGCGGAGGATGCGGTTCAACCGGTTCAGCGCGATCACCAGTCCGCCGGCCACCGGGAGGGACCCGCCCGAAAGACTGGTGCCACTGCCCCGGGCCACGAACGGCACGCGCTCGCCACGGCACCAGCGCACCAGCGACACCACCTCGTCGGTCGTTTCCGGGATCGCCACCGCCAGCGGGGAGGCCCGGTACGCGGTCAGCGCGTCGCTCTCGTACGCCGCGAGTTGTTCCGGCCGCAGTAGCAATCGTTCCGCGGGCAACAGCGCTGCAAGCCGGCGGATCGGATCGGTCATGGGCGTACGTGTGGGCATTCCCGTGCGACCCGGCCGCCGGGACCCGGCTCAGCGCAGCACCGTGCGGAGCGCCGCGAGCACGAGGTCCACGTTGCGCACCGAGGAACCGTGGCCCATCAGACCGATGCGCCACGCCTTGCCGGCCATGGGTCCCAGACCCGCGCCGATCTCGATGCCGTATTCCTCGAGCAACCGCCGCCGCACGCCGGCATCGTCCGCACCCGCGGGGATGTGGATGCAGTTGAGCGTGGCGAGCGAACGGGCCGGCACGTACCGGATGCCCATGGCCTCGAGACCCGCGCGCAGCCGTTGGTGCATCGCGGCGTGCCGCGCGATCCTCGCGTCGAGACCTTCTTCCAGCACGATGGCCAGCGCCTCGTGCAGCGCGTAGGTCATGTTGATCGGCGCGGTGTGGTGATACACCCGGCCCCCGCCGCCGCCGGTGTAGTATTTCCGGAGCATGCTGACGTCGAGATACCACGACTGCGGCTTGGTCTTCCGGGCGTCGAAGCGGGCCAACGCGCGATCCCCGAAGCTCACCGGCGAAAGGCCGGGCGGACAGCTCAGGCATTTCTGGGTGCCGCTGTAGATGGCGTCGATGCCCCAGTCGTCCACCCGCAGTTCATGGCCGCCGAGACTGGTCACCGCGTCGACCACCAGCAACGCGCCGTGGCCATGGACCAACTCCGCGAGACCCTCGAGTGGTTGGTGCGCCCCGGTGCTGGTTTCGGCGTGGACGATGCCGACGAGTTTCGTCTTGGGATGCCGTTCGAGCGTCGTTCGGATCTGGTCGAGGGTGAAGACGTCGCCCCAAGTGGCCTCGAGGGCGTGGACCGTGGCGCCGCAGCGTTCCATGACGTCCTTCATCCGGCTGCCGAACACGCCGTTGACGCACACGATCACCTCGTCGCCGGGTTCGATGAGGTTGACCGCGACACACTCCATGCCGGCCATGCCGGTGCCACTGACCGGGAAGGTGAGGGCGTTCCGGGTCCGGAACACCTGGCGGAGCTTCTCGCAGGCATCGTCCATGATGGCGAGGTACTGCGGGTCGAGGTGGCCGAGGGTGGGTGCGGCCATGGCGCGCAGCACGCGCTGCGGCACCGGGCTGGGACCGGGTCCGAGCAAGATGCGCTCTGCGGGAACGAACTGGGATGACGGGCTCATGACGGGAGTGCGATGTTCGGACGGTGGAAAGCTGGGGCGTCAATATCCCCCGACCCACCCAGCGTCAAAAGCAAACCGTCCACCGGCCCGAGGTTGAGCCGACTGGACCCGAGGGAGGAGGCTGCCGTGATCGGTCATCGCGAGTCGGCGGAACCACGATGGCCCAATGGGCCGGATCCACCCTTCCAGTCTGAAATGCGGCGCGTTGCGGCCCGGCTGCCTCCGGATGGCCGGCCAGTCCGGGCGGCGCACCGCCGGAAGATGGTCGAGGTGGTGGGCCCAGCAGGATTCGAACCTGCAACCAAGGGATTATGAGTCCCCTGCTCTGACCATTGAGCTATGGGCCCGCCGGATCCCGTCCGTGAGTCGCCGAGTACACCGTCCGCGACCGACGCTGGCAACCCCGGCATGCGGAACCAACGGGGTCGTATCTGTACATTGGACAATGCCGGCCTCGTCTTCGTCCTGGACTTGCTGCCTTCGGAGCCCCGCGTTCAAGGACGACACCCCGCGAGCGCTTCGGCTCCGCGGGGACGTCGCGAATCGGCCCATTTCCGCGTCCGGATTTGTCCAATGTACCGATACGACCCCAGGGAGGCTTTGAACTGGCAAAGATTTCCAGGGCTCACCGAGTATCCACCCGAAGCGCGGCGGCAGGCGACAGACCCATGATTCGTTCCCCGATGATCCAACTCCACGGCGCAGCGCTGTTGGGACTGACGCTTGGTGTCGCCTGCGCGGGGACGATCGATCGGGCCGTGGCCTCGCCCGCGAGCCCGGACGCGCCCGATCCGCGCATCGTCAAAGCCGCCGACCATTGGTCGTTCAAGGAATTGAAACGGCCCGTACCGCCCGACATCGGGAGTCGTTGGGTAGTGTCGCCCGTCGATGCGTTCATTCTGGAGAAGCTCCAGCAGTCCGGGCTGCAGCCGGCTCCGCCGGCGTCGAAGGAAGCGCTGCTCCGGCGCGTCTCGTTCGATCTTTCCGGCCTGCCCCCCACTCCCGGGGAGATCGCTGCCTTCGCGAGCGATGCCCGCGCGGATGCGTTCGAGAGGGTGGTCGATCGGTTGCTGGCTTCGCCCGCGCATGGCGAGCGCTGGGCACGCCGTTGGCTGGACGTGGTGCGCTATGCCGACTCGGGCGGCTACGAAACGGACATCTTCTACGAGCAGGCATGGCGCTACCGCGACTACGTCGTCCGCAGCTTCAACGGGGACAAACCCTACGACCGGTTTCTGATGGAACAGGTTGCCGGCGACGAACTCTGGCCCGAGCGGGGCGAGGCGATGCAGGAAGCCGTGGCGGTGTGGACGTTGGGGGAGTGGCCCAACGCGCTCGATGCGTATCCGGAGATGCTGGAGTATGTGCGGCGCACGGACCAAGTAAGCACGCTCGGCGAGGCAACTCTGGGTCTAACGCTGGGGTGTGCGAATTGCCACGACCACAAGTACGACCCCGTCGGCCAGCGCGATTACTTTGGCCTCGAGGCGATCTTCGCCGCGAGCGAGACGTGGAACCGGAACACCCAATCCAAAGCCTGGGGCAAGGGCGAGCGGACCGCGTATCGCGCCATGCGTCACCCGGAGAAGCCGGTCGACATTCACCTTCTGACGCGCGGCGAACTGACCCGGCCCACCCAGCGCATCGCGCCGGCCTTGCCCGGGTTTCTGCCCGGTGGCGGCGCGCTCCCGGGCGGACCGGACGAAGCCAAACACCGGCGCGCCCAACTCGCGCGCTGGCTGGTATCGGCGAGGAACCCGCTGCCCGCACGGGTCATGGCGAATCGCGTCTGGCAGTGGCACTTCGGTCAGGCGCTCGCGCCCACGCCGAATGATCTCGGAACGCAAGGCGCACGGCCGTCGCATCCGGCACTGCTCGACTGGTTGGCGTCGGAACTCGTCGGGAACGGATGGAGCCTGAAGAAGCTGCACCGAACGATCCTGCTGTCGTCCACGTACCGGCAGTCTGCCGTGCGCGAGCCACGGGCCGTGGCGGCGGATCCGCAGGATCGCCTGTTGGCGGGATTTCCGCGACGGCGTCTGGAAGCCGAGGAAGTGTGGGATTCTCTGCATGCGGCGGCCGGGACACTCGACCGGAGGCAGTTCGGGCCGCCCTTCGTGCCGCGGCTTTCCGCGGAGGAATTGCAGGGCATGTACGACCTCGAGAACAAACGGGAGCTGAAATGGCCCGTCACCCCGGAGCAAGGCCGCCGGGCGATCTATATCCTGAGCCGTCGTTCGTTTCGATTCCCGTTCTTCGAGGCGTTCGATCCCCCGAACACGGCCGCGAGCTGTCCCCTCCGGCAGACCACCACCGTCCCGTCCCAAGCGTTGACGCTGTTGAACAGCGGCATGGTTGGCGAGCAAGCACGGGTGATGGCGCGACGCCTCGCCCGCGATACGGCAGGGAACGTTGAATCGTTCGTGAAACAGGTCTGGTTGCTCGCGTACGGCCGCACGGCGACCGGGGACGAGTTGCGGCTGTCGCGGGATTTCATCGCCGCGGCGGAATCCGCGCACGCGAAGGGCGGGCAAGCGGACGCGCGCGGCGAGGCGCTGAACGAATTCTGCCTGGCCATCGTGAACGCGAGCGAATTCATCTACTCCGACTGAGGCTCCCGGACATGATCAAGCCCCCGAACATTTCGCGAAGGGATTTCCTGCACCGGGCCGGAATGGGCATTGGCTCGCTGGCGCTGCTGGATTTGATGGATCGCGAGGCACGGGCCGGGGGCAACCTGCTGGCGCCCGTCGTGCCCCATCATGCCCCGCGGGCCCGGGCGGTCATCTCCCTGTTCATGCATGGCGGCCCGAGCCAGGTGGACACGTTCGATCCCAAGCCGTTGCTGGCGCGCCATGCGGGACGGCCGCTGCCGGCGAGCTTCGCGAACCTGAACCTCGAGTTCACCAAGACCAGCACGGCCAAGGTGCTCGCGAGCAGGCGCACCTTCCGGCGATGCGGGAACTCGGGCCTCGAGATGTCGGACATCTTCGAGCACCTGCCCGGCGTCGCGGACGAAATGGCCGTGATCCGGAGCTGCCATCATACCGAGTTCAACCATGCTCCCGCGCTCTATCTGGCGCACTCGGGCGCGCGCCTGATGGGTCGCCCGAGCCTTGGGGCATGGGCCATGTATGGTCTGGGTTCCGCGACGGAAAATCTCCCGGGTTATGTGGTGATGCGGGACGGTCCCTTGAAAGGCGGACCCATGACCTACGGCAACGGGTTCCTGCCGGCGGTCTATTCCCCCACGGAGTTGCGCCCGAGCGGCGCGCCGATCCTATACCTCGACAAGCAGGGCACGACCGGCGCGGACGACCAGCGGCGCGTTCTCGATTTCTCCCAGGAACTCAACCGCCGGCATCTCGCCGGGCGAACCGAGGACGGCAATCTCGCCGCGCGCATCGCCGCCTACGAACTCGCCTATCGCATGCAGTCCGCCGCGCCCGAGGCCGTCGACCTCCGCAAGGAACCCGCCGGCGTGCAGGCGCTTTACGGTCTGGACAACGACGTCACCCGCCCATTCGGCACGCAATGCCTCAACGCCCGCCGTTTGGTCGAGCGGGGCGTCCGATTCGTCCAACTCTACCATGGCGGCGGTGGCGACGGTTGGGACACTCACGGGTCCAACGACTCCAAACACGTCCGCAACGGGCGGCAAATCGACAAACCCATCGCCGGACTGATCGCCGATCTGAAGGCGCGCGGTCTCCTTGATTCCACCCTGGTCGTCTGGGGCGGGGAATTTGGACGCACGCCGACCTCCGAAGGCTCCGATGGACGCGACCACAGCCCCTACGGCTATTCCGTCTGGATGGCGGGCGGCGGCATCAAGGGAGGCACCGTCTTCGGGGCGACCGACGATTTCGGATTCAAAGCGGTGGAAAACCCGGTCCAAGTGCGGGACCTGCACGCGACCATCCTGCATCTGCTCGGCCTGCAGCACGACAAGCTGACCTTCTACTTCCAGGGCCTCGAACAAAGGCTGACGCAAATCGACGGCGAGAGCCGCGTCATCAAGGAGATTCTGGCATAGGCACGGGACCGGTTCCCGGAGACCCAAAGAACCGTCCGGGGTCGGTCCTCGTTTCCGAGACGGCACGGAAGTCGGGGACAAGATCGTGCCATGCCGGAGCGAAAACCGCATGCCGCCCGAACCGACGCGGCGCGGGTATAGCGAGCCGTGGCCTTCGGGACATTTCGGTGTGGCAAACCCCGAAAACCCTCGGGATGCTCGCAGGGAGATGGATACACCGAGAAACACCGTCGAGACGACCAAGGTTCGGGTGAACGAAAACGGGGCGTCGAAAGGCTGGTTGGGGGACAACCAGCGGTGGTGGTTCGACCCTTCATTTGCCCACGCGTTTTCCATCTTCGATCTGGACTCGTTCTACGACGCGACATACTTCGCCGAGGATCATGTCCGCCCGGAAACCGTGACGCGCTACGTGGACCATGTGCTGGCCTTTGGCGCCGAACTTCTGGGGCGTCCCGTCACCTCGGTGCTGGAAGCTGGATGTGCCGGCGGTTGGTTCACGGAGGAACTCATCCGGCGCCAGATCGACGTCGTTGCCATCGAGGGGACTCAAAGCGGTTACGACAGGACCGTGGCACGCGGCGTTCCGCGATCGCGCGTCATCCGTCACGACTTGCGGCAACCGCTGGCGCTCGGCAGGCAATTCGACATGGCGCTGTGCACCGAGGTGGCCGAACACATCGAGTGCCCATTCTCCAGCCAACTGGTCCAGAATCTCGTGAATCATTCGCAGTTGGTGTGGTTTTCTTTCGAAGAGCCGAGCACCAACGACGCGCATTACCATCACAGCAACGAACAGCCCGAGCTTTTCTGGATCAATTTGTTCCGGTTTTACGGCTACCGGATGCGGCGGTTGCCCGTGGAAGTCACGCGGGCCATCGAAGACCGGGGGCGCATGATCTTTTGCGGCCCGGTGGCGGCCCCTTCGATCCCGGAGGACTGGAGCGCGGCGATCACCACCGGTCTCGGGGGCGCCAATCGCCAGTCGCAGGTGCCACCGACGCCTCCGCTGTGGCGGCGGATCGCCCGCAATGTCGTGCCACCCGGGTTGGTGAAGTTGGCCCGAAGCCTTCGAAATTAGAGGATCGACGACCCGGGCGGGCAGTCCTTGCTTGCAGGCGTCTTTCGGGGGTCCGGCTTCGCCGGCGGAGGGGAGCCCACCAGGGGCTTTCCCACGGCAGGCGGTTGCCCCTGGACCGCCCAATCCGGAAAAAACCGTCGCGCCCAAACTCGTTTCCGGATAGCAGGCACTGGATGGTTTCGGTTTCCCATCCACCGCGAAGCACCTGGAGCCCGACAATATGTCCGGCTATCAGGGCAACGCCATGGGGGAAGGTCACCCTGCACGTACCGTATTGGGCCCGGTCAAGGGCCACGTCACCTCCGTGAAATGCATCCATCACCCTGACAGCGATCCGAACGACGTTCGCGACGACATGGCCCGGCGGGTGCATCGCGAGGATGATGCCGGGGCGTTGACGGGACCGATCGGCCGCAAACCCCCGTCGGGCGTTGACCCTTTCTACCGGGCGACGGGACCGGGCTTTGTTGCGTGGAGAATCATGGACACGGGGCGACCGGGTTTGCGTTTAAGTCCGGGTGGCCGCCCGCGATCGTCCCGCCCGCATTTACCATGAAACGAGGTTTCACTCTGATCGAACTGTTGGTGGTGATTGCCATCGTCGCGATTCTCGCGGGCATGCTCCTGCCGGTGCTCGGCAAGGCGAAGGCCAAGGGCGTGGGCATCCAATGCATGTCCAACAACCGGCAACTTGCCCTGGCATGGTTCATGTATGCCGACGGCAACAACGAGGCGCTCGCCACCAACGTCCCCGGGAACCCGGACCCCCTGGGGCCCAAGGGGAGTTGGTGCGACGGTTGGCTGAACTGGGACGCCAACAACCGGGACAACACCAACACGCTGCTCGTCACCAAGGCCAAGCTCGGACCCTATGTCAACGGCTCGAGCGGGATCTATAAGTGTCCGGCGGACACCGCCCCCTGTGTCCAGAACGGCCGGAAGGTGGCCCGGGTGCGGAGCAACTCCATGAATGCCTTTCTGGAAGGCTACGGTTTTTCCAGGACGCGGAAGTCCGCCTGGTATCCCGACTATCTTGGCTACAACACCATGGCCGATGTCAGCGGATCGCTCCCCGGCCCGGCCAACCTGTTCGTCACGGCGGACGAGCATCCCGACAACATCGACGACGCGTGGTTGATCGCGATCAACCCGGGCAACCCGGACACGTGGTTCAATCTTCCCGCCAGTTACCACAACGGAGCGGCGGGATTCACTTTTGCCGACGGTCATTCGGAGATCCACAAGTGGCTCGAGAGCGGCACGATCAAGCCTTCGACGCGGATCTGGCGCGGTGGCGAGTGGAATCCGGCGCCCAAGAGTCGGGACGTCCAATGGACGCAATCCCATTCCACGGCGCCCGTGAAGAGTCTTTGAGCCCGCGAGGCGCCGGGCATGAGTCCCGGGTTCGGCTCCGGTGATTGCCACTGCCGGGTCCCCGCGGGATCTGGGTTCGCGGTGGCGGCACGGGCGGTCGCAAGGACCGGCGCCTTTCCCGGTTTTCCCGGCCGGGCGCGTTTCGGTCCCGCATGCGCTACGAGGCCCAATCCTGGATCACCTTCGGGGGAAAGGCCGCGCGCAGCGCGTTGAGGACGGCGAGCACGTCGATGACTTCCTGGCAGATGGCCCCGCCCACGGGATTGAGATGCCCGGTGGCGGCGAATCCCATGCCGATGACGCTCAGGATCATGCCGCCCACCGCGCTCTGGAGGGCGATGGCCCGCATCCTCCGGCTGATGTGCATGAATTCGTCCACTTTCTCGAGGGCGTTGTCCATGACCACGACGCCGGCCGCTTCCGCGGTCACGTCGCTGTTTTGCCCGATGGCCATGCCGACGGTGGCCGCCATCATGGCCGGGGCGTCGTTGATGCCGTCGCCCACATACAGCGTTTTGGCGGCGAGCGTCTCCACGCGCACGATCGCCAGCTTTTCCTCCGGGCTCTTCTGGGCCTGGATCTCGGTGATGCCCACTTCCTCGGCGAGGTAACGCACCTCGGACTCGCGGTCGCCGGACAGGATCATCACGCGCTTGAATTGGTGTTTTGGGCCGAGATGCCGCACGAACGAACGGCTTTCGACCCGCGGCGCGTCGCGGAATCGGAGCGCCCCGGCATGGCGCCCATCGACGGCCACCATGCATTCGAGACCGGCCGCCAGGGGAGGAAGCTGGTCGGCGGTCGCGATGCCCCTCGCGATCAACTGGCTGCGGCTGGTGACCTGCAACCGATGGCCGGAGACGGTTCCGAGCAGGCCATGACCGGGCTTTTCCCCGACCTCGGTGGCCTCGGGGAGCACGATTCCCTCCGCGGTCGCCGCGGCAAGGATCGCGCGCGCCAGGGGATGCTTCGAATAGCGTTCCAGACTCGCCACGAGCGTCAGGACCTCCCGGCGTTCGAAGCCGGGGGCAAGGAGCAGTTCGGTCAATTTGGGCTCGCCGTAGGTCAATGTCCCGGTCTTGTCGAAGATCGCGGTGCGGCAGCCCGCGATCTGTTCGAGCACGACCGGGCTCTTGACGATGATGGCGCGGCGGGCGCAGAGGGAGATGGAGCCGATGATGGCGATCGGGATGGCCAGCAGGAGGGGGCAGGGCGTGGCGATGACCAGCACCGCGAGGAAGCGGATGGATTCGCCGCTGGCGAACCACGCCAACAGACCCACGACCAGCGCCACGGGCGTGTAGACCGCGCCGAGCCGGTCGCCCAAGCGCTGCAACCGTGGCCGGGTGGCCTCGGATTCGCGCATGACCTCCATGATCTTCGCATAGCGCGAATCCGCGGCGCGCTGGGTCGTGCGGATGACCAGCACCGATTCGCCGTTGATGGCGCCCGAGATCACCCCCGAGCCGGAAGTCTTGTCGATTTGGAACGGCTCGCCGGTCAGGTAGGACTCGTCCATCGTGCTGTGGCCTTCGGTGACCACGCCGTCGGCGGGGCAGATCTCGTGCGGGTGGACCACCAGGATGTCGCCCACGGCGATCTCGGCGAGCGCCACGTCCGCGATCTCCGTCCCGTTCCTCCGGTGGGCGATGGACGGCATGCGTTTCGCCAGCGCCGCCAGGACCGATGAGGCGCTGCGCAGTGCATAATTCTCCAGCGCCTCGCCGCCGGACAACATCAGCACGATGATCGTGCCGGCGAGATGTTCCCCCAGCAGGACGGAGGTCACGATGGAAATGCCGCCCAGAAGGTCGGATCCGAACTCGCGCCTCAGGAGTTTCCGGAAGAGATCGTAGAGGAACGGCAGGCCGCCGAGAACCAACGTGGCCAGCAATGGGAGCCGTTGGATGTCCGGCGCCGCGTGCAGGGCAAGGCGGAGCAACAGGTGCGCGGCGATGCCCAGGACGGCAATCGCCGCGATGACCGTGCTCTTGCGATGCCAGAGCTTGGCCAGCAATTCGCCGGGGCCGTCCGGCACTTTGGTCGGGCCGGGGTGGGGCGTCCTGTCGGTCGGGGTGTCCAAGGGGGTGTTCATCGTTCGGCGTCGGCGCCAGCACTCTCCCTCCGGGCGGTCATGGGTTCAACTGCCGGACGTTGTGATTCGATGGGCGGATGTTTTGGGGGAATTGGCGGGCGGTCATCGGAAGACCCGGCCCTCGTCGCCCCGTCTGGCGGGGCCCGCCTTGCCCTCCCAAGAAGTTGGCCATGGGGACTTGGTTGGGGCACTGTCATGCAATCGCGACCGAGGCCAAGGCATGGTGCCCGCCGGGGTCGAAGCACCATGAAGGATCGAATCCTCCGCCTGTTGTCCGAGAAGGACTACGTCCCGGCCAACGTCCCGGAAATCCTGCGTCACCTCCGGCTCCAGCCCTCGGCCCAGCAGGAACTCCAGGCAACCCTCTCCGCGCTCGAGGCAAGCGGTCGGATCGCCCGGATCAAGGGCAACCGCTATGTCCAACCCCTCGAGGCCGACCTGATTCCGGGACGCATCCGGATGACCCGCCAGGGCAAGGGATTCGTCACGCCGGACGATCCGGCCCTGAAGGAAATCGCGGTGAATGAAAGCGGGACGGGGACGGCCCTGCACGAGGACCGGGTGTTGGTGCGGCGGGACCGGCCGGCCCGCGGGATACGGGCCGGCGGCCAGGAATTCCAGGACAGCGGCACCGTGATCCGTATCCTCGAGCGTCGCCGCATGCGCATCGTGGGCACGCTGAAGCGCAGCGCGCGCTTCCTCTATGTCATTCCCGACGATCCCCGGATCCCGCACGACATCTATGTGCCCGAACCGCGCGACGTCGGCCGCAAGGCCTTCATCGACGACAAGGTGGTGGTGGAACTGGGGGAGTGGGAATCGCGGCACACCAATCCCGAGGGCGAGATCGTCGAGGTGCTCGGCGCGGCGGATGCCGAGGGGGTGGACATGCTGTCGGTCCTGCGCCAATACGATTTGCCGCTGCATTTCCCGCGGGAAGTGCTGGACGAGGCGCGGGCGATCGGCAGCGAGGTGCATCCGCGGGAATTGGCCGGGCGCGAGGATTGCCGCCGGCAACTGGTGGTGACCATCGATCCCGACGACGCGAAGGATTTCGACGACGCGATCTGCCTCGAGCGCGGCGCGAGCGGGCACTGGAAGCTCTGGGTGCACATCGCCGACGTGTCGCACTACGTGAGGCCCGACAGCCCGCTGGACGTCGAGGCGCGGCGGCGCGGCAACTCGACGTATCTGGTGGACCGGGTCATCCCCATGTTGCCCGAGGCCCTGAGCAACGAACTCTGCTCGCTCAAGCCGAACGTGGACCGTTTGACGAAGTGCGTGGAGTTCCTGGTGAACGACGACGGGCGCGTGCTCAAGACCCGGTTCTTCCCGGCGGTGATCCATTCGCAACGGCGGTTCTCGTACCGCGATGCGTTCGCGGTCCTGCAGCGGAAACCGGAGGGGTCCATCGAGCGGATGCTCCACGACGCGAACGATCTCGCGCAGCGTATCCGGCGGCTGCGTTTCAAGGCGGGCGCGCTGGACCTCGATTTCCCGGAGATGAAGATCCGGCTCGACGACCACGGCCGGGTGGATCGCATCGAGAAGATCGAGAACGACGTCTCCCACCAGCTGATCGAGGAATTCATGCTGTTGGCCAACGAGGCGGTGGCCGCGCAGTTGTCGCATCTCCGGCGTCCGGCCATCCACCGGGTGCACGAGGATCCGGATGTCCGGCGGCTCCAGGAATACCGCGAGGACATCCTGGGCCACCGCGTGCCGTGCGGGAATCTGGTGGACCGGATGGAAGTGCAGAAGCTCCTGCACCGGTTGGGGACGCTTTCCATCGGTCCCGCGCTCAAGATCGGTTTCCTCAAGTCCTTGAAACGGGCGCGGTACGCCGAGGAACCCCTCGGTCACTATGGCCTGGCGAAGCGGCATTACACCCACTTCACCTCGCCGATCCGGCGCTATGCGGATCTCGCCGTCCACCGCGCCTTGTTCGAGCCGCGCCAAAAAGGCCGGCATTCCCTGCGCGAGACGGCCGACCACATCTCCATCACGGAACGGAATTCGGCCGACGCCGAACGCGACAGCAAGGACGTGAAGCTGTACGCGTTCCTCACGGAACAACTCGAGTCCGGGCAACCCTTGGTCTATCCCGCCCTCGTGACCGACGTCCGGAATTTCGGCTTCTTCGTCGACGTGACGGGACTGGCCATGGGCGGTTTGGTCCCGTTGTCCGGCATGGAGGACGACTTCTATGTGTTCGATCCGGAACGGCACCAGGTGGTGGGCCGGCGGACCCGCCGCACGATCAAGCTCTCCGATCGCGTGGAAGTGCAGGTGGCCAGGGTGGATCGCTTCAAGAAGCAGGTGGATTTCCGTCTGGCACCGCGCCGGCCGACGCGCCCCGAACACCCGGTTCGGCCCGTGCGGACCGCGGGGCGGCAGGATGAACGGGTCCGGCGGCCCGAACCCACGAGGTCGGTCCATGACCGCCGTCCGGCACCCGCCAAGGCATCGAGGCCGCCGCAGAAAAGTCACGGGGGGAAATCCGCGCCGATCATTCCTTCGAGTCATTCCCGGCCGCAGTCGGGTCGGGGCACGGAGCGTCCGGGGGCTTCCGGACAACGGCCGCCGTCGCGGGGTGTCATCCCGTCGTCGGTCCGGCGGTCAATACCGTCCGCCCAGAAGCGGGCCTCGCCCCGGAAAAAGGGCGGGTGAAACCGTGTCGCCCGCGGGGTTCCCGCCGGAAATGCCGGGCAATTGCCCCGGCCCGTGAAGTCGGCGGTGCCTGCATCGCCGGTGGCATGGACGCGGGTTCGTCGAAGAACCCGGGAAATGCCCGCGGTGTCGCGGGCGCTTCGCAACGCAAGCGGCGCCGCCGGTTGGGGTCACGCGGCCCCTGATCCCGCGGGGCGTTGCATCCACGCCCGCGCCTCGCCCGCCACCCAAGCCGCCTGGAATCCGGCATGGAGGGCCGTGGTCCGTCGGAACGACTCGCCCCATCCCGCCGTCATGGCCGCGTTCCGCGCCCGATGGAGGACCCGGAGGCAACGCAACGGGGACGCGAGGGCGTGCGTCCAGCGGGTGCCCGCATTCCAACCTTCCCACCGGGCCCGTTCCCGTCCGAATTCCTGCCCGCGACGCCACCGTTGCCGGCGCATCATGGCGGCGGTCTCGTCGTGCTCGTGGGCCACGATGGCCTCGGGCGCGAACCAAGGGACCGATCCCGCCCTCGATGCGCGCCACGAAAACAACGCGTCCCCGCAGAAGACGTCGTCCGGGAATGGCCCGACCTGTTCCCAGAGCCGTCGGGTGAACGCGCAGTTGGCGGTCGGAACAATCCAGACGGGGCCCGCCGGCAGGCCGGGGAGGATCCACCAGAACTTGGCGAGATGGATCGCCTCCTGCAGCCGGCTTCCCGGGCCCCGGGGGGGGCGCAGGCCCATCGAGCCGCCGACAAGCGGGTGTCCCTTTTCCAACACGGCAACGAGGGCCTGCAACCAATCGGGTGCCGCCACGCAGTCGGGATCGGAGCAAACCAGGACCTCGCCGATGGCCTCGGCAAAACCACGGTTCCGCGCGGCGTGGGGCAGCAGGCGATGCGGACTCTGGATCAGGCGGACCTTGGGGAACGCGGCGACCACGGGTGCGGTCTCCGGATCGGGCGAACTGTTGACCACGATGATCTCGTCGGCGGGGCGCGACTGGGCCGAGAGCGCGGCGAGCGATGCGGCGAGGGTGCCGTGGGAAAAGTAGGCCGGCAGGACGATGGAAACGCGTGGCATCGCGGTCAGGTCCGTGCACGGTTGAGTTCGTACTCCTCGAAATCGCCGACGGCCGAACCCGGGCCGAAGCTGCATCCGAGGGCTTCGCCCACCGACGACCAGAGGAATGCGGGGAGGATGACGGGGAGTGCCGAGAGGCAGGGCAGCCAGCAACCGGGTCGCCGGGCGATATGGCGGGCGACACGCACGAGTTTGATCGCCGGGGCCCCGAGCGGTACGGCCAGCGAGTAGAAGGTTCGCCGGGTCCGACTCCAGGATCCGGTCTCGGCCCGCCCATGGGCGAGTACCCGGCAATAGGCGTGGTTGGCCGTCAGAAGAAAACCCAGCGCCTCCGGGTTTTCGTGGGATGCCACCGCCGAGCCCGCCATGAAAAGCCGTTGGCCATCCAGACGCAGGCGTTCGTGCAGCACGAAATCGGGCGACAACAGGGCACCGAGGCGATCGCCGTAGGCGAGCAGGGTGTCGCGCCGGTAGGCGACGTTGTTGCCGGGAAGCAGACGGGCCTCGGTGTCGGGATGGGGGGCTTCCCAAAGCGCATAGTCGGCGAGCATGCAGGCGCGGGAAACCCAGGTGCCCGGGTTCGCGTTGACGAAAGAATAGCCCACCGCCGCCCACGGTCCGGTTTCAAAGGCGCGGATCACGGCCTGCGCCCAGCCTGCTTCCGGCCGGCAATGTTCCTCGAGGAACGCGGCGATCGGCGACCGCGCCAACCGGACGCCCAGCGCCCGGGCGGCATGGAACCCGCCGGGCAAGTTCCCGCGGGTGAGGCGGACGTCCAGACCCGGCGGATGCACCAACGGCGGCAGGTCGGGGGCCAGATCGATGAGGACGGTTTCCAATCCCGGAGCGTCTTGGGCCCCGATGCCGTCGAGGACGTGTTGGGCCCGCTTCCGTTGCCGTCCGGCGACAAGGATCACGGAGATTCGGGGTGTTTCGACGGGCATGGTGTTCGCGGGGGGTGATGCTGGCGTTGCTTATAGGGCGGCGGGCGACAAAGGCTCAAGCATCGTGCCTCGGGGGCTTCGCGGACCGGACGATTTTTTCCCACGCGGACAAATGGCCGCTCTCGGTGAATTCGGCACGGGCGCGGTTCCAGCCCGAAAGTCCGGTCCGACGGGCCTCCCCGGGCTGGGCGAGCGACCCGTCGATGGCCTTGGCGAAGTCTTGGGCCGTGTCGCACACCGCGCCGCCGCCGGGACCCACCACTTCGGGCAAGGCGCCGGCCCGGCCCACGAACACCGGCACGGCATGGGCCCACGCCTCCAGGATGACGTAGCCAAAAGTCTCGGGAAAGCGCGACGGAACCAACAGGGCGCGGGCATGGGCGAGATGCGCGCGGACGCCATCGGCGGAGCAACCACCGAGGAAGCGGATGTTGCGGGCACCGGCCGCGAGCCGTTCCAGATCCTTCCGGTACGGGCCATCGCCGAGGACATCGAGGCGGCAGTCGGACCGGCTTCGAAAAAGCGGGAGAATGGTCTCAAGCCCCTTCTCCCTCACCAACCGTCCCACGAAAAGAAACGGGGCGTCGGCGGCGGGTGCCGGCGGGGGCTCGGCCTGGGTCCAGGCATCCGGCAGGAAGTAGGGCAAGACGTGGGAGTTGGGATGGGAGATGCCGCGTTCCCGATGCGCATCCCGGCTGTGGAGGCTGGGGAAAACCAGCGCGTCGAGATTCCCCAATGCCCGTCGCAAACGCCCCGTGGAACGCCAGAACTGCGGCGGGCGTCCGGCCCGGACCGTGCAGCGGGCACAACTGGGCTTCGTGCAGGACTCGCGGTCGAACCGCCAGAGCACGCTGAGCGGACACGTCAGCCAATGCTCGTGCGCGGTCATCAACCGGATGGCTCCCGGAATCCGCAATCCCAACAGGCCCGCGCCCCCGACGAGCGAGACATTGTGGTAATGGACCACGTCGAATCCGCCGGTCTGCAAACGGCGGTTGAGCTCGCTTGCACCGGGTCCTGAACCGCCGGTCTGGTGAGCCCATAGCAACGACAGGCGCGGAAAGGGATTGGACAGCGCGTGGACGACCAAGCCCGACGGCGCCTCGTAGGCCAGGGACTCCCGACTCCCTCGAAGGGCCTCGAAGGCGTCCCGGGAATAGAACACCTCGACGTGGTGACCCCGACGCAGCAAGGCCTCCGCCAGTCGTTCGACGTAGGCGGCATCCCCACCAAAACGGTGGGGACCAAAAAACGTCGTCACCAAGGCGACCCGCATCATCGAAGGGCGCCCGACGGGTCCAACGCGGGACGCGCAAGGCGACTGGAACTGCCTCGGTTGATGTCCATGGCCGTCAGTGTGGTCGGGGGGAACGACGCGGGTGAAGCGGTAAAAACTCCCTTTGCCGGCTTTCCCGTATCCATGCCCCGTGGCAACGCCCCGTCATTCTTCGACGGGACATTCTCCTCGCGATTCGTCCGGGTCGGCACGGCGCAGGGTTGCTCGCGCGCGTTCGAGGGACGGTGCGACCACGTTCGCCGATGCCGGCGCCCGGCGACCCGGCGCGTCCGGGTAGGCGAAGGAAGACATCCCGGACCGCTTCGAGTCCCGCAAGCCACCGCCGTGGGAATATCCCGACGGTATCCGGGGATTTCCAGCCGGTGGACCCGGCGGGCTTCGATCGTCGGACACCGTGCCGGGTCAATCGTGGGCGGGGCGTTCCGCGACGTCGCTGGCCGCGGTGGCGCGGTGCCGTTCGATCGCCGAGGCCATCGTGGACACCGAACGCAACACCTGCTGCGCCACCTCGGTGTCCGTCACCTTCAACCCGTGGTGCTTGTCGAGCATCACCACCAGTTGGAGCGCATCCACGGAGTCGAGCCCGAGGCCCTCGGGGCCGAACAAGGGTTGGTCGTCGCCGATCTCGGCCGCCGCCACCTGCAGCATCAGTGTTTCCACGAGTTGGGATTTCAGCTGCGCGCGCAACGGACTGGAAGATTCGGAACTCATGAATGCGGGGGTCAAGGTAGCCGGGAGCGACATCGAGGGAAAGCCGTGGGATACGGCCGCCCACGCGCCGACCGCCTCCGGCCGCGGCGGCGATCGACCTCGATCGGGATGGCCCGCCAAGGGTCGCGAGACACCGTGGCGACGGGGATGAAGCCCGTGTCCCCTGGCGCGCCGCGCCGCCAATCCGCGACGCGTCCCCGGCAAACCCGGGGTTGCCCGGAGCCTTCGTCCGGGTCATGCAGTCCCCATGCACCGTCCCGTGTACATCCTCGAAGCGTTGGGAACCTGCACGGAATCGGACCGCGAGGTGGAGGTCTGTGCCTCGGCGGAAGGGCAACACGACGCCAACCGCGGCAAGTTGGTCGTGAGTCTGGACTGTTTCGTGCGGCCCGTGGGACTCACCGAAAAGGAAACCCACCGTCATCCGGATTGGCTGCCGACCCCGGAACGGCTGGAGGAAGGCGTCCCCGAGGAAGACGCCTCGGCCATGGTCCACGACATCTTCCGTGGCTGGGCGGCCCGGGTGCGGGCGGCCTTGGCTGCCGAGCACGCCCGCAGGATCGGAATCGTCCCCGGATGACCGCGGTCCCGGGGGCTACTTTGCCGCGGCGAGCAACACGCGGGCGCCGTGTTCTTCCCAGACGCGTGCGTCGGGCAACCCGGCCGACGCGGCGATCCGGCGCCACTCGTCCGCGCGCCAGCCGCGCCGGACCGAGATCAATCCGTCGGCCTTGAACTCCCGCGGGGCCCGGATGGCCGTCAACAGCAACCACAGCCATCCCAACAGCAGCGGGCTTCGTTGCAGGTCGCACAACAGCACCGCGCGGCGCGCCACCCGGTGTGCCTCGCGGAAATGCACCCGCACCGCCGCGTCGTCCCCGAGGTGATGGGTCATGGTCGTCGCGATCACCACGTCGAATCGGCCGTCGGGAAACGGCAGGTCGAGCGCCGACGCCCGGACGTTGGTGCCGCCCGGGTTGAGATCGTCGAGGATCGGGTTGAGATCGACGTTGGTGAAAGTCCACTTCCAGCCGCGTTCCAATGCCCACGCGGCCAATGCCCGGCCCAGCGAGCCATCCCCGGCGCCGAGGTCGAGCAAGGTCAGTTCCCGGCACGCGGCCTCGCCCAACAACCGGGGAATCCAGGTCCGGAAGGGCCAGTCGAAACGGGTGATGCGGTTCACCCGACCCAGCCAGCGATAGCTCTCGCGCAGTTCGTCGACGGTCCGTTCCGGCGCGTCGAAGTATTCCGCTTGCGTGGCCCGCACCCGCAAAAACATCGTGGCCAACAAACCAGAACGCTGCCCGTCGAACAAGCCCTCGTGGGGCTTGGTGGCCGCCGAGGTCACGGGGCGGATTCCGTTTGGCTTCCCATGGGAAGCCCCGTGAAGCGGCGGCTGCAAACCGCCGCCTGCTTCCTGCGATGAAAGAACCGTCCCCAAACCAACCGCCCGGCCGGAGCCGCGCCCTCCTGCGGGTGGCCCTCGTGGCCCTCGTGGCGGCGCTCGTGATCCGCGGGTTGTCGGGATGGATGCGCTGGGATGGCGCGCGTCCGGAACCGGCGGGTTTCGCGCGCGGCATGTTGCACGGGGCGGCCATGCCGCTCGCCTGGCCCGGTTTGCTCCTCGGCCACGACGCGGTGATCTACGCGGAACACAACACCGGCCGGACCTACAAGCTCGGCTACACGATCGGGGTCAATCTTTGCGGCGCCCTCTTCTTCGGCGTCATGTACCGCCGCGTTGCCCGGCTCCGCGCCATGGCCCGCCAGGCGGGCTCTCAATAGATGCAATTGCGGTAGACCTCGTAGGCTTCGACCTCGCCCCCGCCGAAATAACCGGTGCTCGGCACGCGGAACCGGCGGCGCCGGGCGTCGAAACGCAGTTCCAAAGGCTTCCGTGGCGCGTTCGGGTCATATACCTCGAACTTCCAGCCGTCCGTCGTTGCCTCGACGCCATGCACCAGCACCGCGTGGTTCAGGCGCAGCGAGGGAAAGTCGACCAGATGCACGACGGCCACGTGGCCGCCGGCGATCGTCGCCGCCAAGCGCCGGGCCTCGGCCTCGCGCAGCGCGCCCCAAAATGGCAATACCATCCGCCAGTTCCCGCGCTGGAAGTAACTCCGCCACGAACTCCCTCCCTCTTCCCGCAACAACCCGGCGTGCGTCCCGCTCAACTCCCAGAGATCGGCAAAGCCGGGTACCTCGACCCGCGGATCGCCCGACCGCGTCCGGCGGGGTCCCAGCGACACGATCCGGCGGACGCGTTCGCGCAACGCCGGCTCGCCGAGCGGCGGGGCTTCCGGGACAAACTTGGCGTGCAGGTGGAATTCTTTGGTCAACCGCGCCATCACGAAGCAGTGCAGCGCGTAGTTGGCCGGCTCCGCCTTGCGGTAATGTTCCCGGCGGCCGGTCGCGGGATCATCCCGGTACTCCCAGACGGTCTGGTTGGTGAACGACAGGGTGTCCGCCGGCGCATGGAAGGCGCGCCCCGGCCCGGCCGCCGACGGCGCGGCGCAACCGACCAGAAACAGCGCCAGGAACCCGCCCGCGCAGACCATCGCCCCGAGACCTCCATCCCGGGCCCACCGTCCCGCAAGGACGGCCACCCAACCCCGCGACCTCCGCGGCAACGGGGGCGATTCGATCTCAGGCAATGGCATGCGCATCGTGTTCCGACTTGCCGCCAAGGCTAGGGGCGGGCACACAGCGGCCGCAATGCTCTACGACCGCTGGCGCGCCTTGGTCCGTCGCTCGCCCGACGCCCCCGCGTGGGTGGACCCGGATCCCGACGCCACGATGACCTTCGCGGAACTCGCGGCGGCCGCCGAGCGTGTCGATGCCGGCACCGGTCCGTGGGTCTTCCCACGGGGGCATTCGGTCGATTTCGTCCTGGCCGTGCTCTCGGCCTGGCGCCACGGCAAGACCGTCTGTCCCCTGGAACCCTACCAAGCGATCCCCGCGCTCCCGACCCCGCCGCCGGGAATGGCCCACCTCAAGTTCACGTCCGGTTCCACCGGCGCCCCGCGGGGCATCGCCTTCACCCAATCGCAGATCGCGGCCGACGCCGACCACATCGTGTCGACCATGGGATTGCGTCCCGAGTGGCCGAACCTCGGGGTGATCTCGCTGGCCCACAGCTACGGCTTCTCGAATCTGGTGACCCCGTTGTTGTTGCACGGCATCCCGCTGGTCCGCGTGCCCGCGCCCTTGCCGGAGTTGCTCCAGCGCGCCGCAGCCGGACGCGACGCGGTCACCTTGCCTGCCGTTCCCGCCCTGTGGCGCGCTTGGCACGACGCCGGATGCATTCCCGGATGCGTCCGAATCGCCCTGTCCGCCGGCGCGCCGCTGCCCCTCGGGCTCGAGCAGGCCGTGTACGCCCGCTCCGGACTCAAGCTCCACAATTTCTATGGTGCCTCCGAGTGCGGTGGCATCGCCTACGACCGCACGGAAACGCCCCGCACGGACGAACGGGTCACGGGTACCGCCCTGGACGGCGTGACCCTCGCCGCCGAACCCGGCGGATGCCTCGAGGTTCGCGGGACCGCGGTCGGCAACGGCTATTGGCCGGAATCGGACCCTGCCCTTGCCCACGGATGCTTCCGGACCTCGGACTGGGTCGAGATCGGGGAGTCCGGCGCGGTGCGATGGCTGGGGCGATCGGCGGACGTGGTGAATGTTGCGGGACGCAAGCTGGCGCCGGAAACGGTGGAGACGGCATTGCGGAGCCATGCGGGAGTGCGCGAGTGCGTGGTCTTCGGGGTGGAAGCGCCGGACGATCCGCGCGGCGAATTGCTGGTGGCCTGCGTGGAGGCGCCGGGCGTGGCGATTGCCGAGTTGCGGGCGCACGCGGCGGCACGCCTGCCGGCCTGGCAAGTCCCGCGGGAATGGTGGGCGGTGGACACGCTGGGAACCGGCAATCGCGGGAAGATATCCCGGAGCGAATGGCGCGCGAAATGGCGCCTGACCCGTTGATCCCGCCAGGGGTCAGTCCTCACTTTTGACACTCCATCGGTGGCGGGTCCGGATCGTGCCGAAGGGCTGGGCACCGGCATCCGCATCGGTTGAATCCCGAGTTTCCCTGAATTGTGCCCTGGGCGCACCGCGTTCCGGGTGTCTCCCCGCAGCCATGTTCGGAACCAGCTGTGTCAAAAGTGAGGACTGACCCCTGGAGACCCCTGGAAAACCTGGAGACCCTTGGATCAGTCTGTCCAGAGGGGGCCGTCAGGCCGGGCTGCCATGGCGGCGAGCACGGAGTGGTACGCGGCCATGAGATGCGCGGCGTGGTCGACCGTGAAGCGGTCGGTGTCGATGTTGAGC
>WBXI01000033.1 GCA_008933025.1 Verrucomicrobiota bacterium
ACCCCTATTTCCAGAAGGATCCCGCGTACCACCACGACGGCATCATGGATTCGTTGCGGCGGGCCGCGGCCCACCTGCCGCGGGTCGACGCCATCGGCGGGAGCGCTGCGGGGGTCTACGTCAACAACCGGGTCAAGGTGGCGTCGCTGTTCCGCGGGGTTTCGGCGGAGGATTTCGAGCGGCGGGTGAAGGACCTCTTCGTGGAACTGCGCCGCGAATGGGGCGGCATCCCGTTCGAGGTCGTGAACGACGGCGAGGTGACGGCATTGGCGGCCTCGATGTCCCTCGGGGTGAATTCGGTCCTGGGCATCTCGATGGGCACGAGCACCGCGGCGGGTTTCGTCACGGCCGAGGGCAACATCACCACGTGGCTCAACGAACTCGCATTCGTCCCCGTGGACTACCGGGCGGACGCTCCCCGGGACGAATGGAGCGGCGATCTTGGCTGCGGGGTGCAGTTCTTCAGCCAGCAGGCCGTCGGGCGTCTTCTCGGGCCCGCCGGGATCGCCGTCGATCCCGGGTTGCCGCTTCCGGAGAAACTCAAGGCGGTGCAGCAGTTGATGGAGGCGGGGGACGAGCGGGCCCTGCGGATCTACCGGACGATCGGCACCTGCCTCGGGTATTCCGTCGCGCACTGCGCGGACTTCTACGACCTGCGCCATGTGCTGATCCTTGGGCGGGTGACCAGCGGTGCGGGTGGCGATGTGATTCTGGAAGGGGCCCGCGCCGTGTTGGCGGCGGAGTTTCCCGAACTGGCCGAACGCTTCCGGTTCCATATCCCCGACGAGAAGGAGAAGCGCCACGGCCAGGCAATCGCGGCGGCCAGCCTGCCCACCCTGCAGGCGGACGACGGCTCGGCACCGGTCTGAAGACGGGGAGGGGAGCCGCCGCCGGGGGGATTTGTCGTGGAAGCGGGGCGGGCACAGCCGGCCCGCCGCGGTCGGGCTACGGCCCGGGCACTTCGTCCGGGAAGTAGTACTCGATGTAGCCCAGCATCATTTCCTCGTAGGTCTGCTTTCCCCAGTGGACCACTCGTTTCGGATCGGGATTGGCCGGATTGCCGGCGCTGTTGTCGAACCAACCGGTGGCCCGGATGCGCGAGCCCGCCGTGGCAATCACCGGCTCGGCGCAACGGTACGAGAGTTGCCAGTTGAAATCGTAGCGCGGCACGTCGAGCAGCGTGCGCGACGTGCCGTCGGGCGAAACCAGATCGTAGCGAAAGGCGGTCCCGCGGACGTGCATGTGCGGCATGAAGGTGAGGATCCGCGCCTCGTGTTGCACCTGCGCGCCGGCGAACTCGGCATGGCGGGCCGCACCCGGGGGAATCTCGATCAGCGGATTGGCCAAGCCCAGCACGTGCACCGCATGGGTCGGCGGGGTGGACCGGAAGCGCACGCCCAGCCGGATTTGGTCGTTCGTCGCCTTGCCGTTCGGCGTGTAATGGATCTGGAAGCGCAACACCGTCCCCGCCGGCAGGCGCTTGGCGAAGCCTTCCGGGAATCGCTGGTGGCTGTTGCCGGGAACGTACGCGGCGAAAAAGCCCGACTGTTCGTCGGCCGCGTCGTCGCCCCGCCGGCCCTTCTTCTCGCCCGGCCGCAACGCGAAGATCAACACGTGGTGCACCACCGAGCGCGCGGTCGGCTGCACTTCCATCGCCTCCACCCAGCGGTCCTCGGTCAACCCCGTCTCCACCCGGACGTTCTGGTAATCCATCACCCCTTCCGCCGCCACCGCGATGGGTTGGGGAATCTGGTAGACGGCATCCGGCTTTCCGATCGCCCACTCGGGATCGAACCGGCGTCGCACCGGGGTTTCCCTCGGGTTTCCCTCGGGCCGGTCCGACGCCAGCCACGACAACAACGCGGCCCGGTCCGGTTCCGGCAGCGAACGGTCGTTGGCAAACGCCACGCCGTGGCCGGGTGCCGCGAACCACGGCGGCATGGCCCCGCGCTCGACCTGTTTGCGGATCATGCCTGCGTGCCCGGTCACGTCCTGGTAGCGCTCCAGCGAGAACGGCGCGAGACCACCCTCGTGGTGGCACTCCACGCAATGCCGCTGCATCAGCCGCGCGATGTCGCGGTGATAGGTCACGCGCGTCGGTTTCGCGGGCGCCGCCGCCGGCAACTCGACCACGCAACCCGGCGCGCTGGTCGCCGCCACCGCCGGCATCCGCCCTTCCAGGACGGCGTCGATCGCGTCCGCCAGCGGATGCGCCCGAGCCTCGGCCCGCGCGTAGCCCAGGCCGTATTGGTCGTCGATAGCCCCGCGGTACTGCAGGGTGCCGGCCGCGTCGCAGACGAACACCTCGGTGGTGCTGCGGACGCCGAGGGCCGACGCCACTTTCCGTTTGGCATCGACCAGCAGGGGTCCTTTCCAGCCGGTGGACCGGCGCAATTCCCCGAGGGCCGCGGCGGTGTCGGTGGCCACCGGCGCCACGAAGACGAAGCCGACGCCGCGGTCGCGATAGGCCGACTCGAGGCGGGCAAGGACCGGCGCGTACTTCCCGCTCAAGGGACACGAGGACGACACCACCGCGATCACCAGCGCCTTCTGGTTCCGGGCCGGCAAGAGCCGTTGCCGGCGTCCGTCGGTGTCCCGCGCCTCCAGGTCGGCGATGCGTTTCCCGATCCCCAGACCGGCGGCGGGTTCGGCATGGAAGGCCTCGGCGAGGGCGTTGGTCGGGGCCGCGCCGTCCGACTTGGGCTCGTAGCGCGCCCAACGCCGGCTGGTCTCCATCTCCACGATCGCGCCCGCCGCTTCCGGCCGGGTCACCGATCCGTCGTGGTCCAGATCCAGCATCCGGAACATGAAATCGTTGCCCACCTCGTCGGCGGTGAGTTTGCCGTCGTGGTTCCGGTCCATGCGGTCGAACCGTTCCGCCGGGCCTTCGCGCCGCCGTTCGGGTTGTTTTGGCCGCTCGGCGCCGTGGACCGGGGCGACCAAGGCGAGGACCACCGCGCCCGCGGCGATGCGTCCGGCAATTCGGGACCAAGTTCCGTCGAGCATGGGCATGGAGACTGTCGGGACCGGCAACCGGATACAACCTCGTGTCTTCCATGCCGCTCCCGGCTCCGGTAGGTTCGCCGGACGCGACATGACCGAGATTTCCAAGGCCTACGAACCGCAAGCCGTCGAGACGCGCTGGTATGACTTCTGGATGGAGCAGGGATGCTTCACCGCCGATCCCGCGCGCGTCTCCCCGACCCGACCCGCGTATTCGATCGTCATCCCGCCCCCGAACGTCACCGGCGTCCTCACCCTCGGCCACGTCCTCAACAACACCATCCAGGACATCCTGGCCCGCAAGGCCCGAATGGACGGCAAGGAAGTCCTCTGGCTCCCCGGTACCGACCATGCCGGCATCGCCACCCAGAACGTCGTCGAGAAGACCCTCAAAAAGGCCGGCGAGATCAAGCACCGCGACGATCTCGGCCGCGAGGCGCTCGTCGCCCGGATCTGGGAATGGAAGGAGAAGTACGGTGGGATCATCCTCAAACAGCTGCGCGCCCTGGGTGCCTCCTGCGATTGGTCGCGCACCCGTTTCACCATGGACCCGGAGTATTCGCGGTGCGTCCAGAAGGTGTTCGTGGACCTGTATGCCCAGGGCCTGATCTACCGCGGCAAACGCATGGTCAACTGGTGCCCCGCGTCCCTCACCGCGCTCTCCGACGAGGAAGTGGTGATGAAGGAGCAGAAGGGCTTCATGTACCACTTCCGCGTGGAAGTGGCGGAGGCGCCGGGGACGTTTCTGACCATCGCCACCACGCGCCCGGAAACCATCCCGGCCGACACCGCGGTGGCGGTGAACCCCAGGGACCCGCGCTACCAGCACCTCGTCGGCAAACACGTCTATCGCGCGCTGCCGCTCGACGTGCCGAGGGAACAGCGGATCATCCCGATCATCGCGGACGACCACGTGACCTTCGACTTCGGCACCGGCGTGCTGAAGGTGACGCCCGCGCACGACAAGGCGGACTTCGAGATCGGCCTGCGGCACAAGCTGCCGGTCGTCGACATCCTCACGCCCGACGGGAAGATGACGGCCGAGGCCGGCGCCGAGCTGGCGGGGTTGGACCGCTTCGCCGCGCGCAAGAGGGCGATGGAGCTGCTCGAGGCGGCGGGGGCGTTGGAAAAGGCGGAGCCGTACACGAACAACGTCGGCTTCAGCGAACGGGCCGACGTGCCCGTGGAACCGCGCCTCAGCGAGCAATGGTTCCTGAAATACCCGTCGGTCGAGGCCTCGAAAGACTGCGTGGCCGACGGCGCGATGCGTTTCTTTCCCGACCGTTGGGCCAAGGTCTACGACCACTGGCTCAGCGGGATCCAGGACTGGTGCATCAGCCGCCAGCTCTGGTGGGGACACCGCGTGCCGGTGTGGTACCGGAACGACGAGGTCCATTGCGGCCTCGAGGCGCCGGCCGGCGAGGGCTGGACCCAGGACCCCGACGTCCTCGACACGTGGTTCAGCTCCTGGCTCTGGCCGTTCGCCACCATGGGCTGGACCGGCGACAAGGACACCGATGCCAAGAACCCGACGCTGAAGGCGTTCTATCCCACCACCGATCTCGTCACCGGCCCCGACATCATCTTCTTCTGGGTCGCCCGCATGATCATGGCCGGCCACGAGTACATGGGGGAAATGCCGTTCCGGAACGTCTATTTCACCGGCATCATCCGCGACAAACAGGGCCGGAAGATGTCGAAGTCGCTCGGCAACTCGCCGGATCCGCTGGACCTGATCGCCAAGTACGGTGCGGACGCGCTGCGGTTCGGGGTGATGCGCGCGGCGCCGCTGGGGCAGGACGTGTTGTTCGACGAACAGTCCGTCGAGCTGGGCCGGAACTTCTGCAACAAGCTTTGGAACGCCTGCCGGTTCCGGCAGATGCAGGGCGGGGCGACCGAGGGGGAGATCGATCCGGCGCTGCTGACCAGCGACGACAAGTGGATCCTGCTGCGGTTGGACCAGGCGATCCGCGAGGTGACCCGGGCCTTCGCCGACTACAAGTTCAGCGACGCCACGGCGACGCTCTACCGGTTCTTCTGGAGCGAGTACTGCGACTGGTACATCGAGGCCAGCAAGGCGGCGCTCGGTGCCGCCGATCCGGCCGGGGACAAGCTCAAGGCGAACAAACTGGCGGTGACCGATTTCGTGCTGGGGAATCTCCTGCGCCTGTTCCACCCGTTCCTGCCGTTCATCACCGAGGAACTCTGGCACGGCATGGCCTTCGACCGCGACCTGCCCGCCGAGCGCGGCGGCAAGACGCTGATGTTCGCGACCTGGCCCAAGCCGTTCGACGACGACGAGAAGGCGCACTTCGCCCTCGACGACGCGGCCGACCTGGTCGCGCAGGCGAAGTACGACCTGGTGACGCTGGGCCGCGGGTTGCGGCGCGACTCGAAGATCGAGCCGGCGAAGCGGGTGAAATTCGTGCTGCGACCGGCGGGCGAATTGCCGGCGGCGGAGCTCGAGGTGCTCAAGTTGCTCTTGAACGCGGAACCCCTGGAGGTGGTGGACGCCACGTGGGCGGCGGAGAAGGGCACGCCGGTGGCCGCGAACGCGCTGGGCGAATTGTTCCTGCCCCTGGCCGGCCTCGTGGACCATGCGGCGGAACGCGCGCGGTTGGGCAAGGAGAAGGAGAAGATCCAGGGCGAACTCGCGAAGGTGGAGGAGAAGCTCGCGAACCCGGCCTTCGCCCAGAAGGTCCCCGCCAAGGTCCTCGAGGAGCACCGCCAGCGCCTCGTCGACTGGCAGACCAAACTCAGGCAGGTCCAGACCGCTCTCGACAACATGCCGGCCGAATAGCCGCGGGCCGGGCCTTCAGTCGTAGTCCATCCGCACGGTGCCGCCGGTGACCCGGATGGAGCGGAACCGCAATCCCGGCGCGCCGCGCAGGCGGAACACCCGGAATGCCGGGCCCGCCCCGATCTCGAAATAACGATCCACCGGATCGTGCACGAGCGGCGTGACGGCATGGAAAGGGGTTCCCCATTCCTCGGCGGCCTCGAGTTGCGCGGGCGGCGGTGCGGTCGCCAGGGCCTTGTCGATCCATGCCGCCCGCGGGCCGACCCGGGTCACGGCAAAATGGGTTGGCTGGGGCGACGCCTCCGTCGGGATCTCCGACCACTGGTTGGGTCCCGTCTGGTAGAACAGCCCGCCCACGTCGAACAGGGCGGCGAGGAAGGAACCTCCCGATGCCGTCGTCCGGAACTGGGCTTCCGTGGCGAAGTTGATTCCCGCGAGACGCCAGCCTTCCGGTCGCTTCACGAAGACCGGCGCCCCGGAATCGCCGACCGACACCTGGCACTCGTCGCGTCCCGCCCCGCGGTCGAATCCCGCGCGGAACACGGGGCCGTACAACCCGATGTCCTTGCCGTCGACCAATTCGTCGACTGTGTTCGTGCCCCAGCGCAACTGCTCGTCCGCGAGCCCCCACCGCCATCCGCTCAATTCGGGGATGCCGTTGCGGACGACGTTCACCTCGGCTCCCCGCCGGCCGCCCTTGCCGAACACCACGATGCCGTCGCCCGGCGCCACTTCCGCGCGGTCGATTTCCGCATGGCTCGGGAATTCTCCCGACACATGCCAGACCGCCAGATCGGACGCCGGATCGCCGGTGGTGGACAGGGTGCGGTAGGTGCGTCCCGCGTACCGGAACGATTCGCCGGGTTCGCCGCCGACGTGGGCGGCGGTCAGGAAAGTCGACGGCCCGATCGGGGTCCCGCAAAAGCTCCCCAGCGTTCCGATCCATTGCCAGCCGGACCCCTCGAGTTCCCCGGTGGGGGCGGTGGTGTTGGCGGTGGGATCGCCGGTACCCATCAGGATCACCGCGTGCCCGCGGGTCGTCGCGATCGCGAGGACCATGGCGACCAGGCCGAGCCGGACGGAGGCCCACACCGCGGGGCATCGAGGAGGGCGGGTCATGGATTGGAGGCCTGCCTTCAGGCGAGGACCGCCCGGACCACCTCGCCGTGGACGTCGGTCAACCGGCGGTCCGCGCCGCCGTGGCGATACACCAGGCGCCGGTGGTCCAGTCCCAGCAGATGCAGCACCGTCGCGTGGAAATCGTAGGTGGTCGTCACGTCGTGCGCCGCGCGCCACGACCAGTCGTCGCTCGACCCGTACGCCACCCCGCCGCGGACGCCGGCACCGGCCATCCACCCCACGAAAGTCCCGCCGTTGTGGTCCCGTCCGTCGCCGCCCTGCGAGAAGGGCATCCGGCCGAACTCGGTGTTCCAGAGCACCAGCGTGTCGTCGAGAAGCCCGCGCGCCTTCAGGTCGGCCAACAGCGCGCCGATCGGTTGGTCGGTCGACGCGCACATCGGCGGCAATTCCTTGGAGATGTTCCCGTGGTTGTCCCAATTCCCGGTGGGGCCGCCCGCGCCGCTCCAGACCTGGACGCAGCGCACGCCGCGTTCGACGAGGCGCCGGGCCAGAAGGCAGCGCCGACCGAAATCGCCGGTGGTCGCGTTGTCGATGCCGTACAGGCGGCGGGTGGCCTCGGACTCGCCGCCGAGATCGAGGACTTCCGGCGCGCTGAGTTGCATTTTGGCGGCGAGTTCGTAGGCCCGGATCCGCGCTTCCAACCGCGGGTCCTCGGTGTTGCCGGACAGGTGCGCGCGGTTGAACCGGCCGAGCAATTCCAACCCGTCGCCGGACGCCGCGGGCGTGATGTAGGCCGCGGAGGCCGGCGGGCGCAGGTCGCCGAACACGAACTCCGGCGGGACGTCGCCCGCTCCCGGGCGCGACTGGATGACGGTGCCCTGATGCTGCACCGGCAGGAAACCGGGGGAGAAATTGCCCTTCTGGTTGTAGGGAAGACCCCGGGCATCGGGCAGCACCACGAACGACGGCAGGTTGTCGCATTCGCTCCCCAGCGCGTAGCTCACCCACGAGCCGAAACTCGGGAATCCCGGCAGCAGGAACCCGGTGTTCATCAGGAAACTGCCGGGGCCATGGACATTGGTGCGCGAGGACATCGCCATGAAGAAGGCGATGTCGTCGACGTGGCGGGCGAGGTTCGGCAGGAGGTCCGAGACCCAGCGCCCGCATTGCCCGTGGCGCCGCATCTCGAAGGGCGGCTTCAGGATCTTTCCGGGTTCGCTCGTGGCCGCTTCCACGCGTTCGCCGTTGCCGGGATCGAACTTCTCGCCGTGCCGCCGGAACAACTCCGGCTTGTGGTCGAAGAGATCCATCTGGCTCGCGCCGCCGTTCATGAACAGCTGGATCACCCGTTTGACCCGGGTCGGATGGTGGCGGAGCCCGTCCGGGGGCGCGGGCAGGACCGCGCCCGTGGGATTGCCCGCGAGCAAGCGCTCCGCGCCGAGCAACTGCGCGAGGGCGATCCCGCCGACGCCGCCGCCCGCCCGCCAGAGGAACGAACGCCGGCTTTCGGGGGAAGAACCGCCGGACGCGAGGAATGGGTTCATCGGGATGCGTTTCCTTCGGGGTCAGTTGACGAACATGAATTCGTTCGCGTTGAGCAACAGCCGGCAGCCGTTCGCCAAACCGTGCCGGTTCGCGTAGGCCACGAATTCGCCGGACTCGGCCGGCGACGGCCGTCGTTGCAGCACCAGCTCGAAGGCCCGTGCCACGCGGGCCTCGATTCCGTTCGCCTCGGCCTCGATCCGCCGGGCCAGATGCTCGGCATGGCGCGTCACGAACACGTCGTTCCACAGCGCCAGGGCCTGTTGCACCGTCACGCTGGTGGTGCGGATGGGCGTCAACTGGTCGCCCGCGGGGCAATCCAGGGCGTCCATGAAGGGATCCGGCAGGGTCCGGAACAGGAACCGATAGATCCCGCGCCGGCGTCCGGCGTCGGCATCGATGTCGAACTTGGTGTAGTCGACGCGCGGGGTGACGTGGATGCCCGGTTGCAGGTCGAATTGGCGGTCGCCCGGCCCTCCCATCCGCAGATCGAGCCGTCCCGAAGCCTGCAGGATGGTGTCGCGGACCTGCTCGGCGTCCAGTCGCGTGCGGTTCATCCGCGAAAGCAACCGGTTGTCCGGGTCCATGGTCGCGGCGGCCCGCGGGTCGGCGGACGCGCATCGCTGCCGGTACGTGGCGCTGGTGACGATCAACCGGTGGAGTTGCTTGAGCGAACCCTTCGCGTCGTCCCGGAACCACGCGGCCAGCCAGTCGAGCAACTCGGGATGCGACGGCGCGTCGCCCATCTTCCCGAAATCATTGGGGGTGTCGACGAGCCCATGCCCGAAGTGCAGCCGCCAGACCCGGTTCACGATCGAACGCCAGACCAGGGGATTGTCGCGGTCGGCGAGCCACGAGGCCAACGCGGCGCGGCGCGCCCCTTCCTCCTGGGCCGGGCCCACCTCGAAACGCGGGCGCAGCGCGGCGACGCACGACAACGTCCCCGGTTCGGCGACGGCGCCCGGCTTGGTGATCTCGCCCCGTCGCAGGACGTTCACCGTCCGCGGGGCGGCGGCCGGCTTCAATCCGCCGTCGGGTTCGAAGTCCGAGGCGGCCGCGTAGACCATCGAAGGCGACGGCAACGCCGCGAGGCCGCGCCCGATCCGGGCCCCGACGACGTGGCGGGAGAGCGTGGTCCACTGCGCGTCGGTACGGCGCTCCGCGGACACCGCGATGGCCTCGCGGATCGCCGCCGGCAACACGCGCACGGGAAGGCCCGCGTCCGTGACCGAGACCCGCGCGCGGCCGATGACGTGGCCGCCGCCGTGCAATTGCCTGAGGACGAAGACGAGGGTCGAGCCGGGAGCCGGCCGCAGGGTCTGCTTCAATTCGAACACCGCCTCGTGCGACTCGCCCTCGCGCGGATGGATGCCCCACGCCGTCTTCTCGTCGCCGTCGAGGGCCCGGGCGATGCCCCAGCCGTCCTGCTCGAAATCCGCGCTGGGGTTCGCCAACTCGACCACCCGGGCCCGTTCGGCGCCCGGTTCGAAGAGCAACAACTGGAATTCGCTGAGGTGGAAGTTCCCGTTCTCGTTGCGGCCGGGCCCGTGCTGGGGCAGTGCATCGTCCGCCATCACTTCCAAACGCACCGCCGTGATCGCTTCCAACGGCGGCTTCGCCGAAATCGTCGTCGTCTCCCGGTCCGGGCGTTTCCCGCCCGAGAAGACCGATCCGTCCGGACGCCGGGAAAGGGTGGCGCCCTCGGTCGAAAGGAATTGCTGGGGTTCGCCCGCGCTCCACGCGACGGGATGAACGTTCCCGGCCCGGACCCAATCGGCCACCTCGGCTCGCGCGGCCGCCGAAAGCAGGACCGCGGGATCCCCGCGGGCGACCTTGCGTCGCAGCGCGAACAACTCCTGGCGGGCCCGATGCACGGCGGGATCCGCATCCCAGACGCGGTTGGCGCGGTCCACCCCGGCGAACACCGCCTGCAGGGCGTAGTAGTCGCGCTGCGGGATCGGGTCGAACTTGTGGTCGTGGCAGCGCGCGCATTGCACCGTCACGCTCGCGAAGGTCTGCATCACCGTGGTCACCACGTCGTCGCGGTCGAGATAGCGCCCGATCTGGCGGTCGAGGGTGTCCTCGCGGATGTCCCGCAACGAACTCTCGTCCCACGGACCGGACGCGAGGAACCCGAGGGCCACCGTCGCCGTCGGGTCGTCCGGGAACAACGCGTCGCCGGCCACCTGCTCGCGCACGAACCGGTCGTAGGGCTTGTCGGCGTTGAACGAGGCCACGAGGTAATCGCGGTACGGCCAGGCGTGGGTGCGGATGCGGTCCTGGTCGTGCCCGTGGGTCTCCGCGAAATGCGCGGCGTCCATCCAGTGGCGCGCCCAGCGCTCGCCGTGGCGCGGCGACGCCAGCAGGCGATCGACGAGGCGCCCGTAGGCGTCGGAAGCGTCGTCGGCCTCGAACGCCGCGGCTTCCTCGGGCGTCGGCGGCAGACCGGTCAGGTCGAGGAACACGCGGCGGACCAGCGAACGGCGGTCGGCTTCCGGAGCCGGGGCCAGCCCGCGATCGGCCAATTTGGCGCGCACGAAGGCATCGACGGGATTCCCGGTGGCATTGGCGACGCCGGGAACGGCCGGGCGCACGACCGGTTGGTAGGCCCAGTGGTTCGTCGCGTCGCCCGCCATCGCCGGCAACAACGCGGCGAACAGGAGCACCAGACTGGAGCACGACCGTTTCATGGGGCGACGGCGCGGGCGTGGGGAATCACCCGGTCACTGTGCGCCGAACGCGCCCGATGAAAACGGTTTTTCTCGGGGAGCAACGAGGGATCGGGCGCCTCTTGCCGCCGAAAGCGGCGGGGAGACGCGCCGCGCGGCATCGCCTCCCCATCGCTTCCCGCCGGTCACTTCTTTTTCTTCTTGGCGTCGGGGGCGGGCGCGGCCTTGGGATCGCCCTTCAGGGGGACGGTTTCCAGGAACTTGTCGAGCTGCTCCTCGGTCATCGACTTCACCTTGAGCGTCGCCTTGGCGCGTTCCTCGGCGGTGAGGTTCGCGAGTTGTCCCGGGGCGGCGATCACGTGCGGGGTGAGGAAGATCATCAGCTCCGTCTTGGTGTTCTGCTTTTGCTTCCTCTTGAAGGCATTCCCGAGCCACGGGATGTCGCCCAGGAGCGGGATCTTGCTCTCGGATTCGGTGACCTCGTTCGACATGAGGCCGCCGATGATCACGGTTTGGCCGTCGGGAACGACGACCACGGTGTCGGCGACGCGCGAGTTGATGACCGGCGCGAGGGCGTCCTTGGAGATGGGAACCCAGAACGATTTGTCGGCGAGCGACGACGTCTCGGGGGAGACGATCATCTCGACCATGCCGTCGTTGCTGATGAACGGGGTGACGCGGAGGATGATGCCGACGTTCTGGTAGGTGACGGTGTTGATCTGGCCGTTGACGGCATCGAAGCGGGTGTTGCTGACGAGCGGGACCTGCTGGCCGAGGGAGATGGTGGCGGGTTGGTTGTTGCGGGCGAGGATCGACGGGCGCGAGAGGATCTCGGCCTTGCCGGCCTGGGCGATGGCGCGGAGGGCGACCTGGTAGTCGGAACCGAGCATCTGGTAGAGGCCGGCACCGGGCGGGGCGAAGCTGGAGACGGGTTGGCCGAGCGCGTTGGGCACATTGTTGGACACGGCATTGTTGAGCCCGGAGAGGCCGAAGACATTGCCGACGCTGCCGGTATTGCCACCGCCGACGCCCTTGGCCCAGCCGCCCTCGACGCCGATGTCGGAGCTGTTGTTGTGGGTGACCTCGAGGAACACGACCTTGATCAGCACCTGGGGACGGGGGCGATCGAGACTCTTGATCACGTCGCCGATCTGGAGGTTGGTCTCGTCGTCGGTGATGACGATGATTTTGCGGGTCTCGGGATCGATGGAGACGGTGGCATCGCCGACCTGGGTGTTGTTCGGGTACTGGCGGGTGGTGGAGCCGGAACCGGAGCGTCGGGCGGTGCCGCCGCCGCCAAGACCGCCGCCGCCGCCGAAGCCCCCTTGGGCGAAGGCCGGGGCGGCGGCGAGTGCCGCCAGCGAGAACGCGAGGCACGCGGCCGGGCGGATACGGGAAGGAAAGTTCATGGATGGGTTTTCCTGGGAATTGGACATTGGATGGGGGTCGGTCAGTTGCCGCGGCCACCGCCGCCGGCGCCACCACCGCCGCCGCCGGTGCCGGTGCCGAAGCCGCCGGTGCCGGACCGGCCGCTGCTGTTCTGGGTATTCTGGGTGGAACGCGTGGTGAGCGCGCTGTTCTGGGCGGAGGACGAGCGCTGGTTCCGGTTCGACGTCTGCGAGTTGACGAACAGGTTGTTCAGGACTTCCTGGACCTGGTTGGGATCCGCGTTCTCCAGCTCGTAGACGAAGACCTTCTGCTTGCGGGCCGGATTGGAATCGAGCTGCGCGACCATCTCGCCGATCTGGCCCATGAGATCGTGGGCCGCGCTGACGATGACGGAGCTGGTCCGCTGGTCGGGCACGGCGAGCACGCGTCCCTTCTTCTTGGCGCGCTCGCTGTCGGCGCCCGCCGTCGCGGCACCGCGGTTGCCACCGCCGCCAAAAGCGCCGAACGGGCCGCCGCCGAACCGCACCTGCGTCCGGGAATTGTCGTTGGAACGGGTCTCGTCGGGAAAGAGGCTGGAAAGCACGTCCGCCATCTCGCCGGGATCCGCGTACCGGAGGCGGAACACGCGCAGTTCGGTCACGTCCTGCACGTTGGTGTCGACGTTCTGGACCAGTTCCTCGATGGAGGGCATGACGTCGTCGGGCGCGTTGACGACGAGCGAATTGCTGTGCTCGTCGGCGACGGCGGTGACGCGCGAGGCCGACGCGCGGGTGTTGCCGCCGGCGGCAGCACCGCCGCCGCCACCCCGGTTCCCACCGCCGCCCTGCCCGCCGGCACCGGGAAATCCACCGAAGCGACCGAAGTTGTTGAACCCTTGGTTGCCGCCCTGGTTGCCACCCGCGCCGGTGCCGGTGGCCTGGGACGGGAAGAGTTCCTTCACGACCGCCGCCAGTTCCTTGGCATCCGCGAACCGGAGCGCGAACACCTTGATCGTCGTCGCCCCGGCGCTGGAGGTGTCGAGCGCGGCGATGATCTCGGCGACCCGGTGGATGTTGATCTGGGTGTCGGTGATGATCAGGGCGTTGCCGGCCTCGTTGGCACTCATGGTGGCGTCGGACGACATGAGGGGCTGGAGGTTCTGGGTGAGCTGGGTGGCGCTGATGTAGCGGATCGGGATGATCTGGGTGACCATCTCCTCGGTGCGCGGGATATCGGCGGGGTTGGGGCCCTTCCTGACGGGGATGTCGGAGCGGCTCGCGCGGTCCTTGCTGATGATGCGCAGGGTCCGGCCGTTGCGGATGGCGGAGTAGCCGTTCTTGCTGAGCACGGTGTCGAGGATCGAGAAGGCCTCGTCCGCGGTGACCGGTTGGTTGCTCCACACGTCCACTTTGCCGCGCACCTCGGTGTCGAGGACGATGATGTAACCCGCGGCGTCGCTGAGATAGTTGAGCACCATCTCGAGCGGGGCGTTGCGGAAGTTGAGGCGGAGGCTTTTGGACGCCGTGGGGGCGTTGGTGGACGGTGCCGGGGTCGCCGCGGTGTCGGGGGCGACGGGCTCCGCGGCCTTGGCCGCCGGGACGTCTTCCGCACGCAGGCCACCCCAGGCCAACATCCCGGCCAGGAAGTAGGCCGGCCAGTTTCGGGGACTATTGTTTTTCATTCTTGTTCTCCTGTTCACGCTTTTGCCTCAGGCGCTTCAGCACGTCGCTGACCTCGCCGCTCGTTCCTCCACCCGCCGTTTCCTTCTCCGCCGCGGCATCCGCCGCCGGTTCGGCATCCGTCGTTCCGTCCGCCGAGGCCGGCTCCGGCTTCGGTTCCGCCGCGGGGACTCCCCCGGGCGCGGTCAACTCCCACGGGCCTTCGTCGGCCCTGCGGAACCGTGTGCCCACCCGGGCCACGACCGTCTTTCCGTTCGCCTCGAGCTTCACCTCGCTGGGCGTCACCGCCGCCACCCGGTAGCCGGCGATCGTCTCGTTCGTCCGCACGTTCTTGCGGTACGCCGCCGCGGCGCTGTCGAAAAACGCCAGGTCGCCCCGGTCGTAATTCATGACCCCCACCAGGCTGAACGTCTCGATCCGGACCGGTTTGCGTTCGACGCCGCGGCCATTGCGGGCCGCGCGTGCCGATCGGTTCGGGTTGAAAATGTTGCGGTCGCCGACCAACCGGAAATCGGCGAACTCGATCTTCCTGGACCCGTTGGCGGCGGAGTCGTCCGCCGGCATGGCCGCGGGGGCGTTGGTGGCGGCGCCGCCGGTGCCGCCGCGGGCGGCCTCCGGGACCTTGCCCGCGACGGCATTCGTGCCCGTCGGGCCGGCCGGCGTGTTCGTGGCGGTGGCCGGGGCGTTGGTCGTGGCCGGGGATGGTCCGGCCGGGGCGTTGGTGCCGTCGGCGCGGGCAAAGCCGGGGGCACCCGCGGCGAGCAGGGCCGCGAGCAGCAGCGAACGGGCGTTGGCGGGGAAAGGCGTCATTGCGGGGGCGGGTTCAGATAGAGGCCGTTCACCGTGAGGCCAAGGGTGAGTTGCGAGCCGTCGCTCTCCCGGGAGGACAATTCCAGCGAGTCGATGCGCACCCCGATCGGATCCGCCTCCAGTTCGTACAGGAACCGCGACAGCGCCGCGAGGCTGCCCGAGGCATCGACGCGGCACTCGAGCGTCATGTAGTCCTCCTCGGGATGTTTCCACTGTGGCCGGACCGAGGTGACGCTGATGCGGCTGTCGGCGGACCACTTGTCGAAGGATCGGAGGACGGTGCCCTCGGCGGACGAGACCGCGCCGGGGAGGGCGTTGGTGCGCATGCGTTCCCATTTCTCGAGGGTCCGCCGTTCCTGGACCAGCAGCTCCTTCCCCTGCTGGATGCGTTTGCGCAGCTCGACGATGCGCTCGGAGCGGGCCTGCCAGACCGCGGCGAGGGGGCCGATGACGAGTTTGTCGCCGATCCAATACACGGCGAGCAGCCCGACGAGGAGGAGCAGCAGGTGCTGGCGGTTGCGGAGGTCGATTTTCATGGCTTCCGTGCCGAGCTGTCCCAGCGGAAATTGAAGGTGAACTGCTGCGGGGCCTTGCCGTGGACCTGCTCCACCTGGACCTCGCTGACCCCGACGGCCGAACGCAGGCGGTCCAGCGTCCGGAGCAACGCGCTGTTGTCGCGCGCCGTTCCCGAACAGACCACCAGGCCGGCATCGCGGACTTCGATGGATTTCGCCGTGACGGAATTGTCCTCGGGGAAGGCCTCGGTCAGGCGCCGCAGGACCCCGAGGGTGCGGAAGGAGTCGTCGTACCACGGTTGGAAGCGGCGGATCTGGGCCCGCATGGCGGCGACCTTCTCGACCCGCTTCTCGATGCGCGTCCAGTCGGCGCCGAGGGTCGCGAGTTGGTACTGCTGGAAGCCGAACGCGAGCAGCACGGCCACCGCCACCGCGCCCACCCCGATGCCCGCGTAGGCGAGTTGTTTCGACGAATGGCGCGAGGTGAACTGCTGCCATGCCGAGAGTCGCGGCGGCAGGAACTCGAGTCCGGTGGGCTTGCCCGACAGGTGCCGGGTCGCCAGCACCAGGGCTCCCGTCAATGCCCGCCCCGGCGGCACGCCGAGCCCCAGCGCCTTGGGATTGGCCGCGGTCACCCGCTCGACCACCAGTCCCATCCCCGCCGCCCGCGCCTGCAATTCGGTTCCCAGACGGTCCGCCGCGGCCGCGGTCCCGACGATGCGCAGGCGTTCGATCCGGGACCGCAGCCCGGCGTCGACCTGCCCGAGGGTGACCCGAAGCTCGCGGGCAACGACGTCGGCGCGGGCGATGGGCGCGGCGCCGGACGGGTCGAGGGCACCCGCGATGGTGCGCAGCGCGGCGAGCCCGGTGCCGCTGCCGATCGCGACGGCGACGGCGGTCTCGCCGACGGCGAGGGTCACGGCGCGGTCGGGCGAACCGGCGGAAGCCGCGACCAGGAGCGGGAACGCCAGCGTGAACGACACGGGAACCAGTTTCGCCGCGCGCAGCAATTGCTCGATGCGTTCGACCCGCTCGGTGGGGATCGCGAGCTGGAGCGCGCCGGCGCCGCCGGGCTGTTGGCCGAACCGCGATTGGGCCACCACCAGGGCGTCCGGCGGATACGGGAACCCGCGTTCGGCCTCGAGTTGGAGCATGGCGGCGATGTCCTCCTCCGGAAGCTCCGGCAGGGGCGTCGCGAGGGACATGGCCCAGTCGAGCGGGAGGCCGACGACGCAGCGGCGCTCGCGGATGCCGGCGGCATCGAGTTGCGCGCGCAGTTCCGCGCCGAGCACCGCGAGGTCGCCGGTCGCGAGGTCCGCCGAGAACACGAACGACGCGCCGTCGCCGGCCTCGACCGAACCATTGGTGCGGCGCACGGCCAACGCCTCGGCGCGGCGCCCGTCGAGGGCGAGGCCGAGCACCGCGGGGTGGCGTTTCATGGGGAGCCAGGACTTCATCGTTGGTTCTGGGTAAGCAAAAGCTGCTGCTTCTCGCGCACCTCGCGCCCGAGCGCCCAGCCCAGATGGCCGAGGTCGCGGCGCGCGACGATCCGCGCGGTGGTGCCGGAGGTGTCGATCACGTAGCGCACGCGACGGTATCCGTGGCCATTGTGGCCGACCGCGACGACGTCCGCCGAATACTGGTAACTGTGCCCGGCGAGGTACGGGCCGGCCTGGAGGGCGTTGGCCCGGGGAAGCGCCTCGGCGACCCACGCGAGGCTGTCGAGCCGGTCGGCATTGGCCAGCCGGAAGGCCACCAACGACGACGCATTGTCGATCCCGATGCCCGGGATGCAGGCGAGGACGGTCTCGCTGGCGGTGTTGACGTTGACGGGGGCCGGGGCGTTCTGGGCCGCCGAGGCCATGAGGTTGGTCTCGATCTGGGCGAACTCGTTCGCGGTCATCCGGCTCCGGATATAGAACTCGAGGACGCTGCGGAAGGTGGTGTTGTTCCCGCCGCCCGGCCCGCCGCCGAGGCTGCCGAGGATCTGGTTGGCCCGGTCCGAACCCAGATGTTCCTGGAGCAGGGGCGCGACCCGCTGCAGGGCGCCGGCCGTGCCGACGTTCACCAGCGCCGTCCCGTCGGGCAGGGCGGTGGGTTGGCGGCTGTGGACGGTGACATGCTCGAGGATTCCCGCATCCAGGTGCCCGTCCCGGTTGTCGGCCGGCAACGACCCCGGCCCGTCGTTCTCGTTCGGATCGAGGACGCCGTTCAGGTTCGTGTCCTCGCCGAACAACACCTCCATGTCGGCCCCCGCCACGAGGCGGAGTTCCTCGATGCTCTCGAAGGGCGCGTTCTTGCAGTGGTAGGGCGGGTTCAACCGCAGGTAGAAGTCGTCTTCCGCCCCCCCGTCCGTGAGATCCCCGTCCGCGTCCCGCCAATCGACGATCGCGGCCGCCAGTTCCGGGGTCATCCCCGGCAGGTTGGTGAGCATCGCGACCGTCGCGGTGTTGAGGTTCAACTTGGAGCATTCGTCGACGAGCCCGAAGAAGGGTTTGTCCGGCGACGCCGACTGGACCGCGGTGGTGTCCCGTCCCAGGAACCAGAACCGTGCGTCGCCCACCGCCACCGCCTCGCGCTGGTAGGTCGTGGGCGCGGGAAGGACGCCCGGTTGGTCGGTGTTCGTCAGCACGTACATCGCGTAGCGCGCCGCGCCGTCTAGGGCGTGCAAGGCCTCGATCGAGGCGACGCGATGGTCCGCCGCGCGGAGTTCCAGCGCGCAGGCGTTGCCGAAGTAGAGGGCAATGCTGACCAACCCCAGCGCGATCCACAACACGATCACCAGCGCGGTGCCGTCGCGTTCGCGGCGTCCGGACGGGAAGGGGATCCTCATGGCTGGCCTCCTCCCGTGGAGTCCGAGGCGCTGGCCGCGTTGGTCCCGGAGACCAGGATGGGCACGACCAGTTGCAGGGGTTCGCGGGACGCGGCGGGGGAACCGCCGGCATTCCGGCGTGCGGGATCCTCGGCCAGGGTGAGCAGCACCTTCACCGCCACCGGCAGGAGGATTTCCTGGTTCGTGGCGTTCCAGGCGTTTTGCCAGGTGGTGCCGTCATGGAAGGAAAACTCGATGCGCTGGACGCCGGCGAGGAGGCGTTGTTCCTCGGGTTCGTCCTGGAGCGGCGGCAGGTGGTTGCGCGTCACCAACCGCACCAGATCCTTGCCGAACGTCCCGGACAGGTTGGTCGGCGACCGCAACCCGTACGCGATCCGTTGCACCTCGCCCCACGGGACCCGGTCGGACAGCGCGGCGTTCGACGTGTAGATGGCCATGTCGGTGTCCTGCACCGCGCCGTCGCCCGACCCCGCGACTGCCGTCAGGTTGCTGTGGATCGTGCCCCGGGGCAGGACGATTCCCGCCAGATCCTGCCGGAGGATGGCCAGCGCGCGTTGCGCCGGCAGTGCTTCCTCGATGGCCGCCGCCGTCCGCGTGCGCAGCCGCATCGCGCCGTAGAACACCCCGCTGATGGCGCTGAGTACCACCGCGAAAATCGTCATCGCCAGCAACAGTTCGATCAGCGTGAACGCCCGGATGGCCGGCGCCGTGCCGATGCGCGCGGCCCCGGCCGCCGGGGTTCCGGCGGGCAGGGTGGTTCGCGGCGTGGCGTTCATGGTCGTGGTTTCGTGGTCGGGGCCCGGTTCATTGCTGGTACGCGTCGAGCAGGGTGCTCACCCGCACGTCGTACTCGCGGTTCTGAACGGTGTAGACCACCTGCAGCGTCACCAGTTTCAACGCGTCTTTCTCCCAGGCCTTCGATTCCACCTTCCAGCGGTACTCGTTGGATCCCTCGCGCAACGTCCCGCCGCCCGATTGCCTCCATTGGCCCGTCGCCACCATCTCGCCCAACAAATGGTCCGCCACCCGCGCGGCCTCGGACTTCCGCATCGCCACCGTGCCGGCCCGGCTCGCGATCTGGAGTCCCTCGACGGCGACCGGGATCACGATCGCCAGGAACCCGAGCGCCGCGATGGCCTCGACCAGCGTGAACCCCGACCGGCGGCGGCGTTCAGCGGCGCGCATAGAGGAATTGGTTGGTCGGGATTTCATAGTGCAGCCCGTTCTGGCTGCGAGCGACCCACACGCCGTCGCCCGGCTCGACCTTCCGGCCGGCCTTGGGATCGGGACGGAAGGCAACGACCTCGGGACCGCCCTCGCCGATGAAACCGTCGGGCTGGAAGCGGACCACGGTGGCATCGCGGCCGAGGCGGGCACTGGCCTGGGCCTGTTCGCGCCGCGCCGCGGCGGACGCCGGGGCCAGGATCTCGATCACGACGTCGCGCCCCACCTCGTAGGACACCGCGTGCGGGTCCGTCGCCCCGTAGGTCGGTTCCGCGGCAAGCCCGTAGGAACCCTGGCGGACGTCGATCCAGAGCAACATGGGGATTCCTTCGGAAACGGCGCGGCTCTCGCCGAACCGGGCCAACGACACGAACCGACGCGCCTCGGAATCGAGCGTTCGTCCCCGGAAAAAATTCCCGAGGGACGGCGCCACCAACGCGAGGACGACGACGAGCAGGGCCATCACCAGGATCAGCTCGATGAGCGTGAACCCGGCGCGGTGCGCCGCGTCAGCGCTTCTGCTGGTTTGCCTGTTGCCAGTTGGTGACATCGTCCTCGGTCCCGGCCCGGCCGTCGGGTCCCATGGAATACAGGTCGTAGCCGCTGGGGTTGTGTTTGCCGGGGCACTCGTACACGTAGTCGTTGCCCCAGGGATCCTTGGGGATGTCCTTCTGCATGTAGGGCCCGTGCCAGTTCTGGACGTCGCGCGGCATGGTCACCAGGTCCAGCAGGCCGTTCTTGCCCCGCGGATAGCGGCCGGTATCGACCTCGTAGGTGTCCAGGGCGGTGCTGAACGTGGCGATCTGCGACACGGCCGCGGTCTGCCGGGCCATCTCGGTCTTGCCCGCGAACTTCGGCACCACGATGCCGGCGAGGATGCCGAGGATGACGAGCACGAGGAGCAGTTCGATGAGGGTGAAGCCGCCGCTGCGCCGGCGCGCGGCCGTCTGGTTCCGGTTCGTTCTCATGGGATGGATTCGTTGCAAGGTCACTTGATGTGTTCCTGGAGGGAGAAGATGGGGATCACCATGCCGATGAAGATCACGCCGACGAAGCCGGCGATCAGGAAAAGCATCAGCGGCTCGGCGAGGGCGACCGACGTCTTCAACTGGCGGTCGAGGTCGCCTTCGGTCGTGTCGGCCAACCGGACCAATTCGCGGTCGAGCTTCCCGCTCTCCTCCGCCACGGAAATCATCTCGAGGGTCGATCCCGAGAACAGCGTCCGGCAATCGCCGAGGCTGGGCCCGAGTTGTTTGCCCTCCTTGACGCGGTCGATGGAATTGGACACGGCGTCGACGAGGATCTGGTTGCCGATGGAGCGCCGCGCGACGTTGAGGCTGTTGACGAGGGGGACGCCGGCGCCGAGCAGGGTGCCGAGCATGCGGCAGAAGCGGGACATGGCGAACTGCGCGACCAGCGGTCCCACGACGGGCGCGCGGAGGATGGCGCCTTCCCAGGCGCGCTTCCCCGCGGCGGACACCAGCCAGGTGCGGAACGAGGCCCCGGCGACGACGATGGCGGCGACGATGAGCAACCCGTAGCCGCGAAGCACCTCGCTCACCCCGATGATCATGCGAGTCAGCAGCGGCAGTTCGGCGCCGAAACTCGCGAAGATCGGCTGGAACCGGGGGATGAAGAACACCAGCAGGAACACCAGCACGCCGAGCGCGAGCACCAGCAGGATCGCCGGGTACAACAACGCGGTCATCACCTTCGACTTCATTTCCTTCTCGCGGGCCTGGAAGTCGGCGATCTGGCTGAGCACCAGATCGAGGAAACCGCCGGTCTCGCCCGCCTCCACCATGGCCACGTAGACCCGCGGGAATACTTTCGGCGCCCGGCCCATCGCCTCCGCCAGCGAAAGGCCGTCGACGACGAGGTCGTGGATTTCCTTCCACTGCGCGCCGGCGGCGGGATTGGCGGCCTCGCGCTGGAGGATCACCAGCGCGCGGCTGAGGGGCACCCCGGCGGCCAGAAGGCTCGCCAGCAACCGGGTGAAATTCTCGAGCACCCGCTGGGTGATCGCGCCCTTGGCCGCACCCGGCCCCGGCGATTCCACCGCGCCCTTGGCTTCCTGCGGTCCATCCTTCGCCGCGGGCTTCGCCGGCGGTTTGGCGGCGGGCTTGGACGCCGGTTTCGGTCCCGGTGCCGGTTCTTTCCTCGCGGCGGGCCGGGAAGACGGGGTCGAGGGGGCCCCGGCCCCGTTCTCGTCGAGCCGGATCGGGCGGAGTCCCTTGGACTCGATCAGCCGCAGGGCCTCGGTCCGGTTGCCGGCATCGAGCCGGCCCTCGGCGACCGAGCCGTTGGGCTGCAGCGCGCGGTAGTGAAAGGAAGCCATGGGGAAGTTCCTTTCAGCCGGCGGCGGTGGCGACGATCTCGGCCGCTTGGTTGCCGCCGGACTCCTCGCCGTCCGACTGGGCCTTGGTGACCCGCAGCACTTCCTCGGGCGTCGTGACCCCGAGCCGGACCAAACGCCAGCCGTCGTCCGCCAGCATCCGCATGCCGGCGCGGCGCGCGGCGTCGCGGATCTGGCCGCTGGAAGCGCTCTTGAGGATGAGGCGCCGGATCTCCGGCGTGGTGTCCATCCACTCGAAGATGCCGCGCCGGCCGTGGTAACCGGTGTTCCGGCACTCGCGGCAACCCACCGCCCGGAAAATCGCGGTGCCGGCCGGGAATTTCAGCTCGGCCGCCAGGGTCTGCGCCGCCGGCGAGACGTCGACCTGCCGGCAATGCGGGCACAACACCCGCACCAATCGCTGCGCGAGCACCGCCTCGAGCGACGACGCCACCAGATACGGCTCCACGCCCATGTCGACGAGCCGCGTCAACGCGCCCGGGGCGTCGTTGGTGTGCAGCGTCGAGAAAACCAAATGGCCGGTCAGCGACGCCTGCACCGCGATGGTCGCGGTCTCCGCGTCGCGGATCTCGCCGATCAGCAGCACGTCGGGATCGTGCCGCAGGATCGCCCGCAGTCCCCGCGCGAAGGTCAGGCCCGCCTTCTCCGACACCTGGATCTGGTTCACCCCCTTCAGCTGGTACTCGATCGGGTCCTCGATGGTGATGATCTTGCGGACGGAATCGTTGATCTCGTGGAGCGCGGTGTAGAGCGTGGAAGTCTTGCCGCTGCCGGTCGGGCCCGTCACCAGCACGATCCCGTGCGGCAACCCCAGCACCCGCCGGAACGACTTCAGCTCCCGCTCGTCCATCCCGAGTTGGCCCATCCCCAGCAACGTCGCGTTCTGCCGCAACAGGCGCATCACCACCGCCTCGCCGTGCAACATCGGGATCACCGACACGCGGATGTCCACCTCCGCGTCGTCGAGCCGGATCTTGATGCGGCCGTCCTGGGGCAGGCGCTTCTCGGCGATGTTGAGGTGGCTGAGGATCTTGACGCGGGAAACGATGGCAGGCTGGAAGCGCTTGATCTGCGCCGGCACCGGCACGTCCTGGAGCACGCCGTCGATGCGGTACCGGATGCGCATCTCGTCCTCGAATGGTTCCAGATGGATGTCCGACGCCCGCAGTTCGATGGCGTCCCGCAGGACCTGGTTGACGAACCGGATGATCGACGCGTCCTCGGCCGCCGTGTCGAGGTTGGTGTCCTCGTCCCCGTTGTCGTCGACGACCTGGAACGATTCCTCCTCGCCGAGCGTGTCGATGGTGTCCGCGCCGACACCGAGGCGCTTTTTCATCTCGCGAACGATGGCCTCGCGCGGCGCGAGCACCGGCTGCAGGTGCAGCCCGGTCAGCGATTTCAACGCGTCGAGTCCCTGGGTCGCGAAGAGCCGGCTGGTGGCGATCTCGACGGTGCCGTTGTCGCGCCGCAGCGGGAGCAATTCCTCCCGGAGAAGGATGCGGGCCGGGAAGAGTCCGAGGACCTGGCGATCGGGATCGATGGCTTCCAGGGTGTCGAACGGGACCTCGTATTCCCGGGCGAGCCACTTCAGGACCTCGGCCTCCGTGGACGGCGCGGCACCGTCGCGCAACAACCCGAGCGTCCGCGCGTCGTCGGTGGACAACTGGCGGTCGCCGACCATGCGGTCGAGCAGCGCGGTGACTGGGGAGGCGTCGGCCATGGGAAAGGGGAAGCGACGGCGGGACACGGGAGTCCCGCCGCCGCGGAATCGCCGCCGTTTACTTGAGCAGACCCATCAGCACGGCCTGGGCTTCCTGCTTCGAGGACAGCACCTCCCGCAATTCTTCCTGGGCCTTGTCCAGCTTCGCCTGCTTGTCCTTTTGGGAGGCGCGGTACTTGGCGAGCTTGGTCTTGATCTCGTCGGCCGGCGCGTTGGCCTCGATGGCCTTTTGGAGCGCCTCGGCCTCGGGGCTCGTCGTGCCGCCGAATCCACCGCCGCGGCGTCCGCCACCCGCGGCATCGGCGCCGGGTGCGCCGCCCGGCGCGCCGCCGGGTCCGCCCGGACCCCCGCGACCCATCATGCCGAACATGCCGCGTCCGCCAACCTCGCGACGGGCGTCCGTGACCTTCTCGACGCGTTCCGAGATCAGCTTCCACTCGGCGTCGTCCTTGACCCCGAACTGCTCCTTCATGCGCTCGCTCATCCGTTGGCGCATGGCCGCGGGATCGAAGTTGCCGCCGTCGGGCGCGCCTTGCCCCCCGCCACGGTTGCGGCGGCGGCCCCCTTGGCCCCCTTGGGCGTCCTGGGCATTGTTGTCCTGCGCCGACATCGGGACGGTCGCGAGGGTGAGTGTGGCCGCGATCCCGGCCGCCGACATGAGACGCATGATGCGATTTTGCATGGAATCCTCCGCTGGATGGTTTCGATGAATGCTAGACGGTGACGTACGGGGAGGTTGACCACGCCGGGGTCCGGGGAGTTACAGAAAATTCCGGCGGGCGCCGCCACGCGAAGGCACGGGGCGCCGTCCATTCCGGAACGATGCCGAGCGACCGTCTTGCCCGCGCGCCACGACCCCGGGGGACGGGGGAATCGCCGGATCGCGGCCCGCGTCGCGGGGTTCCGTCTAATGGCCCCGGAACACGCTGGTGAGGATGGCTTCCTTGGCCTTCCAGAGGAGGGTCATGGTCAGTGCCAACGGCAGCAACGCGAGCATCGTGAGCAGCCAGTTCCTCGACTCGGCCACTTCCTCGAGGAACAAGGGGATGGCGACGGGAATCCGCCCGGGAATGGCCACCGAGATCCATTCCAGCGCCAGCAGGACGCCGAGGATCCCGATCAACCAGCCGTTGACCCGGGTGAAAAGACGGGTGTCCGAGCGGAGCACCTCGTCGGGAAGCATCGCGGCGAGCCGGGACAGCACGCCGTTCAAGGCCAGCATGAAGGCGATGCCGCACAGGACGAAGAGCCCGAGGCTTTGGAGGAAGAGGGGATGGCTGGGGCGCACGTTCCACCAGTGGGCGAAGGGCAGCAGGCCCAGCAACACCAGGTTCAGGAGGCTCGCCCGTTCCACCGCGCCCGTCCAAACCCGCTCCTGCGGCTGGAACCGGACCAGCGATCGCAGCCCGTACAGCAACAACGCCAGCGCCGCCAATCCCGGCAGGGACGCCGCGAAGGCATCCAGCAAAACGCCGGGCACGCCGCGCGAACGCCAGAACGGCGTTCCCCAAACCCCGAGGACCCGCCAGGTGTCCCCCAGCGCCGTCTTCACGCACGCCAGCAACGCCAACGGCAATCCCCAGAACAACGCCGACAGCCCGCGCACCACGCGCGCGAGCGACGGCATCAGCGGGGCCGCGTTCATGCGGGCCAACGTTGGCCGAACACCGCCGCGGTGTCGATGGGGGGGGCCATCCCGCTCACCGGCCCTGCTCCTTCCGCACCCGTTCCACGAAACGCGCGGTCCGTTCCATCGCGATCTGGATCTGGTCGATCGCCGTCGCGAAACACATCCGCAGGAATCCCTCGCCCGTCGGCCCGAAGGCCCCGCCCGGGACCGCCGCCACTTTCTCCTCCTGCAGCAAACGCACCGCGAAGTCGCGCGAGCCCAGCCCCGTCCCCCGGATGTCCGGGAAGGCGTAGAACGAACCGCGCGGCCGGTGGCAGGGCAGTCCCATGTCGTTCAGCGCTTTCACGATGAAATTCCGCCGCATGCAGTACTGGTCCCGCATCTCGTTCGCCGCGGGCTCCCCGTGTTCCAGCGCCTCCACCGCGGCTTCCTGCGCGATGATGCTCGCGCACATGATCGCGTACTGGTGCACCTTCATCATCGCCTCGATCAACCCCGCCGGCCCGCACGCGTACCCGATCCGGAATCCGGTCATCGCGAATGCCTTCGAAAACCCGTGCAGGAAAATCGTCCGCTCCGCCATCCCGGGCAACGACGCGATCGACACGTGTTCGCCCTCGAAGGTGAGTTCGGAATAGATCTCGTCGGTCAACACCAGCAGGTCGTGGCGCTTGGCCACAGCGGCGATCTCGAGCAACTGAGCCCGCGTCATGGTCCCGCCCGTGGGATTCGTGGGGAAGGAGATCATCAGCACCTTCGACCGCGGCGTGATCGCCGCCTCGATGGCCTTGGCGCTGACCGCGAACCCGTCTTCCGGCCGGCAGGACACCGGCACCGGCACCGCGTGCGCCAGCACCACCGACGGCGCGTAGCTCACGTAGCACGGCTCGTGGTAGATCACCTCGTCGCCCGGGTTCAGCACCGCGCGCAGGGCGAGGTCGAGCGCCTCGGAAACCCCGACCGTCACCAGCACCTGCGACAGCGGGTCGTAGGTCATCCCGAACTTTTTCGCGACGTAGGTGGAAATCGATTCGCGCAGCCGGAGCAGGCCGAGGTTGGCGGTGTACTGGGTCCGGCCCCGTTCCAGCGCGTAGATCGCCGCCTCGCGGATGTGCCACGGCGTGACGAAATCCGGCTCGCCGACGCCGAGGGAAATCGCGTCGGGCATGCGCTGCACCACGTCGAAGAAATCACGGATCCCGGACCGCGGGATGCCGGCGACGTGGTCGGCCACGAAATTGCGCTGGGGAGAGGACATACGATTCGGGTGCGTGACGGAGGCTGATTGGAACCAAAGGAAATGGCTGCGGGGAATCCCGAAGTGCTTGCCGGAACCGACCGGGGCGAAGCCGGGAAGCGGGGATCAGGCCGCGGCGGGGGCGGCTGCGGCCGCCGCGATGGCCGAAGCTCGGGCCGTCGCGACGGCGACGATCCGGGCGGCACGCGGGGCAACGGGACGATTCATGACCCGACCTGATTGCCGAAACTCGGGCGCCGGGTCAAGCCCGGGGAATGGCACCGGGGGCGCCGCACGCGGGAGACAGGCCGTGCGGTTCCCCGCGCGGAACGCCGTGGAGTGCGGAGGGTAGGAGCGTCAGCGACGCCCACTCCGCTGTGCGACCAGGCCCCACCGTCCATCCCGGTCGCGTCCGGTTTCGAAAGACCCTATGGCCTCGCGCAGGGCTCTTGCCGAGTCTGGCGCTGTGGAGAAGGGGCGATTGGTCCGCCATACGTGGGTTAGTCCCCGCGAGCGGAGAGCAGAGCCACAAGG
>WBXI01000034.1 GCA_008933025.1 Verrucomicrobiota bacterium
CCACGGCCGACGGCTTCCGCTCCGTCACCGTCTCGCCGTCCACCCCGTTCCGGAGCTACCGGCTGCGCGCGACGCCCTGAAGCCCGCGAAGGCCCGCGTTTCCTCGCGTTCGCCGCGGCCGTCGCCTCCCCCGTCCCGGCGGAAACCCACAAGGACTGCCCGTGCGGCCGCGGCGGCCGCGCGCGCACCAACCCCTCTCCTCGCGGTTCAGGCGCTCCAGTCCCGCGACATCCCCGGCGACGATCGCCTCCGCCGCCCGTCCGAACCGCGCGTCCATCTCCCGCCGCATCCCCGGTGTCATTGCTTCTGGGACAACCGGCCCGGGAACCGATTCGTGCCGCGCGTTTCCCTTCCGGCCGCTTTTGGTGTCTACTCCGGCCGCGGCCCGCGGCGGCCGCGTCATCGTGAAAGGAATCGAACCATCGGGAACGCGGCACGGCACGGCGGAACCATCCGCCCCGGCCTCCCCGCCCGCCCTCCCGGAGTTGCTCGCCCCCGCCGGCGACTGGGAATGCGTGCGCGCCGCCGTCGAGAACGGTGCCGATGCCGTCTACTTCGGCCTCGACCGTTTCAACGCCCGCATGCGCGCCCGCAACTTCACCGAGGCCGATCTCCCCGGCCTCATGGAGTTCCTCCACCGCCGCGGTGTCCGCGGCTACGTCACTTTCAACACCCTGGTCTTCCCCGAGGAATTGCCCGCCGCCGCCGAGTATCTCCGCTCCATCATCGCCGCCGGGGTCGATGCCGCCATCGTCCAGGACGTCGGCATCTGCCGCCTCATCCGCCGCATCTCGCCCGACTTCCCCATCCACGGTTCCACCCAGATGACCGTGACCAGTCCGGCCGGGGTGGAGATGGCCCGGGAACTCGGCTGCGAACTGGTCGTGCTCGCGCGGGAGAACTCGATCAAGGACATCGCCGCCATCCAATCCGCGCAGGCCGAGGGCGCCGCCGCCGGCCGCGCGCTTCTCCCGCTCGAGGTCTTCGTCCACGGCGCCCTGTGCGTCGCCTACTCCGGACAGTGCCTGACCAGCGAGTCGCTCGGCGGCCGCAGCGCGAACCGGGGCGAATGCGCCCAGGCCTGCCGCATGCCCTACGAACTGGTCTGCGACGGCAAACCCGTCGAACTCGGCGATCGCCGTTACCTCCTCTCGCCCCAGGATCTGTCCGGCCTCGATGTGCTTCCCGATCTCGTCCGCGCCGGCGTCGCCTCCCTCAAGATCGAGGGACGCCTCAAGAGTCCCGGGTACGTCGCCGGCATCACCCGCGTCTACCGCGAGGCCCTCGACCGCCTCGGCGCCGAACTCGGTTGCTCGCGGGATCCCGATCGCATCCGCACCATCCGCGATCTCCCCGGCTTCGATGCCGACCGCGCCCGGTACGCCCTCGAGATGGGGTTCAGCCGTGGCCTCGAGACCGGTTGGTTCCGCGGCATCAACAACCAGGAATTGGTCCACGCCCGCTTCGGCAAGAAACGCGGCGTGTATCTCGGCGAGGTGGTCTCCGTCGAGCGCGCCCAGGTCCTGCTCCGCTCCGAAGGCCCCGTGAAACCCGGCGACGGCGTGGTCTTCGACGCCGGTCGCCCGGATCTCGACGAGGAAGGCGGCCGTGTCTATGCCGTGCATCCCCGCCCCGGCGGCCTGCTCGCGCTCGAATTCGGCCACGACGCCGTGGATCTCCAAGCCGTTCTCCCCGGACAACGCCTCTGGAAAACCAACGACCCCGCCCTCGACCGCGACGTCCAGCGCACCTACGCGGGCGACACCCCCAGATGGCAACGGCCCGTCGCCCTAGAAGTCCACGGCCACGCCGGCGTGCCGATGACGTTGTTTGCGCGCGACGAACGCGGCCTCGTCGCCCGCGTCGAATCGCAGATTCCCCTCGCCGCCGCGGAGAAACAGCCGCTGGCGACCGAACGGTTGCGCGACCAACTCGGGCGGCTCGGGGGCACGCCGTTCCGCCTCGGCGAACTGCGCAACCATCTCGAGGGCGCCGTCATCCTTCCCGTCAGCGAATTGAACCGCCTTCGCCGCGAGGTCGTCGCCGAACTCGACAAACTCCGCGTCGCCCCGTTGCGCTGGCAACTGGCACCGACGGTCCCCGCCTCGGCCTGGAGCGTCCCCGGCTCGGACACGGTCCCCGATCCGCACGCCGCGCCCGAACTCATCGTGCTGGCCCGGCGCATGGAACAACTCGAGGCCGCCTTGCGCTGCGGGGTCACCACCCTGTACTGCGACTTCGAGGACCCCAAACGCTACCGCGATGCCGTGCGCTTGGTGCACGAATCCTGCGCCTGCAACGGCCCGTCCCGCACCGTCTGGGTCGCGCCCCCGCGCGTCCACAAACCCGGCGAGGAATGGATCCTGAACCTGGTGCGTTCCAGCAATGCCGACGGCTATCTGGTCCGGAACGCGGAACACATCCGCTTCTTTGCCGGCCAGCGCCGGCGCGGGGATTTCTCGCTGAACGTCGCCAACCCCCTCTCCGCGGAACACTTCGTCCGCGGGCACGGACTCGAGGGCGTGACGGCCAGCTACGACCTCAACGCCCGGCAACTCGAGGGACTGCTGCGCGGGGTGCCTCCGGAGTGGATCGAGATCACGCTGCACCAGCACATGCCGATGTTCCACATGGAGCACTGCGTGTTCTGCGCGTTCCTCTCCAAGGGCACCGACTATACCAATTGCGGCCGACCCTGCGACAAACACGAGGTGCGCCTGCGCGACCGGGTGGGGATGGAACATCCGCTCAAGGCCGATTCGGGATGCCGCAACACCGTGTTCAATGCCCGGGCGCAGACCGGCGCCGAGCAGGCCGGCCTGATGCGGGCGTTGGGGGTGCGGCGCTTCCGGATCGAGTTCGTGGACGAGACGCCGGATGCCGTCGAACGGACCGTCGCGCGGTACCGCGCCCTGTTGCGGGGGGAAGTCACCGGCGAACAACTCTGGCGGGAATTGAATCTGCAGAACCAACTGGGCGTGACCCGCGGCCAACTCGACCAGACCGAGGCCCGCAAGGTGTTTCCCAAGGAACGCCCCGACGGATTCGGCAACCCGCCCGCTTCCGTGGCCGGGATATGAGGGCATCGAACCTTTTCCCTCCCCGAAAGCGGGCCTCGTGACCAAGTAGGCCGAGCTTCCCCGGTGCGCCGGCCGCCAGATCCCTTGCATGATGTCGCGAGCAAAAGGGCCCGATCGCGAGGCGCGAGGAGGGAGCATATCCGGAGGATCTGTGACCGACGAGCAACGAAGCCAGCCGGCCATTTTCCCCGCGACCCACCGGGCGGCAGTCCTTTTGGCGCCATCCTTCGTTGCTCGCTCCTCACGGATCACTCCGGATCCGCCCGTCGTTCGCGCCTCGGCTGACGCCAAAACTCCCTGCCGCACCATGCAAAGGAATTTGCGGTCAGAACGCCCTAGTGTCTGGGCGAAACCACGGATTTCGCGTCGGATACCACGGCGCAATTCAGGGCCCAGATTTGCCGGTCGGTATTCTGCCGGTTGTTCGTCTTGATCACGAGTTGATTGTCGCCCTTGTGCAATGACACCGGGAGCATCGCCGTCTCGAAGCCGCCGGCATGATCCAGCGTGGCCAGCTTTGTCCCATTGAGCCAGACGATCGCCCAGTCGTCGAACGCCAGACGCAGCGTGGCCCTGCGGTGGGTGTCGCCGTGCAGCGTTGTCCGAATGTAATACGAGTGATCCGTCGGCGGATGGGCGGTGCGGTGCTGCACGAGGTGTTCCAACCGCAGCCAACCACGCTCGCTCGCCAGTCTGCGGATCGGATGGTCGGTCGAACCGACCCGGATGCTGGCGGGCAGCGTGGGCAGCGAGAGTTGCCGGACCACCTCGTCGGCGGGCTTTTGGAACGCATCGAAATCCGCACCGTCGGCAAACAGCCCGACGGCCACCCATTCGCCCGGAGAGTCCACGGCCGGGGCTTTTGACCGCGGCACCTTGTAGAAGTATGAGACCGCCTCGTAGTCGTCGGGCCGGGCATTCGATGTAAACAACAACGAGGTCCGGAACAGGACCGGATCGGGTCCGAAGAAGCGGTAGAAGACCCCGTCCTGGTCGGTGCGGCCCCGGTTGTCGCGATACGGGCATCCCGCCCACGGCGTCTGATACTGGTTGAATCCCCAGGAGAACCCGAAGTCATCCTCCACGTTGCAGCCGGCGATCACGTGCGGATCCGTCTCGCCGTCGATCAGCATGCGGGTGCCGCTGTTATGGAACACCATGTCGGCATGGTCCTTCTGGCGCCAGCCCATGATGTATCCGGCGAGGAAACCGGTTCCTTCCGTCTCCGCAATCGGGAACGGCCTCGCGGGCGACGCCGGCAGGGCGATGTGCCGCTGCGCGTGGAAACGCAGCGGCGTCAGGTCGACGCTTTCGCCGTACTGTTGCCAGTCGACCATCGCCGCCCCATTTTTCGGAGACTTCCCGTGCAGCCGGATGCGGCAACCCTTCGAAAACGGAATGGGCAGGTAACAATTCCAGCCCGGCTGCGCCTTCCGTGGAATGCGCGGATCGTTGGTGATGGTGAAGTTGGGAAAATTCGCGAATCCGGCGCTGGCGACGTGATAGTCCTCGAAGCCCAGCAGCACCCCGAAAAAAGACCGGAACGGCATCCGCACCTGCGGCGCTTCGGCGCCGTCCACCGCGATCTCGATCTCCACTCCGTCGAGGTTCGTGTCGCCGAACACGAACCACAAATGCCGCACGCATCCGGCTCCATGCACGTTCAGCACCTCGAACGCCTGGTCGGGCGTCGTGGAGATATTGGCTGTCGTCCGTCGGGACCGGAACTGCGTCGGGAGCTGCATCAGGGGCACCGCCGGGTCCGCATAGGTCTTCGGGAAAAGATCCTTCGGCTGTGCCGCGCCCGTGTCGTGTGCCTTGAATCCGCCCACGGCTGGCGCCGCGGAGCCAGCTTGCATGGCAAGGATTGCGAGCAGGATCAGGCCCGGGAGAACCAGCAACGAATGGCAATGCTTCGCGGCGCTTTTCATCGGTAGGACGGAGGAGACAACGGGGTGGTGGACGCAACGGTGGCCGGCACTTGCCCCACGCTCCGTCGGTGATGCGAGGTGGGGCTAGACCGAGCGTACCGGCGTCGCCTCCGCGCGGGCGAGCCATGGTTTTCGGGTCATGGCCCGCGCTTGGGGATCTCCCGACGGCATCGGCGATGCCACGTCGGGTCCGCCGGGAACGGGGGCGAGGCGATCCTCCGCGACGACGACGAATGGCGCGCGTTCCCCGGGATGGTTCGTGACCGACCACCCCGGGACCGTCGCCGGCGGGTTCGGGGACCGGAGGCGTGGCCCGAGTCGGGAGGTCTCCCGATCCACCCGCGGGAAGCGCCCGGGGGCTGCATATCAAACCCCGCAGCGAACCCCTGCCGCGTCGTTCCACCAATCGCTCCGGCCACGGGATGCGGCGGGAACCCGATCGTTTCCCATTCATCCGGAAGCTTTGACCGCGGCAGCCGGCGGGGATCGACCGCCCGCGGCCCCTGCAATGCGGGGAAATTCGAGTTGTTTGGCCCCATGACATTCATGAAACTCTGGCCGTTGTTGAACGCGGTACCCTTGATGGCCCGACAGGCGCCATGGCCGCATGTGGATCTTCGGCTATCACCAAATGGTCGGCCCGGGACGAGGGATGGTGAAAGATGCGGAGGAACGGGCCCGGATGCGGTTGGACGAAGCGTTTCGCCGCGCGGGATTCGGGACCGTGGCGACCGTGTTTCACTGAGACGATGAGTTCGAATCCCCCGATCGCGACGTGCACGGTGATCACCCGGAGTTATCTGGGCGATGTCCGGGCCTTGGTCCGCACCTTGCGCCGGTGGCATCCGGACGCGCGTCCCTACGTTCTGGTGATCGACGGTCCGGGCGGGAAGTTCGACCCGGCGCTCGAGGACTTCACGGTGCTGGGCATCGCGGATCTCGACCTTCCCGACGCCCAGGCCTTCTGTTTCCAATACACGGCCTTCGAGCTGTGCAACGCGCTCAAGGTCCACCTGCTGCGCCATGTGCTGGACGTGCGCGGGGAACCGGCGGCGCTCTATCTGGATGGCGATCTCGGGGTGTACGCACCTTTGGACGAGCTATGGGGGCAGGTGTTGGCCCACGACGTGTTGCTGACCCCGCATGCCACCCGGCCGTTTCCCGCCGACGGGCATTTCCCGCACGACCTGGGCCTGCTGGCCGCCGGTGCCTACAATGCCGGGGTGCTGGGGGTGCGAAGCTCCGGGGAAGGCCCGCTGTTCCTTGAATGGTGGGCCCGTGGTGTCCGGCACGATTGCGTGGATGATCGTTCGAACGGGCTGTACGTGGACCAGAAGTATCTCGACTTGGTGCCCGGCTTTTTTCCGGGCGCCGCCGTGCTGCGCCACGACGGCGTGAACGTCGCCCACTTCAACCTGCACCAACGTCGGGTGCATGGCGCGGACGGTCGATGGAGGGTGAACGAGGTGCCGTTGTTGCTGTTTCATTTCACCCAGATCCGGCATCGGGAAGGAACTTTCTGGCCGCCGGTCTCGCGTCCGTTCCCCGAACAACAGGAGGCCCTCCGCGGGCTCTTCGCCTCGTATCTGGCCGACCTCGAGGCGGTCGGATGGGCCGGATGCCGGACTTGGGATTATGGCCTGTCCCACTTCGATTCCGGGCGCCCGATCTCCCCGGCCACCCGCGTGGCGTTCCGCAAGGCTTGGGTTGCGGGCGGGGCACCCGGGGATCCCTATGCCAGCCCGGAATGGGAGGCGTTTGAACGGGGCCTGCGCTGGCGCGAATGGCCGCGGCGGGCCGTCCGGTTCATACGCCGTCTCGGCCGCCGGCAACACCCGTGATTTGCGGAGATCGGGGTTGACGCGGGGACGACCCGGCTTGGCAACATCGCCGCGATGTCACGGCCCACCATCACGGCACTGATCCACACGCGGAACGAAGAGCGGTGGATCGAGGGGTGTGTCCGGGCCGTGGCTTGGGCGGATGAAACGGTGGTGGCCGACATGGCCAGCAACGATCGGACCCGCGAACTGGCCACCGGCGTCGGGGCCCGGGTGATCGATGTGCCCGTCGCCCGCAACGTGGAGGAGGTGCGCAACGAGGCCATGGCCCAGTGCCGGGGCGATTGGCTGCTCGTGGTGGACGCGGACGAGATCGTGTCGCCGGGATTGCGCGACCGGGTCTTGGCCACCGTCGCGGCCCCCGGGGCCGACGCCTATTGGGTGCCGCGGCGGAACTATTTTTTCGAGACCTGGCTGGAGCACATCCAGTGGCCCGACCCGCAATTGCGCCTGTTCCGGCGCGGGGTCGCCCATTGGAGCGGGGTCGTCCACGAACCCCCGTCCATCGCCGGCACGGTGGCGCATTTGCCCGCGGAACCCGAGGCGGCTTTGGAGCATCCGGGCTGCTGTTTCGACATGGGTAAGTTTCTGGAGAAGTACCAGCGTTACGCGGCGCTGGAGGGACGGCGAACCGACCACATCCCCGACACCAATCTGGTGCAGTATCTTCTGCGCCGGCCCCTGAGTGAATTTCTGGGGCGCTATGGCGGGGGCGGTTGGCGGCACGGAGTCCCCGGACTGGTCTTTTGCCTGCTGCTGATGAACTACCAGTTCATGATCGGCGCACACCTGTGGGCCGACCGCCGGTCGCGCCTCGCGCCCGTGGCCCCGGCCCAGGTGCGTCGGACGCTGCGTTGGGAACTCCTCCGCACCGCGTTGAAAGCGTGGCGTCCGTAACCGCCGCCGGGAACGGGACCGGGACGATCCTCCGCGAGGAACCAGACCTGCCACCGGGGCGCGTGCAGGGCGGATTCATCGGGCGATGGGAGAGAGCACGGGGCGTTGGAGGAACCCCACGCCGTTCGGGCCCGGCGTCCGCGGATTGGCAGGCGAGCCGCAGTCCCGCGTTCAGGGTTTTTCCGTGGTGCGTTCCTGCATCCAGCGCAGGTCCCTCATGTCCCCGGCCGCGTCGAAACCGACCCGGCTCCAATCGATGAACCGGATGGGAACGCTGGTGCGGCCCACCAGCCACTTCTTGATTTCGGAATGCCCGTCGGCAAACGCGAAGCCGCACGAGGCATTGTGGTAGCTGGCAGGCATGTCCACCCAGTCCGTCCCCTGCGCGTCCACGAACATCGCGGCATCGTTGATCGTGTCCGGATGCTCGTCCACGAACACCCAGGTCCGGGACGCGCCCAGCACCCGGAAATCGCCCAGCTTCTTGTAGGTCGTGCGCTGTCCGGGAAACCAGTCCTTCGCGCCCGCGGTCGCGCCTTCGCCCACGTAGAAGTTCATCGAGACGCTGCGGACCCGATCGCTCCACCCGCGCTGGCGCTGCGGGGGCGAGACCGCGTGGTCCGCCGGGCATTTGTACACGTTCTTGGCGGCGCCCAGGTACTTGGCGAGTTTCGCGTACTTCTCGTCGAGCAGATAGACGAGGTTGGTGTTGTCGCCGGCGGTGGTCCAGGTCAGGAAACCCGTGACCCAACTGTTCGACACGCTGCCCGGCCCGCCCAGATTCTGGTTTTCCACCAGGGCATCGTTGGCGTCGTGCGCGTACATCAACCAGGCCAGCGCGAGCGACCGGGTGTTGTTCATGCACGAGACTCCCTGGGCCTTGGACTTGGCCTTGCCCAGGGCGGGCAGCAACATGCCGGCAAGGATGGCGATGATCGCGATGACCACCAGCAATTCGATCAGCGTGAACGCCGGGCCACGTCCATGCCGCCACCGGATATTGCCCATGCGCGGGGAATGGGTCGGGTCGGGTCCTTGAAAGGCTCCTCCGGAGGGTTCCCGCGTGGCTTCGCAAGTCCGGTCTCGGAGGCTCGACCTCATGGTGGGCGACCTTGGCCCCGAGCGGCCCTGGATTTCAAGCGGGCGCATCCGGACATCATCGGCCCCCCGGCTTGCAGCCGCGTCCGCCCGCCATGCCCGGACCCCACCGACGCATTGCCCGCGGGCCCGCCCTTGCCACCCGGGCGGGGCGCGGCAATTCTGGGGCATGCGCGCGCCGACCCTCGCTATTGCCGCCCTTCTCGCTTTCACCACCCTTCCCGTTGCCCGGGCCGCCACCTATGCCCTCGTGACCGGCGTCGGCACCTACAACGATCCCCGCAACAATCTCCCGTGCCTGGACGCCGACATCGCGAACATCCGCCGCGCCCTCCACGCCCTGTCCGTCCCGCCGTCGAACATCGCCACCCTCACCGATTCGAAGGCGACCGCCGCCGCGATCACCCGCGCGTTCCGCGAGCAACTGGCGCGCAAATGCGGTCCCGGCGACACCGCGATCTTCTATTTCTCGGGCCACGGCTTCCATGTGCCCGACCAAAACGGCGACGAGGAGGATGGCCAGGACGAAATCATCGTCCCCTACGGGATCAACATCGCCCGGCCGGAGTCGTACATCACCGACGACCAGATCGCGGACCTGATCAAGGAAGTGCGGGGCGCGCAGGTGGTGGTGATCCTCGACAGTTGCCACTCGGGAACGGGAACCCGGAGCCTCGACGCGTCGATCCAGAAGACCTGGAAGCCGGCGTACCAGGAAGCCGACGAGTTCCACGAGCGGCCGACCGAAGCCCGGAAGGACGGTTCCTTTCCGTACGCGCCGCGCCCCCGCAACGGATTCCAGCGCGTGCGCCCGGAGCAGGGCCGGGTGCTCGCGCTATCCGCGTGCAAGGCCGAGGAGACGGCGCTGGGGCCCAAGACCGGCAGCCTGTTCACCGCCGAGTTGGCACGGTTGATCGAGGCCAACCCGCGCCGCCCCATGATGGATCTCGCGGCGGAACTGACCACCGCCGTCGCGGCCGTCGCCCGCAAGTCCTCGAACCACGCCCAGCATCCCGAGTTCGAGGGCAACCCGGCCGCGAACCTCGTGCTCCAGTCGGCGTCGACGCCGTCCGTCGCGGCGACACCCGCCACCACCCCCGCCATATCGCCTTCGGTCCCCAACGTTCGCCCCACGCTCCCGGTGGCGCCGACCGCCCCGCTCGCCGTCGCGCCGGCCGCGCCGGCGCCGGCCCCGGGCCAGGCCCCGAACGTCGAGATCATCCAGCACCGTGATTTCGCGGTGATGATCCAGTTGTTCGCGGTGGACGACGGGACCCCGCTGGCCAATCGCGACGTCAAGGCGGGCCGCGAGGTCCGCGTGCAATTGTCCGCGGAAAAGGACTGCCACGTGCGCTTGTTCCACACCGACGCCCACGGCCGGGTGACCCTGGTCTACCCCAACAAATTCCAGGCGAACGATTTCGTCCGGGCGGGGGCGAAGGCGTCGTTTCCGGACTCTAACGACGGCTTCAAATTCGTGGTGGAGGAACCCCACGGTCCCGAGTTCATCAAGGCGGTGTGCTCGACCGAGCCGTTCCAGGACGTCCAGTTGCCGCCCGAGGGCAACTCGCCGTTCTTCCGCACCGAACCGTTGCGGCCGTCGGGATTGTCGAGCCGCGGCCTCGGCGCGTATTCCACCGCCGCGACGCCGACCGCCGCCCCGCGCACCCAGGTGGGCGAGGCATATGTCGGCTACGTGGTGCGGAAGTAGGGGAACCGGGGCCGGATCACCCCGCGTCCGCGACCCGCACGGTGCCGCCGACGGCGCCCGCACGGGAGGCGGCGATGGCGACGGCCAGCGAGGCACGCCCCGCCCGGAGTCCCGGCTCGGGCTGGAAGTCGCGGGCCACCGCGTCGGCCAAATGCGCCCACAACCCGCGGAACGATTCGCGGAAGGTCCCGCCGTGGCGGCTTGCCCGGACGGCATGCGGCAAGCCCCGGACCCACCGCGCCAGTCCGGAAACCCGGAGCAGTCCCAGCCCCGCCCCGCTTCCGGCCCGCACCACTTCCAGTCCGTCGTAGCGCAGCAACGAGGCGCTCGCCCGCGCCCTCGAACCGATGGCCTCCACCTGGTACTGGTCCGCCCCGCAGAGGCTCGTGCAGGTCGTGACGAGCGTCCCGCACGCCATCCGCCCCGAGACCACGGAACTTTGGTCGTGGAATCGCACGCTTCGGCCCACGGCGTTCACCTCGGCCACGGCCGAACCCAGGAGATGCGACCAGAGGTCGTAGTGATGCACGCCGAGTTCGATCACGCTGCCACCGCCCTGCATCCGGTCCCTCCGATGTCCCGGCGCGGTCGGGGACAACATCTCCGGCGTGCTCGCGAGGCAACGCAGGATCTCGATCTCGCCGAGCGCGCCTTCCGCCAGCAACGCGCGCATCGTCCGCACCTGCCGGACGAACCGCAGCACGTAGGCGACACACACCTTCGAATCACCCCGTTCCGCCGCCGCGACCAATCGATCCGCCTCGTCCAACGTCGTCGCAATGGGTTTTTCCACGACGAGATGCTTTCCGGCCGCGATGGCATCCAGCGCGATCTCCAGATGTGAGGCGGGCGGGGTCAGGATGCCGACGAGATCGATGTCCGGCCGTTCGAGGAGGGTCCGGTAATCCGGGGCGGCCACCACCGAATGACGGCGCGCGACCGCGGCGAGCCTTGCGGGGTCGCGATCGCTGACGCCCACCAACCGCAACCCGGGCAAGCCGAGCACGGCCGGCAGGTGGAACCCGCTGGCATAGCCGAGCCCGATCAATCCGACCCCGAGGGTTCTGCCCGTCCTCATCGCACGCATCCCCGATTTCCGGGGTTGGCCGGCTTTTCGGGAACGACCGCCGGGCTGCGTCCGGCGGCGATCCCGAGGGCGCGCGAAGCCCGTCCGGCGGCGAACGCGACCCATCCGAGCAACAGCGTCCCCGACAAGGCCAACCGCAGGGCCGGGCCGAAACGCAGGGCCGCGGCGCATTCGGAAAACACCCGCCACCGTTCCGCCAGGGGCAGCATCCGGTAGGGACTCACCCGGGCCAGCGTCTCGGAATGGGCTCCGGCCTCGAACAACTTCGCGAGGCACCCGCGGAAGTCGCGGACCTCGGCGTGCACCACGCGCGCCGACCGCGCGTAGCGGATTGGGGCGTCGGGCCAGCGCGCCGAGACCCGGTGCAGGATCTCGCTGTCCCCCACCACCGGCATGGCCGGAAACGGCCCCAGTTCGGCAAACACGTCCGCCCTCACCGCCATGTTCCCGGCGTGGCCGAAACGGAATTCGGCCAACCCGCCGTCGTAGACCCGCCGCAGTTTGAAGTCCTCGTAGGCCTCGAACAAACGCAGCACTCCACCCGTCCCGGCCGGATACGCGAGGTACCCGACCAGCACCGCCGGATCGTCCCGCCGGACCTCCCGCCCCATGGCCTCCAACCAGTCGGCGGCCGCGATGCAGTCCGCGTCGAGGAACACGATGTAACGACCCCGCGCCGCCGCGATCCCCCGGTTCCGGGCCAGATACGGATCCCGCCGCTCCTCCGACAGCAACCGCACCCCGCCGTGCGCCCGGACGATCGCGGCCGAACCGTCCGTCGACCCGTTGTCCACGAAGACCAATTCGAAATCCGACGCCGGGAAAGACTGCGCGCGAAGGGAATCGAGGCAGGCCCGAAGCGCCTTTTCCTCGTTCAGGAAGGGAACCACCACCGTGAACAACGGCCGGACCCGATCCGCCGTCCCGCCGGCGTCCATCATGCCAGGATCTCCCGCACCACCTGCCCCGCCACGTCGGTGAGCCGGAAATCCCGGCCGGAATGGCGGTAGGTCAGCTTCTCGTGGTCGAACCCGAGCAGGTGCAGCATGGTCGCGTGCAGGTCGTGGACGTGCACCGGCTTGTCCACCGCGCGGAATCCGAACTCGTCGGTCGCGCCGTGCACGTGGCCGCCCTTCACCCCGCCGCCCGCGAGCCACACCGTGAATCCCCAGTGGTTGTGGTCGCGTCCCTTCCCGTTCCCCGGCGTGCCCGGACCCGGCAATTCCACCGCCGGGGTCCGCCCGAACTCCCCGCCGCACACCACCAGCGTCTCCTCCAGCAACCCGCGCTGCTTCAGGTCCGACAACAACGCGCCGATCCCCTGGTCGACCTCGCGCGCCAGGTTCCGGTGCGCGTCGGCGATCATGTCGTGGCTGTCCCACGGTTGCACGTCGCCGTGGTAGCACTGCACCACGCGCACGCCGCGCTCCACCAAACGCCGCGCGATCAACAACTGCCGCGATTGCACCGAGTCGCCGTACAACCGCCGCACCGACTCCGGCTCCCGCGAGATGTCGAAGGCGTCGGTCGCCGCCAATTGCATCCGGTACGCCAGCTCGAACGACTGGATGCGCGCCTCCAGCTGGGGGTCGTCGCCGCGCGTCCGCCGGTGGTCCGCGTTCAGTTCCGCCAACAGGTCCAGTTGCCGCCGCTGCGCCCCGCGCGGCAACCGTGCGTTCGCGATGTTCTCGATCAGTTCGTCCGGGCGGGCCTTCTTCGTGTTGATGTGCGTGCCCTGGTAGATGCCCGGCAGGAATGCCGAGCGCCAGTTGGACACGTCGGACACCGGCAACCCGGGGCACATCGCGATGTAGCCCGGCAGGTTCTCGTTCTCGGTCCCCAGCCCGTAGGTGATCCACGCGCCGTAACTCGGCCGCGACAACCGCTCGTCCCCGCAGTTCATCAGCCGCATCGATTGCTCGTGGTTCGGCGTGTTCGCGTGCATCGAGCGCACGAAACAGATCTCGTCTACGTGCCGGGCCAGATTCGGGAAGATCTCGCTGACCTCGATGCCGCTTTTCCCGTGCCGATGGAACGCGAACGGCGACGGCAACGCCGCGCCCAGGGGACGCTCGGTGGTGAGGTTGCCCGAGGGGATGGCCCTGCCCGCCCATTTGGCGAGGGCCGGCTTGGGATCGAAGGTGTCCACCTGCGACGGGCCGCCGTTCAGGTAGATGTGAATCACGTGCTTCGCCCGGGCGGGAAACGCCGGGGGCCGGGCCGCCAGCGGGTTGCCCGGCGACGGCGCGACGCCCAGCAACCGCGGGTCGCCGACCACGCCGGCCAAACCCAGCAGGCCGAGCCCGGTGCCCATCCGCGACAACATTTGCCGGCGGGTGAGGAACCGGGGCGGGAGGTGTTCGAGGGGATTCATCGTCGTGTTCGGGTCGCGTTCAATCCACGAAAGCCGCCTCGTTCGAGACCATCAATGCCTGCGCGAGTTGTTCCCAGACTCCCTGCGTCTTCCCGTCGTCCGGCGCGTCCCCGACGAACCGCAGCGCGCGGCGGATCTCCGCTTCCGCGGGCTCGCGCCCCAGCACGCGACGGTACAGCCACGCCACCCGCCCGGCCTCGTTCGCGCCGTCCCGGGCGGACGCCATGGCCACCGCCCGCGCCTGTTCCTGGACGAACGGGGAATTCATCGCGAACAACGCCTGCTGGGGCACCGTCGTGCGCGGCCGCCGTTCCACGCATTGGTCGGGCACCGCGAAGTCGAACGACCGGAACAGCCCCGGCAGGTTCTGCCGGTCGACCAACCCGTACACCGTCCGCCGCCGGTTCGCCGCGTCCGACGCGATGTCGTCCGGCCGGCCTCCCATCCGCGTCTCCAGACGGCCGGCGACGTACAGCAGGGTGTCGCGCATGGACTCGAGATCGAGCCGGCGCCGCGGGAAGCTCCCCAACCACGGGTCGTCCCCCTCGGGCGCGCCCGGTCCGGGGTGGTTCGACTGGTGGTAGGCGGCGCTCGCCACGATCAACCGGTGCAGGTGCTTGGTGCGCCAACCGGACCGGACGAATTCGGCCGCCAGCCAATCGAGCAACTCGCGCTGGAACGGTTCCGGGGTGCGCGCGCCGAAATCCGCGGGCGAGGCGACCAACGGCTCGCCGAAGTGTTCCATCCAGACCCGGTTCACGTAGACGCGGGCGGCCAGCGGGTTGGTCGGCGACGCGATGCGCCGTGCCAGTTCCAACCGCCCGCTCCCCGGCCCCAGCGGCGCGGCCTCGCCCCCGCTCAGCACCCGCAGGAACGATCGCGGCACCGCGACGCCCGGACGCGACGGACTCCCCCGCACGAACACCCGGGGCTCGTTCGGTTGCGGCAACTCCGCCACCACCATCGCGCGTGCCGGCGGCGGATTCGTCGCGTGGGCCGCGATCTTGTCGAGGTTCAGCACCAACCCGCCGTAACGGTCCTTGTCCGGACGCGACATGTGGTTGGGCGTGTCGCGGCGCGGGAACCACAACGGGCCGTCCGGTCCCGCGACGACGGCGGCCAATTCCGACGCGGCCGCCGTGGCGGTCGGTTTGCCGGACTGTTCCCACGCGGCCACCAGGGCCTTCCCGTAGGCCCGGGCTACGGCCGCGCGGTCGGTGGGTGCCGCGTCCCGGAGTGCCGCCAACAGCAGCGGGTTCGCGTCGTTCCCCAACCCCGCCAGGACCGCGGCGGCCTTGGCCGGAAAACCATCTTCCGGCAACGCCATCAACCGCGCCCACGGGCCAAACACCCGGTCGTCCGGCGTCGCCCGCCGTTCCAGATAGCGCCGCGTGCGGAGCATCAACGACGGCCGGAAATCGTCCGGGGTCAGCGACAATGCGAACTGCGCCGTCTCCGTCAGGTCGGGTGCCGTCGTGGCCGCCCGCGCCAGATAGTCGCCGATCCGGTGCCGCAACGCGGCCGTCAGCGCCGCGTGTTGCGCGTCGATGTGGTCCTCGAGTTCTTTCCGCGCCTTGCCCAGTTGCTCCTCGAATGCCGGCCCGCCCACGACCTCCAACGGATCCTCGATCAACGGCTGCACGTACGGCCGCTCCGTCGACGCAAACACCCCGTACCACCCGTAGTAATCCGCCGACGTCACCGCGTCGTACTTGTGGTCGTGGCACCGGGCGCACGCCACCGTCAAACCCAGCAACCCGCGCCCCACCGTGTCGATCTGGTCGTCGATCTGGTCGTGCACGTTGTGGTCGAACAACCGTCCGAGGGTCAGGAATCCCAACGCCGCCAACCGCCACGGTTCCACCCCGGGCTCCACCAGGTCCGCCGCGAGCTGGTCCCGCACGAACTCGTCGTACGGCAGGTCCGCGTTGTACGCCCGCACCACGTAGTCGCGGTAGGTGTACGCATACGGCCTCAGCGCGTCCCGGCCGTACAGCAGCACCAGATCCTTCGTGTCCGCGTAACGCGCCACGTCCAGCCAGTGACGTCCCCAGCGCTCGCCGTAACGCGGGTCCGCCAACAACCGGTCCACCACCGCCGTCTCCGCGCCCGCGGACGCATCCGCCACGAACCGCTCGGTCTCGCCCGCCGTCGGCGGCAACCCGATCAGGTCGTAGGTCACCCGCCGAAGCCAGGTCCGCCGGGCCGCCGCCGGCGCGAACGTCCGCCCCTTCGCCTCGAGTTTCGCCAGCAGGAAAGCGTCGACCGGCGTCCGCACCGAACCCGGGGACCGGACCGGCGGCGGGACGGGACGGCCCACGGGTTGGTAGGCCCAGTGCCGCCGGGCCGCGACGAACGATTGCCCCGGCCCCTCGGCCCCCATGACGACGGGGCCGCCCGCCACGAGCCACGCGACGGCAAAGCCCACGATGCGGAATATCGGTTTCACGGAGACCCTCCCTCGTTGGCAAGTTGTGGCGGCGGCGTCAACCCGCGATCCACGGGATGCCCCTCATTTGTGGATCCGGGGCGCTTTCGACCGCCCCGCGCCGGGCCTCGGTCCGCCGGTCCGATCCATCCCGGCCGGGTGCCGCGATTCGGGATGGCCGGAATTCCGGCCGCCCTTCGACCGTCGTGCCCGGAGAGAAGTCCACCCGCGCGCTTGACGCCCCCCCCGGCCGCTCCACACGCTGCGGCCCATCCGATTTCCGCCGCGACCGGCGCGGCAACCGTGGCACGCATGCAAAACAAGCGACTCGTTGAAAAGGACGCGCCGATGCGCAAGGACGACCTCATCGTCATCACCGGCGCGGGCGGCTTCATCGGCGGCAACCTGGCCCAATACTTCGCGAAGAAGGGTTTCACCCGGATCCGCGCGGTCGACCGGAAGCCGCTCTACGATTGGTACCTGCGGGTACCCGGCACCGAGACCATGTGTCTGGACGTGTCCGAGGAGGCGAATTGCCGCCGGGTCTGCGAGGGAGCCGCCGAGGTGTACAACCTCGCCGCCGACATGGGCGGCATGGGTTTCATCGAGCGGTTCCGCGTCGAATGCCTCCGCTCGATCCTGATCAACACCCACATGGTCGAGGCCGCCTACCGCGCCGGCGTCCGCCGCTACTTCTTCTCGTCCTCCGCCTGCGCCTACAACATCGAGCTCCAGCAGGATCCCGCGGTCCGTGCCCTCAAGGAATCCGACGCCTATCCCGCCATGCCCGAGCGCGGCTACGGGTGGGAGAAGTTGGTCAGCGAGATTTTCTGCCAGGAATACTGGGCCGAGCGCGGCCTCAAGACGTTCATCGCCCGCTTCCACAACGTCTACGGCCCCCACGGCACCTGGGACGGCGGCCGCGAGAAAGCCCCCGCCGCCATCTGCCGCAAGGTCATCGACGCCATCGACCGCAAGGATCTCCGCATCAAGATCTGGGGCGACGGCACCCAGACGCGGAGCTTCATGTACATCGACGACTGCGTGAAGGGCATCGACCGCATCACGCACACCGACGATCTCATCGCCACGCCCATCAACCTCGGGTCCACCGAACTCGTCTCGATCAACGACCTCGTTTCGAAGGTCGAGAAGATCGCCGGGGTGAAGCTGCAGCGGGAGTACCAACTCGACGCCCCGCGGGGTGTGGCCGGCCGCAACAGCGACAACACCTTCATCAAGCAGGTGCTGGGCTGGGAGCCGGACACGTCGCTCTCGAAGGGACTGGCCTCCACCTACAAGTGGATCGGCCAACAGTACGGCGCGCGCAAGCAGGGCCGCCGCGTGGTGGAGTAGCGGGCGAGGGACGCCCCGTCCCCCCGCTGCCGGTTCGCCCGCCCCTGTTCGGGCTCCTACAGCCGCCCGTTGTCGATCAACCGCGTCTTTCCCACGAAGACCGCCAGGGCCAGATGCGCGCCGCGCCCGACCCGCGCCGTCGGCGCCAGGGTTTCCGGATCGAAGAACTCGATGTAGTCGACACGCGCGTCCGGTTGCTTCGAGACCAGCGACGCCAATCGCGCGCGCAGCACGGCGGCTCCCAGAGGTCGTCGCGCCGACCTCACCGCGGCCCGCGCCTGCGCCAGCACCCGCGACAGCACCACCGCCTGCGCGCGCTCCGACGGCGACAGGTAGGCGTTCCGCGAACTCATCGCCAACCCGTCGGGCTCCCGGCGCGTCGGCGCCACCACCACCTTGACCGGGAAATTCAGGTCCGTGGCCATGCGCCGGATCACCGCCGCCTGTTGCCAATCCTTCGCCCCGAACACGGCGAGGTCCGGCAGGACCAGGTTGAAGAGCTTGGCCACCACCGTGGTCACCCCGCGGAAATGGGTCGGCCGCGACGCGCCCTCCATCCCGCGCGAGAGTTGTTCCTCGACGACGTGGGTCGAGTAACGGCCCGCGTCGCGGCCCGCGTACATCGACGCATCGGTCGGCGCGAACACCACGTCGACGCCTTCCTCGCGGCACAACCGGGTGTCGCGCGCCCAGTCGCGCGGGTAGCGCGACAGGTCTTCCGTCGGCGCGAACTGGGTCGGGTTCACGTAGATGCTCACCACCACCACGCCCCCGTCGCCCACCCGCCCGCGCGCGTGCCGCACCAGCGACAGGTGCCCGTCGTGAAGGTATCCCATCGTCGGCACGAACCCGACGCGCCGACCCGACCGTTTCCAATCCAACGCCAACCGCTGCATGGCGGCCGGCGACCGAACGATTCGCATGGCACAGGTTGGGGACAACCTGCCGGCCGAGGCAAGGGATCGGTGTGCCACCGGGGCCACCGGCCACGAGGTCCGGGCACTGGATTGGGCGGCGGCAACCCCGTCGCGGGGCGCGCGCCAATTCTCCCCCGTGCCCACAGAAGGCTTGGCCGGTCCAACCCGACATGCTTGGGTGCTGCATCCACCGGGAACCATGAACAGGGCGTTCGTCATCATCGGCATTTCCTGGATCATCACGGCCGTCGCGTTCGCCTTCTGGCGCATCCGGTCGGGAGTCGCCGAGTCCATGCCGGGTTGGCTCAAGGCGGTGTTCACGGTCGCCATCGGCACCTTTCTCTCGGGCGTGAGCCTGATCGCCCGCAATGCCCCGCCATCCGCGGGCGGCGGGATCACCCAACTCCTCTGCGTCGCCGCCTACATCCTCGGCACCGGCGCGGCTTTCGTCCTGTGGCACCGGGAGCTCTTCGAGTTCATCGCCAGCCCGATCACCTCGCTCTACGACGGCGGGAGCGAGCAGGTGGAACCGAAACCCTTCTACGCCCGGGCCCGCGCCCACCGGATGCGGGGCGAACATGGGGAGGCGCTGGAGGAGGTCCAATTCCAGCTCCGGCAATTCCCGGGCGACCTCGAGGGTTGGCTCCTGTTGGCGGAGATCCAGTCGGAAGACCTGCAAGCGCCGGACGCGGCGATCGAGACGCTGCACACTTTCCTGGCGAGCGACGGGATCTCGGCGGAGCAACGCATGCTCGCGCTGCAACGCGAGGCCGACCTGTTGCTGTTCAAACTCCAGGACCGGGCCGCCGCGAAGGTCGTCCTGGAACGTCTGGTCGGGGAGTTTCCCGACACGGAGGGCGCCCGATTGGCGTCCCAACGGCTGTCCCACATGCCGGAAGCGGAATTCCTCGCCGAATCCCGGAGCCACGAACGCAAGCGGCTCGCCGTCGTCCATCACGAGGAATCCCTGGGACTGACCGACGATCTCGGCCGGTCCGCGATGCCCGTCGAACCCGACCAAGACGCGGAGATCCAGAAACTCGTCGCCGTGCTGGTCGAGCATCCGGACGACTGGGAACACCGCGAGCGACTGGCCAAACTGTATGCCGAACACCTGGGCCGGCCCGACCTCGCCCACGAACAGTTGGAGCGTCTCGTGCTGACCCCGGGCCAACCGGAGCGGCAGGTGGTGCGTTGGTTGAACCAGATTGCCGACATCCACGTCGCGGAGCCGGACGGCCTGCCGGCGGCGCGGCTGGCATTGGAGCGGATCGGAAGCCGGTTCCCGGGTTCGGCCGCGGCGGAGATGGCGGCGCAACGCGTGGCACGCCTGAATCTCGAGCACGGCGGACGGAAGCCGACGCCGACCCTCAAGCTGGGGACCTATTCCAACCGGCTCGGACTCGAGGGCCAGGGGCCGCATCGCCCGTTGCGGGCGCGCCTTCCGGATCTGGCGCCCGACCCGGAGCTGGAGGTTCCCGAAGGCGGAAGCGACACCAAGCCGACGGCCTAGCCTGCCGGCCGCCCCGGTGGCGGCACCTTGGCCGGCGGCAAGCCGCGCCACTTCGCCAGGCGGGCGTCCAACTCCTCGAGCCGACGCGCCGCCCGACGCGCCGCGATTTTCGCCCGGGGCTCGAGTTCGGCCCGACGCAACGGGTCCGCCGTCAGGCCCTGGCGCGCGTCCACGTACACGGACAGCGCCTGGTGGTAGTCCATCACGAGCGGCACGAGGCTCGCCGGCGCCACCTGGTACATGCGGCGCAATTGGTTGATCTTCCGCGCCACCACCGGCCGCTGCGCCTCGAAATCCCACTCGAGGACGATCCGCGACAGCGGCACTTCGCCGCGGACCACCGGGCCGTTCGTCGCGCCCGGGAGATCCGCCGGCTCGCGCATCAGGGAGGCCAGATGGGCGCCGGCGACGGCGGGATCCCAGACCAGGGCGGGATCGCGCGCGAGGAGGAAGCTGCTGTTCACCGCCCACCATTTTTCGACCTCGAGCAGGGTCAGGAACTTGCCCGGGTGCGCCTGGAGGAACGCCGTCTGCCAATTCAGCACCCGCGGCAACCGCCGCAGGGTGTCGCGCATCGCCGCGCGCCCGGCGTCGTCCCCCAACAATTCGTGGACCAGCAGCATCGAACTGCCCTGGAAACGCGCCCAGGCCGCCGGGTCCCGAACCCCGTCCAGCGTCGGAAAACTCAACTCGCCGAACAGCAGCGGCGACGCGCCGTTCAACCGCGCCCGGGCCACCCCCACGACGTTGACGCGTTGCGCGCTGTGCGTCACCGCCGTCTGCCCCTGGGGCACCAGATCGCGCCCGTGGAGCGCCATCACGATGCCCGCGACCCCCTCGGACAACCACAGCGGCGGCTGGGCCGCGTGTTCGCCGGCCTCGCGGTTCGAGGCCTCGAGCAACACCGCCTCCACCAACCCCCGCACCAGACGCGGCCACTCCACCTCGTCCGGAATCTCCACCCGGAACTGCCACCCGTCGCGGAACGGGACCGGCACGATCCGGATGGGAGCATCCCGCATTTCCTTGCGGGGACGCAGGTAGAGGTGGATGCGACCCCTCCATTGGTCCGTCGCGCCGAATTCGCGGAGCACCGCCGCCTTCACCCGCTCCGCGCCCACCGCCAGCCAATCCGCCTTCAGGATCGCCTTGTCGTCGGACGCATCCAGCTTCGGGATCCGCCCCGGCGCCACGGGCGGCGCCGCCTCGCCGTACACGATGAACTGTCCCGAAAGGCTGCGGGCCGCGACGGGCGCGACCGGCTTGGGAAACGAGCCGGGCGCCGGCGCGGCGCCCACGCCTTCCGCGGCCGCGCACCACACGGCCGCGAGGGCAATCCAACGGACAAAGGGAAACGGGCGCGGCACGGGGATCAGACAGCGTTACTTGGCGGGCGTTCCGCCCTTGGGCTTGGCGGCGGGCGCCGGGGTCGCCGGCGCGGGCTTGGCGTCGCCGCCGGTCTTCGCGCCGGCATCGGTCGACGCCTTGGGCGTCGCGGTGCCGGAATCGGCTTTGGCGGCGGCCTTGTAGCCCTCGCTGCGGTAGTCGGTGCTGTAGAAGCCGCTGCCCTTGAAAATGATTCCCGCCCCGCCACCGATGCCGCGTTTCACGGCTCCCTTGCCCCAGCGGGCCTTCGGACACACGTCCTTCGGGCAGGTTTCCAAAGGCTTCGCGGTCATCGATTGCACGCACTCGAATCGGTGTCCGCACTTCTGGCAGGTGTAATCGTACGTCGGCATGTTTTGCTTTCCTGAAAGGCCGCACCCTAGCGGACGCCGGGGCCGAAGGCGAGCGGCGAGACCCCGCCACGCCTTTCGCGGGCGCTTCCCGCCGCCGTCGTGCCGGCCGTGCGCGGGCAACCGGCAGGGCGCTTCCCCGGACCCCGCGGCCCCGTGTCTTGGCCGCGACTCGTTTCCGGCTTCCGGGTCCGATGGACGGCGGCCATCCCCCGCGGGGCACCTCCCGTTCGCCGGACGTTGCCGCTATGCCTCCGGCGTGAACCCCAGCACGACGTCGAACCTCGCCGTCAATTCGCCGATCCTGGATCCCGCGACCGGCCGGAACGGAACGATCACCGATTGGCGCGCCGCCGCATCCCGGATCCCGCGCAGCACCCCGTCCTTGGCATTGAGTGGCTCGCCTTCGACATAACATTGCGTCGTCCACTTTTCCCGGCCCGGGAACTTCAGCGCGAAATGGATGTGCGGCGTCCGGCCGGGATACGGCACCGGCTTGATGGTCCGAAACAAATACTCGCCCGTCGCCCCGGTGCGGAACCGTCCGAATCCCTGGAAATTCCGGTCCCTCTTTTCCGCGCCGCCGCTCTTGGCGTGGAGATACACGCCGTGGTTGTCGGCCTGCCAGATCTCCACGAGCGCGTTGCGCACGGGGTCCCCACGGCCGTCCAACACCCGTCCACCCAGCCAGGTCACCGTGCCCGCCGCCGGCGTGAGCGCGTCGTTCACCACCACCAGGTCGTTGTCGGTGTCGAGCGGCAGGTGGTCGGGATAGAACGGCCCCTCCGTTTGCGCCGGGGTTTGGACGACCAACCCGGCATACAACCCGGGAACGGCCAGCAGGGCGGCCGCACCGCCGATGCCGGCGAGGAATCCGCGCCGGTTCCGGCGCAGCCACAGATGGGGAACTTGGTTCGTGTTCATGGATTGGTTTTGCCGGATTGCGCCGCCCAGACGATCCCGCGCGACAACAGTTCGAGGAACGCGGGATCGCGGAAAGTGTCGTCGGAATGCCCGAAGGTCGTGCCGAACACCCGCGTGCCATGGAAATCGTTGGCCCAGACGACGGGTTGTTCCTTGCCGGTCCGCTCGCTCCTGGCGGTCGCGAGCGCCCGGGCGCCGGGCCAGAGTTTCTCGATCACGTACAGTTCGTCCATGGGCGTGGTCCAGCCCCGGGCCGGGAACCCGCCCATCGCCGGGTGACCGGCCGCCACGGCCTTGACCGCGTACCGGGCCTGGTGCTCGTGCTGGCGGCTGGTGACGCCGAGAAACTCGCGCCATTCGTCGAGTTCCCACGCGCGGTAGGTGTGCATGGCGCAATGCACCACCACCGCGGGCTTCCCCGCGCGATGGGCGTCCACGATCCGGCGGATGTAGGCGGCGTTGGTGGTGTCGGCGAAGCACTCGTTGTGCACCACCACGTCGTAGGGCTTGGCCCAGCCGGGATCGTCGTAGAGCGCGATCTCGCCGCGCGTTCCCGAGCCCCCCTCGTTGACCACGGTGAACCGCACGTCGGCCCGCTGGGCCACCGCGTTGGTCAGGCACCCCGCCTGGAACGCGTAGTTGTGGCAGCATCCCCCCGTGACCAGCAAAACCCGCAACGGCCGGCCCGAATGGAGTTTCGCGGGAGCTTCGGCGGCACGGACGGCAAGGGGACGAATGGCCAGCAGCGCCAGCAGCGCCAAAAGACGCGGGAAGAATTTCGGGTTCATCGGTGGCATTGATTCCGGGGGGCGATGGATCTTGGTTACCGCTTCCCGCGGGCACACGCCAGCACCACCTTCGGACCCGCCCTTTCCGCCCGGCTCCCCGACGGACTCACGACCCGACCCGTTCGACCGCATGGGTGGGCAGTCGCACCGCGGCGGCTTGGCCGATGAAATCCAGACGGAGGATCACGTCGTGGGCCCCGTCCCGCTTTTCCACCCATCCCTCGAGGCCGCGCAAAGGTCCCTCGGTGATCGATACCCGCACCCCGGCCACCACGTCCGGCGCCGGATGCATCTCGAGCCCGGCCGCGACGGCCGCGACGATGTCGCCCAACTGCCGGTCGAACTCGACGGGATCCGGCGGCACGAGCACCCGGGCCACCTGGTGGCATTGGACGATCTTGTCGGCGCGGGACGCGGGCGCCTTCAGGAACACGTAGCCGGGGAACAATGGCTTGGCGAAGGTGACGGTCTTGCCGCGATAGCGGTGCGTGGTCCGGTACAGCGGCAATTCCGCGGGAAACCCTTCCCGCGCCGCCCAGCGGGCCACCTGTTTCTCCGCCCGGGCCCGGGTGTGCGCCACCAGCCAGACCGGCGGATTGGACACGGGATCGGAGTTCATGGGCGCGCTTTCCGGACGGCGCTCAGCGGAAGCAAATGCGCCGCACGCAATCGTCGAATCCCTCCGCCCCGGCGACGATCTTGATCTCGACCCGCATGAAATAGATGGGCAGGTCGCGCCGGTCGATCTTCGGGAACCGCACGGCGTCCTTCTGGGTGGTCAGCAGCATCGCCGCGCCGCGCTTCTTCCCGCGGTTGATGGCGTCGAGGACTTCCTGCTGGTTGAACCGGTGGTGGTCCGCGAACCGCCGGGCCAGGACGATCTCGCCGCCCAATTCGACGAGCTTCGACTCGAAGCTCTCCGGTTGCGCGATGCCGCTCAGGCTCGCGATCCGTTGTCCCGCGAGCAGGTCCAGCCCGCGTCGTTCCCCGCTGAAAACGTCCTCGAAGTACAACGGGTGGTGCTGGCACTCGATCAGGTCGGCCCGCGGGTTCAACCGGGCCACCCGGACGCGGAGATCGTCGATGCGCCGGGATTTTTCGGGGGTGCCCCGGTCGACCTTGGTGAGGAAGACCACGTTGGCGCGGTTGAGATGGGACGGCGGTTCGCGGAGGGTGCCGCGCGGCAACAGGTGCTCGTTGCCGAAGGGTTGCTGCGAGTCCACCAGCACGACGTCCGTCCGGCGCCCGCGCAACCGCCAGTACTGGAACCCGTCGTCCAGCAGCAGCGTGTCGCACCCGAACTTTTCCACGGCGTAGCGACCGGCCTTCACGCGGTCCTTGTCCACCAGCACCACCACGTCCTTGAGGTTCGACGCGAGCATGTAGGGCTCGTCGCCGGCGCTCAGCGATTCCAGCAGCAACGAGTGGCCGTCGCTCACGATGCGCGGCGGGGTGGTGTCCTCGCGCAACAGCAACTTGTCCACCAACCGTTCGTGCAGCGGCTTGGGCTTCGAACGGTAGCCACGGGACAGGATGGCGACCTTGCGGCCGGCGTCCTGCAGGGCGCGCGCGAACTTCTCGACCACCGGCGTCTTGCCGGTGCCCCCGACCGTCAGGTTGCCCACGGCGATCACCTGGACCCCGAGGGTGGCGTCACGGAAGATGCGGACGTTGTAGAGAAAGCGGCGGAGCCGGACGATGCCGCTGAACACCTTGGACAACGCGAGCAGGGTGAAGCGTATGGCCGCGGCTTTCTTGCCGGGCCTTTGCTGGAAAATGACGTCGAGGAGGTAAGTCTCGGCGTCCTCGAGGAACTTCTGCCAACGCTCTCGCACGGATGCCCCCGAACCCTGCCAAGCGCGCACCGCCGAAGGAAGGTCGAACCTTCCCTATTCCCGGATCGGGCGTGTCCGGGACCCGCCTTCCCGGAACCGCCGGCAACCACGCCCCGGACCAGACCCGCGGCACGCCGTGCCGACGCCGTTTTGTGGCTTTCCACCCAACCCGGGTTGCACATAGTCCGCCCATGGTTCCCGGATGCATCGGAAGCGATCGCGCGCCCCGGCGCGGTCGCGGCGGCTTCACCCTGATCGAATTGCTGGTCGTGATCGCCATCATCGCGATCCTTGCCGGCATGCTGTTGCCGGCCTTGGCAAAGGCGAAGACCAAGGCGCAGGGCATCCAGTGCATGAACAACGGGCGCCAGATGACGCTGGCCTGGCGGTTGTACATCGACGACTACCGCGACCACGTGCCGCCCTCGTTTGGCCCCGGCCAATGGGTCAACGGCAACCTCGACTTCAGCGGCGCCGCGGCGAACTGGAACATCCGCGACCTCACCAACGGCCTCCTCTGGAAATACTGCGGCCAGAACCGCGCGGTCTGGAAGTGCCCGGCCGACCTCAGCACGGTGAAGAACGGCGGCATCACCTACCCCCGCGTGCGCTCCATCTCGATGAACGCGTGGTTCGATTCCACCGACGTCGACGCCTTCGGGCCCGGATTCCGGATCTACAAGACCATGTCCGACGTGACCGATCCGGGTCCGTCGATGACCTGGGTGTTCCTGGACGAGCGGGAAGACAGCATCAACGACGGCGAGTTCTGCGTGGGCATGTTCGGTTACCCGGACGCCCCGACCGCGTGGAAGATCGTGGATTTCCCCGCGAGCTACCACAACCACGCCGCGGGATTCTCGTTCGCCGACGGGCACTCGGAGATCAAGAAATGGGTCGATCCCCGCACCTATCCGCCGGTCAGGAAGAACGTGGAACTCGCCCTGAACGTGCCGTCGCCCAACAACAAGGACGCGCTCTGGATGATGGAGCGCAGCACCCGCAAGAAGTAGGCGCCGAAGAGCCCGTCTGAAAACTACGAAGGGGTCCTGCGGCGAGGGATTTTTCGTGGAGGCGAGGCGGCGAGGGCTGAGCGGACCCGCAGTGGTCCGTGATGCCCGAGCCAACGAAGCCTCCGCGGA
>WBXI01000035.1 GCA_008933025.1 Verrucomicrobiota bacterium
GAATTTCGGTGCCGGGATGCCGAAGGTGCGGAGGACGAAGTCGACGCGGTCGTTGATGTCGCCGCACCGGGCGGCGACGACGTTGCGCATGCCGGTCCGCCGTTTGAACTCGGCGTAACCGATGGCCGAACAGATGGCGTCGGTGTCCGGATTGCGGTGTCCGATGACGAGGATCTCGCTCATGAGGGCGGGCCCAGAGTAGCCGCACGCCCCCTCGGTTCAATCGTGGAGCCCGGAAACTTGTTTCGCACCCGCGCGCGGTCCTTAATGGGGCATGCCAACGCAGGTAGTCGCGGTCGCCAATCAAAAGGGAGGGGTCGGGAAGACCACCACCACCGTGAACGTCGGGGCGTGTCTTGCCGCCACGGGGCGGCGCGTGCTGCTCGTGGACCTCGATTCCCAAGCCAATGCCACCAGCGGTCTGGGCGTCGAGAAAGCCGAGGGTGGCTCGGTCTACCGCCCCCTTTTGGGCGAGGGCACCCTCCTCGAACGCATCAAGCCGACCGCGTTCCAGGACCTTTCCATCATCCCCAGCGAGGTCGACCTCTGCGGCATCGAGGTCGAGTTGGCCCGGACCGATGACTACCTGACCCGGCTCAGGAACGCCTTGGCACCCGTCCGCGAGTCGGGCCGGTTCGACGTCATCCTCCTGGATTGCCCGCCCGCACTGGGAATCCTGACCTTGAATTCCTACGCCGCGGCCGACTGGCTCGTGATCCCGCTCCAGTGCGAATACTACGCGCTGGAGGGCATCGCCACCGTGACCCGCATCGTCAACCAGGTCCGCGACGGCGGCATCAATCCCAAGCTCGAGATCCTCGGCGTGGTGATGACCATGTTCGATGCCCGCACCAAGCTGGCCAACTCGGTCGTCGGCGAGGTCCGCGACCACTTTGGACCGAAGGTGTTCGACACCGTCATCCCGCGCACGACCCGCCTTGCCGAGGCCCCGAGTTTCGGGAAGCCGATCATCCACTACGACAAGTACAGCGCCGGCGCGGCGGCGTACGAGGTGTTGGCCGACGAATTCGCGAAACGTCTCCAAATCTGAACCCGCCATGGCGTCCCCGTCCCTTCCCAAGGCCCCGTCCGGTTCCTGGCTCGACATGCCCGAGGTACCGCGCGGATTGCCGTTCGTGTTGTTCCTGCTCGTCGGCGCGCTGGCGGGCAAGGCGTTCCCCGGTTCCGAGTACTGGCTTTATGCCGCCAAGACGATCGGCGTGGGCGGGCTTCTCTGGATCTGGCGCCGCCGCATCCCCGAGATGCGTTGGGCCGTTTCCATCGAGGCGATCGTCGTGGGCGTCGCCATCGCGGTGCTGTGGCTCGGGTTGGACGGGAAGATCCCGTCCCTCGGCGATTTGTGGGACCTTGGGCGGAAGCTCGCGACGGGCAAGGCAGCCGATGCCGCGAAGGCGGCGGAGGTGTGGAACCCGCTGGCGTTCTTCCGGGACCAACCGGTGCTCGGCCATGCGTTCGTCGCCCTGCGGATTGCCGGTCGTTCCCTCGTGGTTCCCGCCATGGAAGAAGTCTTCTACCGGTCGTTGTTCTACCGGGCGATCATCGCGCCCAAGTTCGTCGACATCCCGCTGGGCACCCCCAACGCGCGGGCTTGGATCCTCACGTCCGTGGTCTTCGGTGCCTGCCATCCCGAGCATTGGCTGCCCGGCATCCTCTGCGGCGCGGCGTACCAATGGCTCGTGATCCGTCGCGGGCGCCTCGGCGACGCCATGCTGGCGCACGCGGTCACGAACCTCCTCATCAGCGCCTACGCCATCGGCACGGGACGCTGGGAATTCAGCTGACCCGATGTCCCGCTTGGATTCCACCGGGGGCAGCGAAGGCGGCGCGGGATCCGGAACGGACCGCCCCCCGGCCGTCCCGGGACTGTCCACGCCCCCGTGCGTGGTGCACGAGGACGACGATCTCCTGGTGGTCCACAAGCCCGCCGGTTGGAACACCCACGCGCCGTCGCCCCACGCGGGGGAGGGGATCTACGAATGGCTCCGTCACCGGGAACCCCGGTGGGCCACGCTGGCAATCGTGCATCGGTTGGACAAGGAAACGAGCGGCTTGCTGGTGTTCGGCAAATCCACCCGCGCCAACCGGTCGTTGACCGAACAGTTTTCCGGCCGGGCGGTCGACAAACGCTACCTCCTCCACGTGCGCGGCGCATTGCGCGGGACGTCGCCCACCGCGCGCGTCGAGGCGCTCCCGGAGGGACGGATACGGGTGACCTCTTGGATCCACCGCGATGGCGATGCCTATGTCGGCCGCGCGATGGGGATCGCGGGCGAGGAAGCGGTGACGGAATTCGGGCCGGCGGGAAGCGGGCCGGAAGGGGTGTCCGTCTGGGAGGCTCGACCGTCGACGGGACGGACCCACCAGATCCGCGTGCATGCCGCGGCGCTGGGGCAACCGATTCTCGGCGACGCCTTGTACGGCGGGAGCCCGGCCGAACGGGTGTGGCTGCAGTCGGTCGGCATCCGTTTCCTCCATCCCGGCAGCGGCGAACCGGTGGAATTCGGCGTGCCCGGGGAATCGCCGGGCGACGGGGAGCCGTGGTCGATCGTGCGCGCCATCCTGAGGGATGCGGAGACGGACGCTTTCCGGTGGTTGCACGGGGCCTCGGCGGGGTTGCCTGGGGTACACGTGGAGCGGTTGCAGCGGCACCTGCTGGTGCAGACCGTGGGCGATGTCCCGGACCTTTCGGGTCGGCCGCGCCCGTTCGGCTTCGTGGAAGACGGGGTCTATGCCAAGCGCCTCCGGCGCGACGTGCGCCAGACGGCGGTGGTGGAGACTTGCCCGACGCTCGTGTCGGGCGTGGCGGCGCCGGAGCGATTCGCGGTGCGCGAAAACGGGGTGCGGTACGAGGTGTCGTTTGGCGAAGGCTACAGCTACGGGCTTTTTCTCGACCAGCGGGACAACCGGCGCCGGCTGTTGGCCAACCAGGTCGCGGCCGGATTCCCGCTGTTTCCCCAGGGCGCGGCCGGACGCGAGGTCCTGAACTGCTTCGCCTACACGTGCGCGTTCAGCGTCTGCGCGGCGCGTGCCGGTGCCCGGGCCACGAGCCTCGACCTCAGCAGGAAATACCTCGACTGGGGGCGGCGCAATTTCGCGCTCAATGGCCTCGATCCGTCGGACCACGACTTCATCTTCGGCGATTGTTTCGATTGGATGCGGCGGCTTGCAAAGAAGGGACGCCGGTTCGACGCGGTATTGCTCGATCCGCCCACGTTCTCGCGGTCGCGCGAGCACGGGGATTTCCGGGCGGAGACGGACTACGGCGACCTCGTGCGCGCGGCGATGGCATTGCTGGTGCCGGGCGGCGTGCTGTTCGCGTCGACGAACGCGGCCCGCGTCGCGCCGGAGGGGTTCGTCGCGACGGTTTCCGCCGCGGTGGCGGCGGAGGGGCGCGGGGTCTTGTCCCAGCATTACGTGCCGCAGCCACCGGATTTTCCGGTCAGTCGCGCGGAACCGGCGCACCTGAAGACGGTCTGGACGCGGGTCTCGTGAAGGCAGGGCCAAGGTGCCGCGGCGGCACTCGCGGCGCGGTTCACCGCTGGGGACGCGCCACTGTTTCTCCCGACCAATGCTCGTAGGCGCGGACCACGTCGTCGATGCCCGCAAACTTCCGGTACACCGCGCGCGCGCGGAACCTGAACTCGCGTCCGACGGCATAGTCGCGCCGGAAGTAGACGAAGTCCCAGGCCGGATTGCCCTTGCCGCCGCCCGACGGGGACTGCGCGAAACGCAATTCGCCCCCGGCGTTGGATCGTTCGAACATCATGACGAGGACGTTCTCCCCGGAGCGACCGAAGTAGAACGGGTAGACGTACTCGAAATCCGAAGCCCCCTTCACCAAGTCGACGTTGAAGCCCTCGTCCAGAGGGGGGTCCCAGTCGCTCCCGGCGGGACGATGGCTCGCGGCCTTGCCGTGCTTCTCCGGCACGTGCCGGATCCATCGCGGCGCGGGATCCCCGCGGCCGGGTCGCGACCGCCCGATGAATTGGATGGCCATGTCTTCCGGTGCCCGGATGTACGACGCGAAGAACACCCCGACGTATCCGTGCTTCTTCCAAACGTCCTCCAGCGGAGTCCCGGCGTACGCGAGATCGACGGCGTCGTCCTTTGCCTCGAAGGCGATGCGGCTGCGCAGGGGCCAATGCTCCGTCCGTTCCTGTTGCAGTTCCACGCGCGTCGTCGTGGAACGAACCAACCGCATCGGGGCACGGCGCGGCTCGAAAATGTTCCAGCCGAAGGAAAGGCTGTCCCCGCTGAAGACGTGCTCGAGATTCAAACCGGCATATTCCGGAACGAACAGGTTCGTGGGGTCGCCGGGGCGGGAGCCCAGTTCGGCCACTCCGTTGTACCCGGCGCGGTGCGTCGCGCCGTGGGCCTCGTTGTCCGCAACCACCGCGCGGAGGCGCGGGGTCTCCAAAACAAGCGAGTGCGCGGATGGGATGTCGGCCGCAAAGGCGCCGGGCATGGCGATCCGGAAGACCGTTCCCAGCAACAGGGCGGCCGGCAGCATTCGGGAACGAGATTCCATGGATGGTTTCCCATAGCACCGACCGCTTCCCCAAGCCAGTCCCGTGGATCCGCGACGAGGGAAGGCGTGGATCACGGGGCCGAGTTCCGGGGTGGTCGGGCCCGGGGTCATGGCAACAGGTAAGCGCGGAAAAAACGGTCGATGTCGACGCTCCCGGGCATCTCCGGCAAATCGGTGCCGCCGAACGGTTCGACCCGACGGCCTTCCACCCAAGTTCGAAGATTCGCGGAAACCTCGACGACCAATGAACTCGCGGCCGGGCCGATGAACGAGGCTTTGAATGCGCCCGCCGCGATGCTCGGTGTCCGCGACCGGTTTCCGATCGCGGGCGATGACGGTGGACCGGAGACGGTGCATCCAATGCCGGCGCCCAGAACCGGAAGTCGCTTCCATCTTCGGAGGAATGGCGGGCTCGTGCGGATCATATGTTCCGAGGCCGCCGTTGACAGGGGTCGGGGCGCTTCGCGAAGGTGACGGCTTCCTATGTCGGAACCAAGAGTCAACGAGCTGATGGAGAAGATCGTCAGCCTGTGCAAGCGCCGTGGGTTCGTCTTCCAATCCTCGGAGATCTACGGCGGCATCAATGGCTTTTGGGACTACGGTCCCTTGGGCGCGGAACTGAAGCGCAACGTCAAGGAACTGTGGTGGACCTCGATGACCCGGCGACGCGACGACGTGGTGGGGCTCGAGGCCACGATCATCATGCATCCGCAGATCTGGCGGGCATCGGGGCACGTCGACACGTTCAGCGACCCGATGTGCGATTGCCTGCTCACCCGGAAGCGGTTCCGGGCGGACCAGATCGAGCTCCAGTCGGGAACCGCCTATCACTACACCGGGGCGCGCGACACGGCGGCGGGCAGGGCGGTGACCGAGCCGTACGCGGTGTTGTTGCCTGCCGGCAAGCCGCCGGAAAGCGCGCGCAAGACGGCGTCGGAATTCTATCGCCTGCGGGGTCTGGCCCAGCCCGAACTCGAGGGGGAGCGGATGGAAAAGGTGGAGAACTCGCAGCGGTTCAACCCGGACAACGGATCGCTCCTGACCGAGCCGCGCCCGTTCAACCTGATGTTCAAGACCTACGTCGGGCCGGTCGCGGACGAGGACAACGTGGCGTACCTGCGGCCGGAAACGGCACAGGCGATCTTCGTGCAGTTCAAGAACGTGGCCGACACGTCGCGCCAGAAAGTGCCGTTCGGGATCGCCCAGATGGGCAAGGCATTCCGGAACGAGGTGACGCCGCGGAATTTCACCTTCCGTTCGCGCGAGTTCGAGCAGATGGAACTCGAGTTCTTCATCCAGCCCGACGAGGTGGTCGAGGCCCTGTGCGGGACGGTGGCGACGCCCTCGGGACCGGGACATCCCGGCGAACCGCAGCGGAACTGGGGTTGGCAGATGTGGCACCAGTACTGGGTCGAGGAGAGGATCCGTTTTTACGACGCGATCGGGTTGCCGCGGACGACGCTCGAGGAGTACTGGCAGAAGCCGGAAGAACTGGCCCACTACGCGCGGGCGACGGTGGACCTCCTGTTCAAGTTCCCGTTCGGGACCCAGGAGTTGGAAGGCATCGCGGCCCGGAGCGATTTCGACCTGAGCCAGCACGAACGGTTCTCGGGCAAGTCCCAGGGCGTGTTCGACGAGGATCTGCGCACGGCGTGGGGCAAGTTGCCGGAAGAACGCCGGCAGGAATTGTCGGGACGCTACCACGACGCGCGTCTGAAGTACCTGCTGCGGGCGGGCGTTCCGGCCGAGCAAGCGGCCAAGGACGCGCGCGAGGACGCCGACGGATTGGCGAAGGGCCAATACATGCCGCACGTCATCGAACCCTCCGCGGGCGTCGACCGGTTGATCCTGGCTCTGGTGGCGAACGCCTACAGCGAGACCACGACGACCGACGAGAAGGGCAAGACGGAGGTCCGGACGGTGATGCGGTTCCATCCCACCGTGGCGCCGGTGAAGGTCGGCGTGTTCCCGTTGCTGAAGAACAAGCCGGAGTTGGTCGCGAAAGCCCGCGAGGTCCACGGGTTGTTGCGGGGCGACATGCTGGCGTTTTACGACGAGGCGGGTGCCATCGGACGCCGGTACGCGCGGCAGGACGAGGCGGGAACGCCATTCTGCGTCACGATCGACTTCGATACGCTGGGCGAGACCCCGGCATTGAAGGACACGGTGACCATACGGCACCGCGACGACGGCCGCCAGGAGCGGTTGTCGATCGCCGCCCTGAAGGATTACCTGATCGCCCGGGTGCGCTGATGCCTGCGTCGAAAAGCCGTCCGCCGGGGCTCTGGAGCATCGTTGTCTTCAAGCTGGGCAAGGGGTTTCTTTTCCTCTCGCTCGCCTTTGGCCTGTGGTCGTTGATGGACAACAATCTTCCGGCGGACCTGCGGCAACTGCTGCAGCAACTGCATTTCGATCCGGAGCGACGGTTTTGGGCCGACGTTTCGGCGCGGGTGGAAAAGATCACGCCGGACAATTTGGCTTGGCTGGGATCGAGTTCCTTCCTGTACGGCTTGCTGTCGGCATCGGAGGCGATCGGTCTGTTCTGGCGGCGGCGTTGGGCAGGGTGGCTCGCGTTGGCCGAGGGTGCGTTTTTCATTCCGATCGAGATCTTCGAACTGTCGCATGGGTTTACCTGGGGTCTCTCGCTCATCTTGTTGGTCAACGTGATGATCGTCGTCTATTTGTACCGCAATCGTGGGAGACTGTTCGACCCGGCCGGCCGCGGAATCGGGCGCCGGAAGGACTAGGGACTGGGCGGCGTGTCTCCGCGGGTGGGACCCATGTCACAAGCCTCGCGCATCTCGTATCTGTTCGTCGTTGCCCTGCTGTTGCTGGCATCGACGCTTCACATCACCACGCCCTTGATCACGGTCCTCTTCGCGTTCTTCGCGATGAGTCGGCTGTCGTTTTGGGGGCAACGGTGGCTCGGGGTCACCCTTTCCGGATTGCTGTTCGCGGGGGTGCTTTGGGGTGCCGGGTTCTTCGCCAACCAGGCAGTCGTGGCGTTCCCAAAGATCGGCGAGGAAGCCATTCCCAAGGTCATCGAGTACGCGGAATCCAAGGGGTTGGCACTGCCCTTCACCGACTGGAAGAGCCTCAAGGTGCTCGCCCTCGAGAAACTCCAGCAACAGGCCGCCAGCGTTGGCTTCTACGCGCGCCGCACGCTCGTCGAACTCGTCAGTTGCATCGTCGGGGTCGTCGTGGCCGTCAGCTTGTTTCTCGGCTCGAAACTCGATCTCGGCATGCCACCCGGATCGCCCCGCCGCAACCTGTATTCCGCGGTCGCGGAGGCCTTGGTGGCCCGCTGCCGCCATCTCTACGACAGCTTTGCGACCGTCATGGGTGCGCAGTTGGTGATCTCGGCGATCAACACCTCCCTCACCTCCGTTTTCATCGTGTGGAACCACTTTCCGCACGCCGCGTTGCTGGCGATGCTGACCTTCGTTTTTGGCATGGTGCCGATTGCCGGCAACCTGATCAGCAACACCCTCATCGTCGTGGTGGGATTCTCCCGATCGCCGGCCGTTGCGGGGGAGGCCTTGGTGTTTCTGGTGGTCATCCACAAGCTCGAGTACCTGCTGAACTCGAAAATCATCGGGGCGCGGATACGGAACCCGATGTGGTTGACCCTGCTGGCGTTGATCCTGGGCGAGCGCCTGATGGGCATCCCGGGCATGATCCTCGCCCCGGTCCTGCTGCACTACGTGAGGACCGAGGCGTCGGCGATTCCGGCGGGGGCGGGCGCCTAGGGAGTCGGGCTATGGCTTGCGGGCGGGATCGCCGCCGCGGGGCCGCCCCGGAGCTGGGCCTCCACGTCCTTCGGCGCCGCGTTCCTGGTGCTCCTTGAGCCATTTCTCGTGGCGCGCCTCGCGTTCGGCCAATCGCTGTTTCTGGTCGGCATCGAGGAATTCCGACATCCGCGTGTTGCACTCCTTCATCAGCGCGCCGATCTGCTTGAACTGGTCGCGCTGCAACTGGTGCATGCGTTGGGACACGTCGTTGACGATCGGTTCGATCTTCGCCACTTGGTCCGGGCGCAACTGGTAGTCCGTGGTGATCCGCTGCATCATGGACTCGCGGGGGCGGGACATGGGACGGAACGCGGCCCGGCGTCCCCATTGGTAGCCTCCGGCCAGGCCCGCGGCAGTGCCGGCCACGAAGACGGCGGCCAGATAGGCGGCGATCTTTTGTCGCGGCAGGCCGCTCATGGTTGCCAATTGGTATTGATGGCCACCGTGAGTTGCTGGGCCACGCCGGTGTAGGGATCGGTGGACTCGATGTCGGTCTGGTGCCCGGCGTAGGCGCTGGCGCTGACCGCGACGACGGCGAGGGCGAAGGCGGTGGCGAGTCCGGCACGCCACAGTTGCAGGAAGGGTTGCGCGTCGGCCCCGGCGAGGGAGCGGCGCCACGCATGCAGGGCCCGGGTCTCGGCGGCGAACGAGGCTTCCCCGACGGGCCGCGACGGGGCCCGGGCGGCGGCCCGTAGGAGGCGATCGAGCGGATCGGGAGGAGGATTCATGGTTTGTGTTCCCGAAGAAGTTGCTGGAGATGCTTTTTCATTTTCCGGCGCGCACGAAACGCGCGCACTTTTACCAGCGTGGCGGACCACCCGGTTTTCCGGTGGATTTCCTCGATGCTGCGTCCCTCGAGATGGAGCAGGGAAATGACCAGGCGGTCGGCCGGGTTGAGTTGTGAAAGGAGCTTGTCGACGATCTCGCGGGCGCCGAGGGCCTGCGCCAAGGGGAGTTCCCCGGTGTCTTGGGCGAGGTTCTGGATGATCTGGGATTCCTCCTCCGACAAGTCGGCATGCCGGAGTTCGGGTCGGACGCGTTCCCGATTGAGTTCGTTGTAGGCGGAGTTGGCCGCGATGCGCGAGACCCAGTGTTCCAGAGGCACCTGACCCCGGTATTGGTCGAGGCGGGAGAACACTTTGGCAAAAACGATCTGGACGAGGTCTTCCTCACTGGTGCGGCGGGGCAGGTGGGCGCGGACAATCTTGGCGACGAGCGGATGCAGATGGACGAAGAGCTGACGGGCGGCGTCTTCGTCTCCTCCGCGCACCCGCGCGAGGCAAGCGCCGACATCCAGCTGGTTGTCATCCATGAAGCGTTCTTCCGGAACGTCTCTCCAAAGGGTGACCCGAGGCAAGGGTCATGGTTACGGGCGATTTCTGCGGCATGGGACGATCGGTGGCTGGTTTTTTGAAAACACACGAAGCGGAAGTTGACATTCCGGAGTCGCTCCTCATTCTTTGCCCCCGTTCGGCGCCTCGGTAGCTCAATGGCAGAGCAGCTGACTCTTAATCAGTTGGTTCTAGGTTCAAGTCCTAGCCGGGGCACCAAACCTTCTAACCTTTCCCTGTGAATATGCAGGCCATCAACGGCCGGTTGGCTCGACTTGTGGCACTGGCGTTCCTGCCCGCGGCCGTTTCCTGCGCCGACGTGGTGTACGACAACACCCAGCACACGACGTTGGACGCCAAGGGAAACGGGATGTTCTACCGGTTCTCCCACGAGTACGGCGACGACATCAATCTGGCCCCCGGCTACCGGGAGGTGTCGCGGATGACGTTCGAGTACTTCGGCGACTTCGATCCCTCGAAAGTGGCCAATGCATCCTTGACCCTCCGGGTCTATGCAAACGACGGAGTCCGCGCCTTGTCGAACGTGACCACGTCGCAGATGCCGTCGACGTTGCTTTGGGAGAGCGATAAAACCCCGCTTTTGCCCGGCTATTCCATCGTCTCTCTGGATCTTCCCAACGTGACGGTGCCGGATCGTTTCACTTGGTCGGTTCAGTTCAACGGCGTGACCGGGGCCGTGGGTAACTCCGCGGGCCTGATCCTCGCCGATCCCGCGACCATCGGGGCGCCGCTCGCGAACGGCCGTTTCGGCAGTTACTGGGATGCCTGGGTCAAGAGCGACCCGAACAAGGCGGATTCTTGGTCGTTGATCAATTTCGGGGTGGGGGCGAACGACCCCAAGGCGAATTTCTACGTCCGGGTCGAGGCCGTGCCCGAGCCGGGAGTCTGGACGTTGCTGGCCTGTGGCGCCGGATTGTTGCTGGCTGCCGGCAGACGCCGTTCCTCCCGCTGACTCAACAATCCCGCTCCGGACGCACGCGGGATCCACGCGGGTCCCGTAGTCCTCCGGGCGGGACGCTTCTCCGACGGCATCCCATCGCGCCGATGTCCACAGACGCCGTCCCCACGCCGCTGCCCCCGCAGGCCCGGCCCGTGCTCAGGGTCCTGATCGTGGAGGATTCCGAACTCGACGCCCGGGTACTGGTGAATCTCCTGCGACACGGCGGTTGGCAGGTGGTCTCCCGAAGGGTCGATTCCGAGACGTCGTTGCGGGCGGCACTGGGTGCGGAACCTTGGGATCTCGTGCTTTCCGACCACAACCTGCCCGGATTCAGTTCCACCGAGGCCCTGAAGGTATTGCAGTCGACCGGCTTGGATTTGCCTTTCCTGATCGTGTCGGCCGACATCGACGACGAGGTGGCGGTCGGGGCGATGAAGGCCGGCGCGCACGATTTCCTGATCAAAGGGAAACTGGCCCGGTTGGTCCCGGCGGTGCAGCGGGAATTGCGCGACGTGGCCACCCGCGTGGCCCGGCGTGCGGCGGAGGCTTCGATCCGCGAGAGCGAGTTGCGGTACCGCTCGGTCTGGGAGAACTCGACCGACGCAGTGCTGTTGGTGGACACGGAAGACCGCATTCGCTTCGCGAACCCGGCGGTGAAAAGGATGTTCGGCTGGGATCCCGGGGAGTTGGCGGGCAAGAAACTGGACGTGCTCGAACCGGTCGGTGCCTCGGGGCCGACGCCGTGGTCCGAATGGAACGTGGGATCCCGCCTTCTGGAAACCCGGGCACGTCGCGCCGAAGGCGGGGAGGTGTCGGTCGAGGTGGCTCGGACCGAGATGCGCATGGGCGAGCAGCAATGGCGCGTGGCCTTTGTCCGCGACATCACCGATCGGTTGCGCGCGGAGGCGGAAATCCGCCGGAGCCGCGAGGAACTGGCGGCTGCCCGGGAGATCCAGTTGCGCCTGTTCCCGCAATTTGCCCCGGTGGTGCCGGGCTACGAGTTGGCGGGGCGTTCGGTGGCGGCCGAGGCGGCGGGGGGCGACTACTATGACTTTCTGGCATTGCCCGGGGGCGCGGTGGGCTTGGTCATGGCAGACGTCAGCGGTCACGGGGTGGGATCGGCCTTGCTGATGGCGGAAGCGCGGGCGTACCTGCGCTTGTTGGCGCGTGACGCCGGCGATCCCGGCTTGTTGCTGGGGGCGGCGAACCGGGCATTGGCCGAGGATCTCGGACGGGAGCGTTACATCACGATGTTCCTGGGGAGACTGCAGCCGGAATCGCGGCGGCTGGCATTCAGCAACGCGGGCCATCCGGCGGCCCTGGTGATCGACGCGTCGGGACGCGTGAAACACCGGCTCCGCAGGACCGGCGCGCCCTTGGGCCGGAGTCCCAACGAACCGCACCCCAACGGCCCGGATGTCGCGTTGGAAGCGGGCGATCTGGTGCTGGTGGTGACGGATGGCGTGGACGAGGCGACGGACGCGAAGGCGACCGAGTGCTTCGGGATGGAGCGCGCCGCCGAGGTGGTGCGGCGCCATGCGTCGCTTCCGGCCGCGGAGATCGTCGCGGCGCTGTGCGACGCCGTGCGCCAGTTCTGTCTACCCGAAACGCCGGCCGACGACGTGACGGTGATGGTGTTGAAAGTGCGGGCCGAATGAGGGGAATCGTCGGCCGCGCGGCGAAACCGGTTTGCGCCCATGGCGTGGCGTTTGCTACCAACCCCGGGTCCTGACGCCGTTCATGCCACGATCCGGAACAAAATTGGGCCGCTATACCCTGCACGAGTTGATCAACTCGGGCGGGATGTCGGAGATTTGGCTGGCGACGGACGACGGCGGGCGGCAGTACGCGGTCCGGCTGATGCTCAACAACGGCCTGCTGGCGTTCACGGAGCGCAGGCGGTTCCTGACCGGGTGCGAGGTGTTGGCCAACCTGCCGCCGCATCCGGCGATCATCGGGTACGTCGAGCATGGGAAAATCGACGGCGAACTCGCGCTCGTGATGGAGTACGTGGAGGGCGAGAACCTGAAACTCCGCATGGCCGCCAACGACCCGGTGCTCTCGGACAACGTGGCGCAGATCCTGATCGACACGGCCGAGGCGCTCGAGCACCTGCATGACCACGGTTTCATGCACCTCGATTTCAAGCCGGAGAACGTGGTGATGACGCGGAACGGGAGCGTGAGGCTCGTCGATTTCGACCTGGCGCAACCCATCCCCAATCCGCCGCGCAAGTTGGACAAGAATCCGGGCACGCCTGCCTACATGGCGCCGGAACAATTGCTCCGCCAACCCGTCGACCACCGTGCCGACATCTGGGCCTACGGGGTGAGCGCCTTCGAATTGCTCACGTTCCGGAAGCCCTTCCCGGGCGACACGCCCGACCAAGTGCTGAAGCGCGAGCTCGACCGGTCGGATTTCGTCCCGCCGCGCGTGTACAATCCGGACATCCCGACGGATCTGGAACGCATCGTGTGCCGTTGCCTCGAGCGCGAGATGGAGCGCCGCTACCCGGTCACCAGCGTGCTGGTGCACGAGTTGCGGCAGGCACTGTACGTCGGTTGAGCGGCATTGCCGCGTTCCGGATCAGGCCGCCTGCGGCATCGGGCTCCGGGGCGGGGGCAGTGCGGCAAGGATCCGGTCCAGATCCACGTGCTTGCCGATCAGGTCCTGGATCAGTCCGATCTTCTGGGTGTCGTCCGGCCGCGTTTTCACCGTCAGATCGTGGACCCGCGACGCCACGTGGTAGCTGTCCGCGGGCGCGAGCAGCACGGGACAGGCAAATTGGCGGACCAACTTTTCGACGGCCGGCGACGGCATGATGTCGTCCGAAAGGATGACCCCGGCGAGTTGGACGCGGTTGGAAGCACTGAGGTCGGCGGCGACGGCGAGGACATCGTCCCGGTCCGCCGGACAGACAAGGAGCGTTCCGGTCTGGAGACGCTTGGCGAGATTGGCGGCGCCCATCGCGCCGATGACCATGCTCTGGACGACGTTGTGGATGCGGGTCGCGCCGGCGAGGACGGTGGCGTCCAGTTCCTCGCGGATGAGATCGACGGTGGGACGGGAAAGGATCGACTGGTGGGGGATAACGCCGAGAAGTTCGAGTCCCTTTCGCTTGAGACCCCTCCGGGCAAACTCGGTGATGTGGCCGATTTGTTCGGGCAACACCTTGTTGAGAATGACCCCGATGACTTCGACGCCCTCGGCCTCGAAGAGGGCGCGGTTCATGGTGACCTCGTCGATCGGGAGTCCGATGCCGCCACGGCTGACGATGATGACCTTCGAGTCGAGGATCTTGGCGACGGTGGCGTTCGAGAGGTCGAAGACCGAGCCCACGCCGGCATGGCCGGTGCCCTCGATGAGGACGAATTCCTTTTCCCAGGCAACGCGGTCGAACGCCTTGTGGATCCGCTTGATGAGGGCGTCGAGGTTGGCGTTCTGCAGGTAACGGCGGGTGAAATCCGGTTCGACGGCGATGGGCGACATGTCGACGAGCGGGCAATTCAGGCGGAAGACGCGGTCCATGAGGACCGAGTCCTCGTCGATCTTCTGCTCGTCGATTTCGACGAACCTTTGGCCGACGGGCTTGATGTATCCCACGCGTCCGCAGCGGCGCTGGAGTGCGGCGAGGAGGCCGAGCGAGGTGGTGGTCTTCCCGTCGTTTTGTCGCGTCGCCGCGACGAAAACCCGCGGGGTCATGTTGTTGAGGAGCATGGAGGGCGGGGGATTGGGTAGCCAGGGGTTGGGGCGACGGCAGGGTCAGAGTTCGCCGGGCAGCAGTTCGCCGGCGCCGGGATAAAGTTTCGGATACTCGATGCTCTGGAGGCCAACGATCGAAGCGACGCCGAGGATGTCGTGGGCATTGCTGCCGCGGGAGACGTCGGCGGCGGGACGATCAAGGCCCAGCAGGATCTGCCCGTAGGCATTGGCCCGCGCGATGTGCTGGATCAGTTTGCTGGCGATGTTGCCCGAATTGAGGTCGGGGAAGATGAGGACATTGGCGCGGCCGGCGACCTTGCTGTCGGGAAGTTTTCGGGCGGCGATCTCCGGGATGATGGCGGCGTCGACCTGGAGTTCGCCGTCGAAGTCCGCCTCGAAGAAATCGGCGGCGGCCTTTTGCTGGGCGAGGGCGGTGGCGGCGCGAACCTTCAGGATGCCGGGGTGGGTGGCGCTTCCCTTGGTGGAATAGCTCAGGAAAGCGACGCGCGGCTTCATTCCGAGGATTTGCCGCGCGAGGCGGGCGGTGGAGACGCCGATGTCGGCGAGTTGCTCGACGCTGGGTTCGGGGATGACGCCGCAGTCGCCCAGGAAGAGGACGCCGCGTTCGCCGAACCGCGAGTCCTCGACCTCCATCACCATGCAGGAAGAGGCCGTGGTGGTCTTGGGCGCGACCTTGATGATCTGGAACAGGGGGCGCAGGACCGATCCGGAAATCTCGCTGGTTCCCGATACCAAGCCGTCGGCCTGGCGCATGCCGACCATCATGGCGCCGAAATAATTCGGCTTCACCATGGCCTCGCGGGCTTCCTGTTCCTGGATGCCCTTGCCTCGCCGGAGCAGTTCGAACCGGCGCACGAAGGACTCGAGGTCGGGACTTTCGGCGGGGTTGATGATGCGGATGCCCTCGAGGGAGACATTGAGGGCCGCCGCGGCCTCCTTCACCGCGGTGCGCTCGCCGAGGAGGATGGGCACGCCGAGCCGGAGGGAGTGGAATTGGCGCGCGGCCTGGAGAACCCGAGGTTCCGTGCCCTCGGGAAACACGATCCGCTTGGGATGCCGCTGGAGCTTCTCGATGACCCCGCCGATGAATCGCATGGTGCCTTGTACTAGCAGGCGGGGCGGGAGTCGGCAATGCGGGGTCCGAGGGAATGAAGGCCGGCCGGGGTCGACGCGATGATGCCGGGGGCCCGATTCCGGGGTTGCACGTGCCGCCGTTGCATCGTTGAGTTGGCGGGTCGTCTCCACACGACGACACCAGCTTCATGAATCATACCGCATTCCACCCGGGGCGGTCGGTCGCCCGGGCGTTCACGCTCATCGAGTTGCTCGTCGTCATCGCCATCATCGCCATCCTTGCCGGCATGCTGTTGCCTGCCTTGGCCAAGGCCAAAACCAAGGCCCAGGGCATCATGTGCATGAACAACCACAAGCAGTTGCTTTTGGGTTGGAGCATGTACGCCGGGGACAACGGGGACCGCATCCCGTATGCCTACGCCCCCGAGGTGAATGGAAACACGTCGGACGGCGCGTGGGTGCAGGGCATCCTCGACATCGCGAATCCGTCGAACCGGGACAACTGGGACACCAATTGGCTCGCCCAAAGCCCGCTCTGGAAATACACGGGCCAGTCCGCGGCAATCTGGCGGTGCCCCGGCGACAAGAGTTTCGGGATCAACCTGCAGAAGCAGCGGGTGCCGCGCATCCGCAGCATGTCGATGAGCATCTGGACCGGCGGCAACGTGGGGACCGACGGCGGTTGGGGCTCGAAATGGAGGGTCTTCAACAAGATGAGCGACTTCACCGATCCGGGCCCGTCGATGACCTACGTGCTGCTCGACGAACGCGAGGACAGCATCAACGACGGGTTCTTCGTGGTGGTGATGGACGGCTATCCCGATCCGAACACGACGACGCTCATCGATTTTCCGGCGAGTTACCACAATCGCGCCGGTGGCTTCTCGTTTGCGGACGGCCACTCCGAGATCCGCAAATGGGTGGATCCGCGGACGACGCCGCCGATCACCAAGTCGTTCCCGACGGGTGGCGCGTCCGCCAAGAATGCGGACGTGCAGTGGATGCGGGAGCACTCCACGCGCCTGAGGTAGGGGCGACGCGGGCGGCCCCCGCGGGATTGCCGCGTGGGAGCCGCGCGGCGGTTGCCGCGATGGGGCCACGAAAAAAGGCCACCCATTCAGGTGGCCTGTTTCCGGAATTGATGGCCTAGGTCAGGCCTTCTTTGCCGCCTTTGTGGCCGCAAGGAGCTTGCGACGGCGGAGGTAGGCGGTGCGGCGGCTGCGTTTCTCGATTTTGTTGTGCTGCTTTCCCATAGCGACTCTATTTACCCGATGATTGTGTCGACGAACCGCACGATGGGGATTTGGAGGGGGCGCATCAATTCCTTTTTCGGTGCCATTCTTCTGGGCGGTGCGCTGGCCGTGTGCGCGGCGGAGTCAGCCGATGCCCCCAAAACCGCCAAACCGGGGAAGGAAGACAAGGCCGAGAAGGATCCCGCCAAGCACGCCAGCACCATCAGGCTTCACATGGAAACCGAGTCTCCCGGGATGGGCGCGGGAAAAATCAAGGTGCTCAGGAACGATCCGGTGAGCATCAACGTCGAGAAGAATGCTTTCCTCGACGAGGGGTTCCTCGAGAAGGCGGTGGTGCTCGACACCGTCGGCGGGCACATGATCCTGCTGAAGTTCAACCAGCAGGGAGCGCTGCGGTTGCAGATGTGGACGGTTGCCAAGACCGGTCGGCGCATCGCGGTGTGGGCCCGTTGGACCGAGGGCCGTTGGCTCGGTGCCCCGGTTGCCGCGCGCGCCCTCGAGGACGGTGTCCTGGCATTCACGCCGGACGCCACGCGCGAGGAAGCCGAGCGGATCGTTCGCGGCCTGAACAACGTGGCCATCAAGCTCGGCAACCAGAAGAAGCCCGAGAAACCCAAGCAGCAATCGATCGGGAAATCCGGCAAGAAGGGGGCACCCTCCGGGAAGTCCGACGAGGAAGAAATGTTCCAGAAATGAGGTTCCCCGGCCTTCTCGCGGGCGTGCTCGCGCTCGCCTCCCCGCTCGTTGCATTCGAGGTTCCCACCGCCAACCAAAGTTTGTTCGAGCCGAACGGGGGCGAGAGCTTCTACGTGGGCACGGCCGGCAAACCCTGGACGTCCGGCCAGTTCGGGTGCGTCCGTTCGGACGGGCACCAACTCCACGAGGGGCTCGACGTCCGCTGCCTCCATCGCGATCGGCGCGGGGAACCGACCGATGCCGTCCAGGCGAGCGCCGCCGGCGTGGTTGCCTACGTGAACACCCGGCCGTCCCTGTCGAACTATGGGAAATACGTCGTGGTCCGGCACGCGGTGGACGGCATCGAGGTCCACACGCTGTACGCCCACCTCAGTGCCGTTGCTCCCGGGATCGCCGTCGGTACGGCCGTGAAAACCGGCCAGACGCTCGCGACCATGGGCCGGACCTCGAACACGCGGCAGTCCATCACCCGCGATCGCGCACACGTGCATTTCGAGATCGATTTCCGGGTGAGCGAACACTACGCCGACTGGCATCGTAAAAACCGCGGCGACACCCGCAATGACCACGGGGAGTTCAACGGGCACAACCTTCTCGGCATCGATCCCGCCGCGGTGCTCGTCGAACAACGCCGCTTGGGCAATGGCTTCTCGCTGGCCAGACACCTCGCCGCCCAACCGGAGACGCTCCGGGTTTTCGTGCGCGATCCCGGATTGCCCTGGGCGCGTCGTCTCGCGGGGCTCGTCCAGCGCAATCCCGCCGCGGAACGCGGCGGTGTCGCCGGCTATGAAATCCATCTGGCGTTCAACGGCGCTCCCCTCCGCATCATCCCGCGTTCGTCGTCGGAAGTCCCGGGCGACGCGCGCTTGCTCCTTCTGGGAGTGAACGAGGCGGAATGGCGCTCGCACCCCTGCTGCCGGTTGGTCGTCCGCCATGGCACCCGGTGGACGCCGCTGCCGGCGCTCGAGGAATGGGCGACGCTGGTGACCCAACGCTGATGGGGCGTCGTCCGGCAAACCCGACCGCCCCGACGGCGATTACTTCGGTGGCGGATTGGCCGCGGCGATGCGCTTGATCTCGTCCTGCAGTCGATCCACCTCGGCTTTGTCGTGGATCCCGCGGGCGAGCGAGAGTTGCTTTTGCCGGAAAGTCGCGAGGTCGCGATAGTCGGGACGTTCGTCCTCCACCTTGCGCAACGTCGCCAGTGCAGACGCCCGGTCGTCGCGCGTTTCTTCCCACGACGCGAGATTCAGGCGGATGCGCGTGCGTTGCTGGAGGCTCTTGGAAATGTCCGCGGCGCGGCGTCCCCAGCCGATCGCTTCCCGCAGCTTGCCGTCGTCGGCGAACAACAGCGCGACCTTTTCGGCGAGCACCGGGCTGTTGGTCGTCAAAGGTTGTTCCACCAGATACTGTCGCAACGTGGCGGGGTCGCGTCCGCCATGGAGGTGGGTGTTGACGCGGCGAAGGATCGTCCACTCCAGGTTGGGATCGTGTTTGGCAATCTGGATCGGTTCCCATTGCAGCCAATGGCGGGCAAAAGGTCGGTACAAGGGGTCGCCCACCACGACGTTCATCCACGAAAGGAAGCGCTGGCAGCCGATGCCCGCCTCCCCGAGCGTGAACTGGCGGGCCCCCAGCAATTCCATGAGGTAATGCGGGTTCGGCGTGAGATCGAGATAGGGTTCCGCGACGCATCCCATGGTGGCCGTGACACCCTTCGCGACGAACGGTCCCACCCAGTTGGCGGTGGTCGAACGCAGGTCGCCCGCGCTGAAGGAATGGATGTGGTAGGCGATGGCCCCGGGGAGGAATTCGACCTCGGGCCGCGTGAACGGTCCGTCCGCATTCCATGCATACCACCCGAAATAGAGTCCGATCTGGGACATGGGGAACGTCGGCGGCAGCGTATCGGGTTTGTTGTCCACGAACGTCGAGAATCCAAACCGCTTGCACGACGTCGCCGCGTTGGTGATCCATTCGTCGCCCGTCTTGTACCCGCCCGACGTGATGTTGCGGAGGTCGATGTACGCGTTGCCGGACAATCCGTGGGCCTCGGCGTGGAGCGCCTTGTCGACCAACCCTTTGGCGAGCGCGGGCGTCGGTCCGTCCAGACGCGTGACCATCAGCACGCCGTTCGTCGGGTGGTACCACGCGGAGTTGGTGGCCCCAAAATGTCGGTTCGGGACCGCCGCCGGGAGTGGGTAGGAACCCGCGATGGGCAGCAGCGCCAACTCGCTGTCGACCGACGCCTCGGTCCGACTCAACGGTCCGCCATGGTTGGTGTTCGAGGAGGGAATCCACCGGGGATCCTCGTCGATCCTGTAGGGAAATCCCCATGCGAGCAGCAGGTAACGCACCTTCGCGTCCGTGCAATGATGGGCCATGTGGGCGGGCAGGCCGTTGCTCGCCGCGATTTGCAGCGAATCGAACTGCATCAGGCCGCGTTCGCGGAGCGCCGCGATCAGTGGTTCCTGGATCCGTCGCTCGTAGTCGGCGCGCGGGATCCCGCTCGCCGGGGCCTCCACGTCCAGCCCGATCACCTGCCGCTCCGGCACGTCCCGCTGCAGGGCGTAGTACTCCGCGACCGAACGGGAGTCGGCCGATCCCTTGGCGTAGACCACCACGACCTCGTTGCCGTTCGGCAACAATCGGGCCGAGAGGAGCCAGGCGATGCACAGGCACGCCCAGCGGGAAAATGCCGGACGCGGCTTCATGGCAAGGACAGTCGGGCCCGGACATGGCCCATAAGAATCTCGAAGGTTTCGTCGGGGGTTTGCCCGGTGTTGTTCACCCGGATGGAATCCAGCGCCGGGTACAGCGCGCCTTGCTTGCGCGTCGTGTCCATCGAGTCGCGCAATGCCGCGTTGCTGCCCGCGTTGCCGCGGTCCGCGAGCCGGGCCTGGCGGACCTCCTCGTCGGCCTCCAGGAAAAATTTCACCGGCGCCAGCGGGAAGACTTCGGTCCCGATGTCCCGGCCTTCCATGACCAGCGGGCCGAACCGCACGCATTCGCGCTGCCGGGCAACCATCCAGTCGCGCACCTTGCCGATCTGCGCGACCACGGGGACCGCCGCCTCGACCTCGTTGGTTCGGATTTCCTTCGCGGGGAAGTATCCGTTGACGTGGATCCATGCCTGGCCGTCGACGAGGCGGAGTTCCGCCTTCCACCGTCGCATCAGGCGGACGATCGCGTCCTCGTCGGAAGGGGACATGGGTTTCCCGCAGTGCAACTGGTTCTGCAGCGCCCACCAAGCGAGGGTCCGGTACATCGCCCCCGAGTCCACGTAGGTATAGCCGAGCGCCGACGCGAGGCGGCGCGACAGGGTGCCCTTGCCGGAGGCACTCGGGCCGTCGACGGCGATGACGTGGGGGAGCCTGAGGGGCGCCCCGGCGGCTTCGATGGCCTCGCTCATGGTGCGAGGAGTCGGTCGCCCGCCAACACGCGGCCGGTGCGGGCGTCCCGGATGCATGCCCCCAGTCCCGCCGGCCCGGGGGCCGACAGCTTCTGGAAGAAGTTCGGGAAGGTCTTTTTCACGCACGACGGGTTTCTGATTTTCAGACCCGACACTTGCAAGCCAAGAGTCGCGAAACACATCGCCATGCGGTGGTCGTCGTAGGTCTCGATTTCGGCCCCATGCAAGGCTCCCGGCCACACGCGCAGGGTGTCGCCCCTCTCCTCGATGCGGGCGCCGCATTTGCCCAACTCCGTTCGCAGTGCCGCGACCCGCTCGCATTCCTGCACGCGCAAGCGCCCAAGGTCCGTGAATTCCACCGGTTCCTGCCCGAAGGGGGCCAGCACGATGCCCGTCATGATGCTGTCCCCGAGGTCCCGCTCGCGCGACACCACGGGCGGCAAGGGGAGGAATCCCGGGAAACGACCGTCCACCTGCCAGCCCGAGTCCGGCCAGTGGTTCACGCGAACCCGCGGCCGTTCGGGGCCGTGTCCGCGGCCGAGCAACCAGTCGGCTCCCCAGAAATAGCTGCCGCTCGAGGCATCCGGCTCGACATGGAATTGGCCGCCGTCCCGGGGGAACGCTTCCACCAATCGCTGGGTCATGGCCACGTAGGGTGCCTCCTCGGCATCGCCCGTCCCGGCGAAGCGCACCTGCCAACCCCCGGTGCCCGCGGACAGGAGCAGCGCGGAGGCGAACTGCGAACTGCCCGCCATGCTCACGCCGCACCCGGCCGCGCGGGGACCCGTTCCATGGATCGTGGCGGGCAGGCGGTCGTTCGGGGAATCGACGCGATAACCGAGTTCGCGGAGCGAAGCGAAGAGCTCCGCCTGCGGTCGTTCGTGCATCCGTGGCACCCCTTCCAGTCGGTACACCCCGTGGCCAAGGCAGACGAACGTCGCCAGAAACCGCGCCGCCGTCCCCGCGTTGCCCACGAAAAGCACCAGGGGCTCCGACTCCGTCCCGGCCCGCGGAATCCGTCCGCCGAGGCCCGTCACCGTGATCGTTCGGTTCGCCGATTCGGCGGCGTCCGGTTCCACCTTAACCGCGAACCCCAACCGGACAAGACAGTCCACCATGACCCGGGTGTCGTCGCTCCACAGCGCGCCGGTCAGCGTGGTTTGGCCGCCCAGGGCGGCGAGAACCAGCGCGCGGTTGGTGATGCTCTTGGATCCGGGGACGGTGATCGCCGCGGCCGCCGGGGCGGCCAAGGGCTCGATCTCGATGAGGTCGGGCAGGGACATGGAATGATCGGCGTCTTTCGGGGTCAATCGGACGATGCCTGGTTTTTCGGGATCCAGGCGTCGCGCCTGGACTTGGCCTCGGCGAAGAACGCCTCCAGCGCCGCCGGATCGCCGGCATCCAGAAGTTCGCGGAACTCGGCAAGGTCGTGGACGAAGACGTCCAGCACCCGGGACAGTGCGGCGCGGTTGGCCGTGGCGATGTCCCGCCACATTTCCGGGGAGCCGGACGCGACCCGCGTGGTGTCGCGGAACCCGGTCGCGCACAACAGTGCCTGCTCGCGCGCGTGCGCGGGACTCAACACGTAGCGCGCGAGGGTGGCCGCCACCACGTGCGGGAGATGGCTCGAGCGGGCCACGAGGTCGTCGTGGAAGGCCGGGGACAGCTCGAGGACTTCGGCCCCCACCGAGGACCAAAGGCCCCGCAGGGTGTCCAACGCGGCGGGCGGGGTCCGCGGCGTCGGGGTGATCACGCAGCGAGCCCCCACGAACAGGTCCGCCCGCGCGGCGAGCACGCCGGTTTTCTCGGAGCCGGCCATCGGGTGGCTGCCGACGAAGGTCGCCTCGCTGCGGGCCAGGAGCGGTTCGATCATTGCCACCACCGTGCCCTTGACGCTGCCGACGTCGGTCAACACGGCCCCGGCCTTCAGGAAGGGAAGACATTCGCGGGCGAGGCCCGCCATCTGGCAGACCGGCGTGCAGAGAACCACGACGTCGGCGTCCCCGACCGCCTGGCCGAGGTTGCGGGTGGCGAGGTCCACCGCACCGCGCTGGCGGCACTCGGCGAGCGTGGCGTCGCGGCGCGCGTAGCCCGCGACGACGCGCGCGATGCGGCGCTCCCGCAGGGCAAGCCCCAGCGAGCCGCCGAGAAGTCCGACGCCGACCAACGCGACTTTTCCAAGGGTCACGGGGGGCGAGCCTACGCAGCCGGCCGTCGCGGGGGAAAGCGGGTTCATTGGGAGACGATCCGGCCGTTCAATACGACTTCCGGAGATGGCTTGGCAGGACGTTCAGCTCCGCCCGGTATTTGGCGACCGTCCGGCGGGCGATTTCGATGCCCTGGGCGTTGAGTCGCGACACCAGGTCCTCGTCGGACAGCGGGCGCGCCTTGTCCTCGGCCGCGATCAAATCCGACAGCATGGTTTTCACGCTGGTGTTGGACATGCTCTCGCCGGAAGAAGTCATCAGGCCCGAAGTGAAGAAGTACTTCATCTCGAAAACACCCTGGGGCGTCTGCACGTACTTGCCCGAGACGGCGCGGCTGACGGTGGTCTCGTGCACCCCCACGACCTCGGCGACCTGCACCATCGTCATCGGCTTGAGTTGCGCGACGCCGTGTTCCATGAAGTCGCGCTGCCGCTTCACGATTTCCTGGGCGATCCGGGTGATCGTGTCCTGGCGCTGGTGAATGCTCTTGATGAGGAATTTCCCGGCGCGGATTTTCTCGCGGATGTACTCGCGGACCTCCGGCGTGGTTTCGGCCTGTCCCAGAAGGTCCTTGTACGTGTTGCTGATCCGGAGATGCGGAAGGTGGTCGTTGTTGGTCGTCACCACGAACTCGTCCCCGCTCCGCGTCACCAACACCTCGGGCACCACGTAACGGTTGTCGTCGGGCGAGAGCTCCCGTCCCGGACGCGGGTTCAGGCGCGCGATCCTCTCCGCCGCCTTCTGCGCCTCGGCGGCGGTGATCCCCAGATGCCTCGCGATGTCCGGAAAGCGCCGCTTTCCCAACGCGTCGAAGTCGTCCCGCAGGATCTTGTACTCGAGGCAGTCGGTCTTCCCGATGCGTTCCAGTTGGAGCAGGAGGCATTCCCGGAGGTTGCGTGCCCCGACCCCTGCCGGTTGGAACGTCTGGACCACCCGCAGCACGCTTTCGATCCGGTCGGCCGCGATCCCGGTCGCGAACGCGAGCTCGTTCGTCCCGGACTGCAGGTAGCCGTGGTCGTCGATGTTCCCCACGATCATCTCGGCGATCGGACGGTCGGCATCGGACAGGTCGGCGTTGCGGACCTGGTCGAGCAAGTCTTCCTGGAGCGACGTGGGGGACACCAGGGAATCGAACATGTGCTGCCGTCGTTCCTCGTCCTCCGGCGTGTTGCGGCTCGGCAGGTTGCTCCCGGCGTAGTGGTCGCGCCATTCCTGGTCCAGTTGCAGGATCCTCTGGAGTTCCTGGTCGAACTGGTCGACGGGTTCCTCGCTGGGCTTTTCCGTGGCGGGATCGAACTGGACGTCGGCCGGGGGTTCGGCGGGATCGGCCTGCGCGGCGGCTTCCTCGGTGCGCTGCTCGCGTTCTTCGGCCGTGACCTCCGTGATGCTCGTGTCCTCGAGCATCGGGTTCTGCTCCAACTCCTGTTCCACCAGGGCCCGCAGTTCCATCACGGGTGCCTTCAACAGCGCCAGCGATTGCTGGAGCTGTGGCGACAGCACCATTTGCTGCGACATCCGCTGCGAGAGATGGAGTCCTTGGGACATGCGGCGGACCGGAGAGTAACCGGACCCTCTCCGGGAACAAGCGTCCGTCGGCATTCGGAATGCTGTGCCCCTCAAATCGGGCATGTGCCCCGCGTGGAATCCAAGGTGCCTCAAAGGCGTTTCGTGTCGTGTGCACCCCAGCCCGTGGCACGGAACCATGCCCGGACTCGCCTCGCGGCGGCTGTCTCTGGCAGGTTTCGCCCATGAGCGCGCACAGCGTCGAGCCGGCTCCGGAAGACCAGGTCGCCCGCAGGATGGCCGCCCTTGGGATCGCCGAGGGAGACCTCGAGGAGACGTTCGTCCGGTCGGGCGGGCACGGGGGCCAGAATGTCAACAAGGTCGCGACCTGCGTCATGCTGTTGCACCGGCCATCGGGCATCCAGGTCAAGTGCCAGACCACCCGGCACCAAGCGCGCAACCGATTGCTCGCCCGCGTCCAGTTGATGGACCGGATCGAGGCCGAGCGGGGCGCGCGCACCGCCGCCGAGCGCGACCGCGTCGAGAAAGCCCGTCGGCAAAAGCGACCCCGGAGCCGGGCCGCGAAGCAACGCATCCTTGCCAACAAGGCCCACCAGTCCGCCAAGAAGGCCTCGCGGCGGGGTCGCGGCGACTGATCGGGACCCAGCCATGGCAAACGAAACCCGAGGTCGCCACGGCGCCGAAACCCCGCGCCCGACGAATGGCGTCGGTGGCGCGCGGCCACCGGATGCCGTGGTCGCGGAAGACATCGTGCTCGGGAAGTTTGCCGACCGGCGCCACACGACCCCGGTATTCTACCTGTTCCTGGCTTGGATGGTGTTCTGCTCCTGTCGGGATCTCGGGTGGCGCTGGATCGTGCCGGGCGCGGTCGGATGGATGGCGGCGCACTCGTTTGTCCGGAAACGCAGGGTCCTTGCGTTCCGTTCGGGCTGCCTCCTCGAACACACGCTGTGGTTTGGTTTCTGGCACCGTGGCACGCGGACCATTCCGTTCCCGGAGTTTGCCGCCATCGTCTGTCGGGCCGATTCGGGTACCGAAGGCGAGGCTCCCCGCACGGAGGTCGGGATGTGGCACGCGGATGGGACTTGGTTCTGGCTCCGAACGTTCGGCATCCACGATGGAAGGCCGGATCGCGAGGCGGAGGAATTCGCCTGGAGGATTTCGTGCGGCACGGGCATTGGGATCGAAAACCGGCCGGGGGAGTGACGTCCTCTTTCCGGGGTGGATGGCCACGGACAGAACGGTTCGTGCTGACGGGCGGCACGGTCAACGCGGCGGGACTCCGGGAGGCGAATCGGTGGGCGACAACCCGGGGACTTCGCCGGACGGCGACCTGGGTCTGCTCGCACGCGCAACGCAAGCGGTGGATCCCATCCCGAGCAGGACCAGCGGCTTGAGTCCATTCGTCGTCTGTCACCGGATTGCATGGGGCCGGCGGGACATGGGGTGCTCCTTCGTCGATGCCAAGACCCGCGGTGCCCGATCGATCCACGTCTCTCCGGAAGGTTTTGTCTTCCGGGCGTCATCCGGCCTTTGCACGACGAAAAGCGGCAAGGGATCGACGATGGGGGAATCTGTTGGAAGCCGGGTTTCGGTGTCACCCGTTGGGAGGGAGCTGGTGCATCCGCCAGGAGTTGAACCTGGAACCTGCTGATCCGTAGTCAGCCGCTCTATCCAATTGAGCTACGGATGCACTGAAGCGGCGCGGACGGTAAGAATCGTGACTCCACGAGGCAAGGTGTTTTTTGGGGAGACTTCAGATTGCGTCCGGAATTCGGTCGGATTTCCGTCGCCAAAAGACCCGATACAGAGCCTGTCCCTCTGTTCGGGCGCGACCGCGCATTCGTGGAAGTCCGGGGACGAAGCCGGGGTCCGAATACAAAGCCTGTCCCGCTGTCGGGGGGCGGTCGGCCCAAGGCCCGATACAAAGCCTGTCCCACAGTCGGCACCCCTTCGGGAAGCCCCGA
>WBXI01000036.1 GCA_008933025.1 Verrucomicrobiota bacterium
CATCACGGCGGGGGCATCCTATGAAACAGAACAGAACCCGAATCTGCGGCCGATGGCGCGGCGGGTTGCACCGCTGCATTGCCCGCTCCCTCCACCGGCACCGCGAAAATACAACGATCCCCCCACCGTTCAAACAGAATGAAGCCCCCCTTGCTCAAAACCGACTGGCAAAAGGTTACCCTCACGATGCCGGCGGACCTCGTGGCGCAAATCGACGCGTGTTTGCGGGTCGTAGGTATTTCGAGAAACGCGTGGATGAAGCGTGCGATTGTGTTTTCAACCTTGAAATTGGCCGCGGAAGCCGACGAAACCCGCTCGTCGCTCATGGATGGGAAAACCCTCCATTCCCCGGGAAATGATGGGCGGTTTAAAACCCTGGGATGGCAGACGAAAAAACGGAATCGGCGCGCGTAGTCGGCGCGTCTCAATCGCCCTCCACGCCAGCGGCCCCGCCCAAAAAGCGCGGCCGGCCGCCGGGTTCCAAGACCTCGGCAAAATTGCCGGCACCGCCCCCGGCGAGGAAACCGGCCCACGTGGCCGCACCGAAGGCGGCGGCCGTGAACACCTCGGCGCCCAGGGCGGCCGCCACCACGGTGCCCCCGCCGGCCACGGCCGTGGCGGGAATGTCCGCGGCGATCAATTCCATGTGGGGGTTCCGGTGAAAACGGGATTGCCTTGTGGGCTTCAGGCAAAACGCAAACCCAACACCGTGCCCGTGATGTTGCAAATGGACATCGAACTTCGAAAGGAACTCAGAACGGCCACGCTCGCTACGGGACTTTCCGCGTCCGAATTTGTACGGCAATGCGTTTCTCTGAAATTGGGAGAGATGCGAAAAGCCATCGCGGCGGCCTCCACGAAAACCCAATGCGATGCGCAATAAAACGGCCATGGAAATCCCTGAAATTGCGGATCCGGCTGGAAACGATGCTTTGGCGGGCTTCGATCCGGCGGCATCTGTCGCGGAAATTGCTGATTTGGCTCACGCGGCCCGAAACCCCAAAGGACGCGGCCCGGTGGGCCCCGTGGTGGAAGATCCCGGGAGCGGCGGACCCGGGCCCGGAAACGATCCCATGGCGGGTGCTCCGGTTTTCAACGAAACCGCTTGCCGGGTTGGCATCGGCGGGCTTGTGGGCTTGGTTGAATCGGGACTAGCGGGGCAAGTCCGAGGGCTCGCGACCAAAATCGGCGGCCCGAAAATCGGGGAACGATTCGCGGAGCGGGCCGGAATTCAACCCGAGGTGAAATCCGCCCTGGTGGATTCCGCGGTGGAGGTGTGCCGGACCCGCAACCTTTCAATCGGGCCCGAAGCAACGTTGCTGGCGTGCTTGGCCAAAATCGGCTTCGATCATTCGGCGCTTTTGCGCGAACTGCGCGCGCTCGCCGCGGAAATCAAGGCGGATCCTGCCTTCCGGCAACCCCCGGCCGATGGCGCTGCAGCTTGACCACGTTCGGCGCGGGCTCGTGGTGACGGGAAAGAGCGGGACGGGGAAAACGACTTTCCTTGCCCGATATCTTATAAATTCCCCACGGGTCCGCGTCCGTTTCGTTTTCGATCCAGACGGGCCATTGTCCATCCGGTTGGGCAAGCGGCCCGTTTTCACCCCGCAGGAAATGGTTGCGGCCATTGCCACGGGATGGGTGGTTTACAACCCAGGACGGATGTTCCCCGGACAGTCGGAAACCGCGTTCGATTTTTTCGCGCGTTGGGTATGGACGGTATCGGCGCGCATCCCCGGGAGGAAAATCATCGCGGCGGACGAACTGCAAAAATGGACCGGAACCCACAGAATCCGACAAGGACTTGCGCTGTGCCTCGACACGGGGCGCCAGCATGGACTCGACTCCGCTTTCATCGCGCAGGGCAGCAATGCCATTGCAGACCGGGTTAAAGCCCAGACCACGGAATTAGTGGCTTTCCAGTTGGTCACGCCGCGCGGTCTGGAATGGATCGAAGAGTTGGGCCTCGACTCGCAGCGGGTACGGCGCTTGCCGCGTTTGCATTTCATGGCCGCGGACCTTGAGGCGGGAACCTGCCATTGGGGCCGCCTCGACGGTGGCCGGGTATTGGACCCCGGGGAAAGCCCTCCAATGCCCTCCATTCCAAGAAAGCGCGGCCGCGGGGCATAAGTAAGGCACAAAGAAAACTATTTATGCTGTCCTTCCTCATGTCCAAAGGCTTTTGGGTGACCGTGGCCACCTCGGTTGCAGTGCTCGTGGTCGTCAATCGTGTCGGCTTCCTGCGGGACCTTATTTGCGGGCCCATGCCCGCCGCCAATTAAGGCGCGGCCCAACCCCGACTCGATCCTGCCATGGCTCTTTTTCCCCGCATTCGCGAGCAACGCCCGTTGCTCTTTGGTTCCAGCGCGTCCTTCGTGATCAACAGCGTCGGATCGTTGACCGTTGGAAATCCGATTCGCCTGGTAATCCCCCGGCAACCGCGGCGCCTCGAACGCCTCAGCGTCCACATCAACGCCACCATCGCCGCCCCGACTTCAACCGCGTCCTACAACGCGCTCGAGGGTCTGATCAAGGAGGCGCGGCTCATCGTGAGCGATTCCGCCGGCCAGAACCGCACGATGATCAAGGCGGGCGGTCCAACGCTTCTGTCATGGCATCGGCGCAACGTCGGCCAGCTGGGCCGCTTCACGCAGGCATCCTTCGGCTCCAAGACGGCGGCCACGTACGACCTTTTCATCCCGATCCACCTGCGGCATCCGGCGCTCTCCGAGATCATCGGCCACCGGACCAGCCTTCCCCTGGACTCGGCGTTTATCGCCGCGGATCCCATCCTCGAGCTAGACTTCGGGACGTGGGCGGATTGCGGCCTTTCGGCCGGCAACATCACGATCAACTCGGCGAAGGTGAACCTAATTTACCGCGAGGTACCCTCGAGCATCCAGTACATCCCCACCGAGTTCATCTCGAACGACATCACCTGGCCGTCCGGTGGTGGCAAGGGCACCTACGATCTGCCGTCCAACGGATACCTCGGCGGCGCCCTCTTGGAAAACTTCACCAGCGCCACGGCCCGCGGCGACGCGTTGGCCAGCACCGGAAGCTGGAAGTTCCGCTACGGCCGCTCCGAGGTGCTCGACCTCTACGAGAAGCTCATCCAGGAGGAAGACGGCTGGTGGATCGGTGACTATCCCAACGATGTCGCGGCCGTGTCGGTGAAGAACGACCTGTCGCAATTCTACGTGGACTTCCTGCATGACACCCCGCTTGGCGAGGCCGTGTCTGGCGGATCGATGCCGAACCTCTACAGCGACAATTCCGGCGACCGAATCCAGCTGGAAGGCACGAACCTCAACGCCTCGGCGCTGAGCAAGGTGTCGCTGTACAAGTTCCTCGACAAAAACACCGCCGGATTGATCGGCGGATAACCCACGCACCCCATGCCCGACTGGCTCGACAAGATCGCGGTGGCGGCGGCGAATGCCGGCAACGCCGAATTGCAGGCGGCCCTGGGACAGGACCAGCCGGCCACGGATGCACGACGCGGAGCGGACGTGACCGCCGCCAAGGGTGCCGATCGCAAAATCAATTACCTCATCTTCGGGGGGCTGGCCGTGGCCGCCCTGATACTCGGGGTGATCATCTTCAAGCGCCGTTAAGGAACCAAAGCCATGCCGACGCTCAACAAAACCGCCGCCTCCCTCCGCGCCCTGTCGCTGGAACTGAGCAACTGGCCGAGCGATCCCCTCGCGAGGCTGGTTTCCATTCTCGCCGACGAGGCCGAGGCGGCGGGCACGGTCTCGCCGCAACGGGCGGCCGCCGAGGAAGCCCGTGCCGCCCTGGCATCGGCGCAGTCCTCCTTCGAACGGGCCGCGGCCGCCGCCGACGTGGCTCAGGATTCCGCTGCCCAGGCGGGCAAGGCCGCCGAGGATTGTTCCAAGGCGGTCGAGCAGGTCGCCGTCGCCGTCGCCGCTCTCGGCGAGGAGGGCAAATGATCTCCTACCGAAGCGAATTCCGACAGGCCCGCGGCGGCGTGAAGGGGGCGGTGGATCTGGGCAGCGCCCCCGGCGGGGTGGTGTGTGCGGTGGGTGTCGATCCGACCTTGGTCTACCGCCGAATCTATGGGGCCTTCAATTTCCTGAACTGTTCGTGGGACTGCAAATTGCAGTTCCGCGGACTGTTCCAGAACCAAGAGGTTTTCCTGATCGATGCACAGATTTCCAGCGCATCGGAAACCCTGCCAAGCACCACGCCGACCGCCGCCACAACCCGGGGTTGGCTTGGGTTCTCCATTGAAACACAGCCGGCGGCGCTGGGTTTTGCGTCCACGATTCCGGCACCGGTCAACTCCGTGCGTTTCGTTCCCGTTTCAACCGAAACGGACACCCTGGCAAATATCGTGACGGCATCGCCGTTCGAGGTGGTGGGACGTTGGGACAGAATCGAAGCGCGCCTGGTTCCGAACTCCGGAAATTCCTGCATAGGCGGCTTGGGATCCACGACGGCAACGGACGTGTGGATCGCCTGCCTGTCGTCCAACCTCAAACCGTAAAGGCCCCATGTTGGACTATGGCGACAAAATCAACGACAACAGCACCAAGATCAACCAGTGGACGGACTCTTTCAACGCCACTAGCTCCTGGGCGCAAACACTCTCCGACATTGGCAACGTGCGGTTGGACGTGAACAAGCCCGGGAACGCCCTGCAACAGTTGGTTCCCGTGCTGGTGGTCGGTCTGGTGGTGGTGGCCGCGGTGGCCATATTCAGGAAAACGTAATGGGCATACCTTTGGCCGGCGGCTATTCAGCGAGCGACACGCTCAACCAGAGCGCCTCGCAGCAAAACAAGAACTCTGGGGCCCAGACCGGGGGATACCACAACGCGATCGTCAACAACTACGCCCAGGGCGGATCGTCCCTTACCTCGGCACTTGCGGCCGGTGGCACCCTGCCCGCCTGGGTGTGGGTGGCGGTTGCGGCGGGCCTCGCCGTCCTGTGCTGGTGGGCACTCCGAAGGAAGCACTAATATGTGGAGCCTCGTGGACATGTGGTACCCCGGCGAAACCAACCGGGGACTTGAGCTGGAGAAAAAGAACGCCGAGCTGGAGAAAAGGCGCGTTGCCGCCGGCATCGACACCCCGGAATGGGGCGCTGCCCAGATGGACGCTTTCAACGCCAACGGTCCCGGCACCTACGATTCCGAGATCTCCCAGGCATTCGCCGACGGCGCCAAGCAAGGTCTGGCCGACATGCCAGGCAATGTCCGCTCCGCCCTGGGCACCGCCACCGGCTGGACCTTGTCATTCATGCCCTGGTGGGGCTGGGGGGTGCTGGCCATCGGGCTCTTCGTGTGGATGGGCGGGGCCGACCTGCTCCGTGGCTCCCTTTCCAGAAAGTGACCCCGTGGCCGACTTTTCGAATTTCGATCCCCTGCACCTGGGGCCGCCTTCGGACGGTTATGTCGGTATATATCCGCGGGGCGATGGCCTCACTTCTTTGCCTGTGTCCGGTGAACTCGACGGCATAATCACCTTCGATACTGACAACGGCACCCGCTATTGGGTGGTGGTGGGATCAACTGCCTGGCTGGCTTGGATGGACCAAGTAGACAGCGCAGGCAACTCTACCGTGGGATGGGGCGACGGCGTGGTGGAGCACAACGGCCCCGTCGACCCGGTGACCACCGTCCGTGTGGATCCGGGCACCATCAATTTCCGGGCTCCGACCGCACCCCCTCCCAACGTGTTCCTCCCAGAAGTCATCAATGATCCCGGATCCGGCCCGGTCATCGCCGGCCAGCCGACCAACAACGGCACCCTCGCGACGATCTGGCGCCTGCCTGGTCTGGTGGTCGGCAAGTTCCTTCCTCACGGCGAGACCCTCTCGCCCCTGGTGGGTGCGGCCATGCTGGCGCTGCCTTTCGGGCTCCTGGCATTGGCTGCTTGGCTGCTGTGGCGACACTTCCGCAAATGAGCACGCTCGCCACCACCACCACGAACAACGCAAGCCGTGTCCTCGAGGCCGCCGGAGCCAGTGGGGCCACCGCGGCGGCGCTATTCGCCGACGTGAACGTCTTTTTGCAGACCATCATTGCCACCGCCACGGTGGTCTGGTGGTTGCGCCTCCTGTGGATCCAAAAGAACGGTGCCATGCCGGCCCCGCCGAACCTGAAAACGCCTTCCAATGAATAAAACCCGCCGAAATCTCGCCTCCTTCGTGGCGGTCAACCTGGGACTGATCTGGTTGTCGGGGTGTGCCCTCAACTCGCCGACGATAACCGAGACCACCCGGAGCGGCACCAACGGCACCGAGACCGCCCGCGTGCTGCGGGTGCGCTCCTGGGCGCTGTGGCCGGCCACCGCCGACATCGCCACCCAGAAGGCGACCTTGGGCAAGACGTTCTCGGTCGGGACCACCGGCGAGCACCTGGACAGCGGCGGCACCAACGTCACAGAAACCCTCGTTCAGTTGAACCGGCTCTTGGGAAAATGAAGCCCACCGGCAAGATCTGGGCTCTGGTGGCCGTGGCCGTGGCGGCGCTGGGTGCCCTATGGCTGTGGTTCCGGCGCTACGGGAGCAAATCGCCCCTGGACGGCGCGACGATCAAGGGCGCTGTCGTGGAAATCTCCAACGTCGAGGCCATCCAGGAGATTCAAGTCTACGAGTTCGTGTCGCCCTACATGGTTGCCAACTACGACAACCCATTGGCCACCACAAAAAATGGATGGGACGCCTATATTCAAATCTCCTATTTCCCGGGGGATTGGTACGATGCGCTCCCGGCCGAACCCACTTACCACAGCGGAGGGGTTGGCCCCTGGACAAGTAATTGGAAAGCCCGAACCGTTACGGTCGGCGAGGCCGCCGCGCATCCCACCCTTACCCCGCCACCCGCCGCCAGAAACCGAATCCCAACCCAATAAATTATGCCCGCACCATCGCTTCTAACCCTCACGGCCCAAGACAAGGATTCCCCCCGCACCCTGTCCGCCCGGCGCGGCGGGACTGTTTCCGGGACCCTGATTGCCTCCGCGGCATACACGTCCACGCAAACGGGCCTTACGTTCAACGTTCCCCCGGGAGGGACCGCCCAATGCTTCGTTGCCGTCACCGCGGCGAGCGGCACCGGCGGATTGACGGTCAGGTTCGAAATGCAGGATCCGACCAGCGGCAACTGGTATGGCGTGTGCACGGCTTCGGCGGCCACCATATCCGTTGGCAGCTCTGTCTATTCGGTGGGCCCCGGATCCACCCGAACCGGCGGAATGTCCAACTACTCAGCACTTGCGTATCAATATCCCATTGTTGGAAACTGCCGGGTAGTGGTGAACCATGGCGACGCGTCCAGCTACACCTACTCGGCAAACGTGCAAGTCATCGGGCCGGGATGAACGGCGGCCGGAGCTCCCAGAACGCCCCGCAAGCCTCCGGCGTGACCAGCTCCCGGTAGTGACGGAACAAAACGCCCGGGGAATGGCCGAGGGAATCGGCCACCCTGGGCGCGTCCTTTTCCCGGGCAAGTAGGTAACTGGCGGCCGTGTGGCGCAGAATGTCCGCGGGCCAGTCTTCCCACCCCATGGCGGCGCGGGCCGCGCGCGTGTCGCGGCGCCGGGTGGGAAGCGGAACGGGGAGGGAGTGACAGACACCCCCCCCCACGCTGTCACTTGACAGGGCGCGCGCGTGTTCCAACCAAGCGGCGGCGGTGGGGCAGATGGGAACCAACCGGCGGCGGCGGACCTTGGACACGGCCGCGGAGACCTCGACGAACCCCGGGCGGATATCGTCCCATCGGATCCCATCGGCTTCGGCGGGCCGGATCCCGAGGAACAGGCCCAGCACCGCCCAGGGCAGGGAGCGGGCGGGGATGGCGGCGAGAAGCGCGGCCGCTTCGGCCGGGGACAGGATCCGTGGCACCTTGGCGGGCACGGTGACGCGTTCGACGCGTTCCGCAACGTTCTCGGGAACCCATCCACGGCGCCGGCACCATTCCAGGAAGGCCGAAATCTTCCCGAGGCTCCCGGCGCGCGTGGCGGGGCTTTTTCCGGCGCGGGCAATGTGTGCTTCCACGTTGGCGAGGGAAACGTCGCGGACGGGCCGAACCTCGGCTCCCCTGGCGAAGCGAAGCAATTCGCCATTCAATGCCTCGCAATACGCCCGGGATCGGCCCGCGGCGAGTTTGGCCGCGACGCAATCGGCAATGGCGCGCGTGAGGGGCGGGGACAGGATCCGGGCCGGCGCGCGGGTGCCCGCCTGGTAGGCGCGCCAGACCTCGCCAACCGTCAGGTTGGCGGCGTGGATTTCTTCCGCGACGGCGGCGAACTCGGCGCGGCGCGCGGCGGAGAGCCCTTGCCAGAATTCCCCCGAGACTTTCGTTTGGTCGCGGATTTGGGCAGCGCGGGCTTTCGCGCGGGACTCGCTGGCGTGGAACTCGCGGCGGCGGCGGCCGGCGATTCGGGTTTCAAGGAGCCAGCGGGCAAGACCGTGGTGGACCACGCGGCGTATCGTCACGGTGGCCCCCAGGGTTTTTCGGTGCCCTTCGGTGCCCGTTTTGGCGTTGGGATGGGTGCCCATGTGTGCCCGAAAGGTCCCATTGGGGATGGGACAACGGCGGGGGCAGGGTGGGCGGGAAGGGATGGAATCCCGTGGAAAAACGGGAAAACAAACGGGGAACGGTGGAATGGTGGGGTGGTGCGCGATACAGGGTTCGAACCTGTGACCCCTACAGTGTCAATGTAGTGCTCTACCACTGAGCTAACCGCGCAACTTATCGAACGGGCGGCAAATCTATTGTCCGGCCCAAACACGGCAAGGTCTTTTTCCGGAGATTTTTTGCGCCCTTCCGTTTCCACGCCAAAACCCCGACCTGGCGAGACGTGACACCCATGGGCCAAGCGGCGACGACGGCGATCCACCTGGATCGGTTTGCTAGGGCTTCTTCGCGTGCTCGGTGCCGACGGGCACGCCGAGTCGCTGGACTTCCGAAAGGGACGTGACGCCGTTGCGGACCTTGGCCAACCCGTCCTCGATCACGCTCCGGAGTCCGCGCCGCCGCAGGTGGGATCGCAACGCGTGTTCGTCGACGTGCTGGAGGATGGCGTCGTAGTCGGACTCGTCCTTGTGCCAGACCTCGAAAACGCCGATGCGGCCCCAGTAGCCGGTTTTCCGGCAGGCCTCGCAGCCGACGGGTTTCCAGACCGTCTTGGGCACCGGCAAGCCGGCGGCTTCCAACCACGCCTTGGCTTCGTCCGGAATGGACCGCTCGACGCGGCACTTGGTGCAAAGGCGGCGGACCAAGCGTTGGTTCACCACGATCTGCAGGACGGTGGCGATCTGGTGGTCCGGGATGTTCCAGTTCCGCATCAGGGTGACGATGCCGGCGGTGTCCGGGCTGTGGAGCGTGCTCATGGCGAACAGGCCGGTGGCGGCCGCCTCCACGGTGACCTGGGCGGATTCCGGATCCCGGATCTCGCCCACGAGAAGGTAGTCGGGATCCAGACGCAGCATGGAACGCAGTCCGCGGGCGAGGGTGAGTCCGTGCGCGAGGTCGACTTGGATCTGGGTGATGCCGTCGATCGGGTACTCCACGGGGTCCTCGATGGTGACGATGGAATAGTTCGAGAGTTCCAACTCGTGGAGCAGGGCGTAGAGGGTCGTGGTCTTGCCACTGCCGGTGGGGCCCGTGACCAAGCACATGCCAGTCACGTTCCGCAGCATGCTTTCGAAGCCCTTGAGATCGACCTCCTCGAGTCCCAGATCGCGGATCCGGCGCTGGAGTCGCGTGGGATCGAGCAGGCGCAACGCCAAGGTCTGGCCGCCGAAACACGGGGTGGTCGCCAGGCGCAGATCGATCTTGTGGCCGCCGAAATCGAGGTGCAAACCCGCGTCCTGGGGGAGATAGGCGGCGACGGGATCGAGATTCGCGCTCGTGCGGAAATATCGGGCCAGTCGCGATCCGAGTTCCTCCGAAAGCTGCGCGACGTCGTGCATCCGGCCATCGACCCGCATCCGCGCACGCCAACCGAGACTGAAGGGCTCGAGATGGATGTCGGTGGCCCGGCTTTGGATGGCATCTTCCAGGACGGCGTGGGCGAGGGGTTCGGCAGACTCGGCTCCCTCGATGACGGATCCGGGTTTCAGAAGCCCGTTCAATCGCGGGGCGAAATCAGGATTCAAAACGGGCAGCCACTCCTTCCGATGCGCGGGTGCGTTCATGCTCGGAGGATCGCCCCATTAGCCCCCGGCGGGCCATGGGGAAAAGCCCTATTCCGCGATAAGGAAATCGACTATCCGCCGGGGTTCGGGCCCATGAGCGCCGGGACATCGGGGGGGAGGAAGGAAACCGATGTGTTGGCCCCGGCGCGGGCGGAGCGGATTCGCCTTCGGGTTTCGCAAGACGCCGGAACGCCGGCGCCGGGCGAGGTGCCATTGCCGGTCGGTGGGGCGGACCCCGCGGTGTCTGGCCTTGCTGGACGCCGGGGCGGATCGATATAACCTCGCCATCACCCTCGCGCGTTCCTGGTTCGACGGCGCGATCCCCGTGCGCCGTGGCCGTGCGCCGCGATGTCGGGTGGGTCCTTGATTCCCATGCAATCCAACCATCGTCGGCGACGGATCGCGGGCGGATTCACCCTCATCGAATTGCTGGTGGTGATCGCGATCATCGCGATTCTGGCGGGCCTGCTGTTGCCCGCCTTGGCGCGGGCGAAGTACTCGGGCTCGAAGGCCTATTGCATCAACAACATCCGCCAACAGTACCTTTGCCAGATCCTGTACGCGGACGACAATTCGGGGCGGTTCGCCCTGCATGCGGACCCGAGCCCGGACTACCAGAGGAGTCCGGGGACCGGTTCGAAGAGCATTGTCGACTGCATGAAGAAGGTCTACGTGCCGAACACGCGGATCCTGGTTTGCCCGATCACGGCGAAGGCGTTTGGGGCGACGCATGCGGACATGTCGTTCGTCACGCCGGACGGGGGTTATGGCGGATGGAATACCGCGGCACCGTTCGTGAACACGGGATACATGTGGTTCGCGAACTATCCCGGCATGCGGTTCGTGAATCCCGACGGCAAGACGATCGCGGGCGATCCCGCGCAGGAGCCGGCTTGGCCGAAGACGGCGGACGAATGCGACAGTCGCCGCGCGTTCGTCACGCATCGGGTCAGCGACTCGCCGAATCGCGCCGAATGGGACACGGGCCACCTCGGCAAGGGGTTCGGGGGGCCGGTGAGCAAGCCGATCTGGGCCTTTTCGGTGAGTCCGGACCAACCGGTGGGATACGCGGACGGAAGCGTGATAGTCCGTCCGAAGGCGCAATTGAAGAAGCGGGCGGTGGGTGCGGACGACGGGGTGACGTTGTACTACTACTAGGTGCCGGCGCTTGGAGGGGACATCCTGTCGCTTGGGTCCGCCGGCTTGCGAAGGAGGCCACCGGGCGGTGGCACCAGCCGCGCCGCCGAGGATGCCCCAGTCTTGAATCATGGGAAAATTGCCATTGCGCCGACCCGTGCCTCGACTAGTCTCGCCGACCTGCAAGTGCAGAAGGGATATTTTTTGACGTGAACTCGGAATTGATGAAAAAGGCGCTCGAGAAGGTGGGAAACCCCCACATTCTGGTGAATGTGATTTCCCGCCGGGTCCGCCAGTTGAACGGCGGTGGTGGCTATGGCCGGCCTCTGGTCGACGTGCCGCCGGGCATGGGGGCAGCCGACATCGCGATGACCGAGTTGATCGAAGACAAGATCGGCTGGGAATTCGAGAATCCGCCGCCCACGGAGTGATTGCCGCACGGATCCCGTGCCGTGCGTTTGCGGAGGGTGTACCCCTCGAATTGATTGGGTTTCCAAGGAAATCCGGCGTTGCGACCCCTCGGGGTTCGCTTCCGGCGCGGGTTTGTTGCCATGGCTGATATCCTCAACAACCCGAAAGCCCGTCGTGACTACGAGATCCTCGAGACGCTCGAGGCCGGCATTGTCCTCCGTGGCACGGAAGTGAAGTCGTTGAGGGCGGGTCGCGGGCAGATCACCGACGCCTTCGCCCGTGTGGACAAGGACGAGGTGTGGTTGCACAACGCGCACATCGACGAGTACTCGCACGGCAACGCGCTGAACCACCTGCCGAAGACCCCTCGGAAGCTGTTGCTCAACCGGAACGAGATCCGGCATCTGCACTCCGTGGTCGTGATCAGGGGCCACGCGTTGGTCCCGCTGTCGTTTTACTGGAAGGGCGACCGGGTGAAGGTGCTGCTGGCGGTGGGACGCGGGAAGGACTTCGTCGACAAGCGGGAAGACATCAAACGCCGCGAGGCGGAGCGGGAGATGAAGCGAGCTACCGCGCATGCCTTCAAGCGGAGCGGACGCTGACGGATGTCCGGGTCGGGCCGCGATGGGTTTCGGCCGGGAGGTCCGAAGCGTCCGTGGCAAAACGAAAACGGCGGTCCCTTTTTGGGGAACCGCCGTGGTTGCTCGTCCGGGGAGTCGTTCCCTGGACCAAGCGGGGCCGTTACTTGGCCGCCGCCTTCTTCTCGTCGCCCTTCTTCCACGTGCGGGGCGGCGCCTTGGTGACCAACCCCTGCTTGATGGCATTCGCGGTCACGCGGATGTAGCGGATCTCGCCGCTGGGGAGGATGGCCTTGACGCGTTGCAAGTTCGGGAAGAAGCGACGCTTGGTGATGGCGGTCACGTGCGTGCCGATACCACCCTTCTTCTTCGCTTTGCCGGAGCGCCAGATGTGATTGCCCTTCGTCGGGCGCTTGCCGGTCAGTTCACAAATCCGAGACATAAAATCGAAACCTTTGATCCAAAAAGGAGCGCGATGGGTATCAGCTGCCCGGGGTGCCATCAAGAACTAATTGTGATTCTTGCGCAATTGACCGCCGAATCGCCGTCGAGAAGCCGCTCGCTTCGTCGGGTGAAACCGCCGGCTTGTCCGCGTCGATCGACACGCTAGCGTGGCGCATGCATTGGCCCCACGCTTTTTCCCTCGCCGTCGGATGGATGCTCGCGGCTTCCGGGACATTCGCGATGGATGTCGCGACGGCGATCGAGCAGGTGCGTGCGGTGGGGGCCGAGGGGCGGGGCAACGCGGCGGCGACGCGTGCATCGCGCCAGTTGTCGGGGCTTCCGGCGTCCGAGCTGCCGGTGATCCTGGCCGCGATGGATGGCGCGAACGATTACGCTTTGAACTGGCTGCGTTCGGCGGCGGAACGCGTCGCACAACAGGCCGTCGCGTCGGGCAGGGCGCTGCCCGTCGGCGCTCTCCGTGAATTCCTCCTCGACACCCGGCATCATCCCCGTGCCCGTCGCTACGCCTACGAACTCGTGCGCGAGGCGGACCCCGTCGCGTCCCGTGCCCTGCTGCCGCGTCTCCGGGACGATCCGTCCGTCGAACTCCGGCGCGATGCCGTGCAGGTGATCGTCGATTCCGTCGCGAAGGCCGGCAAAGACGAGGCCCTGCCCAAGCTTCGGGAGGCGTTGGCCGCGGCGCGGGACATCGACCAAATCGAGGCCGTTGCCAAGCGATTGGTCGACCTCGGCGACAAGGTGGATCTCCGCGAGACGTTCGGTTGGGTCACGCACTGGCATGCGGTGGCGCCGTTCGACAACGCGGGCGGCGCGGGCTTCGAGCGCGTCTATCCGCCGGAGTCGAAGACGGATGTCGCGGCGACGTACGACGGCAAGGCGGCGAAGGTGGCTTGGCGCGCGTTGGTGACGACGAACGACTACGGGATGCTCGATTTCAACAAGCCATTCGGGGCTCTCAAGGGTGCCGCCGGGTACGCGATGGCGGAATTCGTTTCGGACGCGAGCCGGCCCGTGGAGATCCGGCTGGGTTCGAAGAACGGCTGGAAGGTGTGGTTCAACGGGAAGTTCCTCTTCGGCCGCGACGAATACCACCGGGGCGTGGAAATCGACCAGTACCGGATGCCGGTCACGCTCGAGAAAGGGCGCAACGTGATCCTGGTGAAGCTGTGCCAGAACGAACAGACCGAGGACTGGGCAAGCGAATGGGAGTTCCAACTCCGCGTCACCGATGCATTGGGCACGCCCATCCGCCCGATCCGCTGAACCTTTGATCCCCGTTTTCATGCGCATCCCTCTCCTCTCCCTCTCGCTTGCCGCAGCGCTTTCCCTGGTCGCGGAAGATTGGCCCCGGTTTCGCGGCCCCAACGGCGACGGTGTCTCGCCGAATCCCATCGCCACCAAACTGGACGCCGCCAGCGTGCGGTGGGCGGTCGACCTGCCGGGGCGCGGACTGTCGTCCCCGGTGATCTCGGGCGACCGTTTGTTCGTCACCTGCTCGAGCGGGCCCCGGCAGGACCGGCTCCACGTGCGGTGCCTGCGCGTGGCCGACGGCAGTCTGCTTTGGGAACGGCAGTTCTGGGCCACGGGCCGCACCATGACCCACGAGAAGATCTGCGGCGCCGTGCCGACCCCCGTTTTGGACGGCAACCGGGTGTTCGCCCTGTTTTCGTCGAACGACTGCGTGGCGCTGGATTTCGACGGCAACCTCCTTTGGTACCGCGGGCTTGGGCGCGATTATCCGAACGCGAGCAACTCGCTGGGCATGTCGTCCTCGCTGGTTGTCGCCGAGGGGACGTTGGTCGTGCAGATCGAGAACGACAGCGAGTCGTTCGCGGCGGGGCTCGATCCGGCGGACGGGACGAATCGTTGGAAAGTCGAACGGCCGCGCCGCTCGAACTGGACGTCGCCCACCTTGATCCGCGGCAAGGACGGCAAGACCCTGGCGGTGATCCAGTCGTCGAAGGGCGTGGTGGCGATCGATCCAAAGACCGGGGCGACGGTCTGGAACTACGACCAGGGGGCATCCACGGCACCATCGACGACGGTGTCGGGGGGACGCCTCTACGTGCCGTCGAACGGGCTCACGGTACTCGAGCCGGCGGGGGCGGGCGAACCGCCGCGACAGGCATGGCGCTCGGCGCAATTGCGGCCGGGCACCGCCAGTCCGGTGGTGGTGGGCGATCTGGTTTTGGTGGTGAGCGACAGCGGGATCCTGACGGCGGGATCGGTGCTCGACGGCAAGCGGCTTTGGCAACTGCGCCTGAAAGGGGAATCGTCGTCCTCGACGGTGACCGCGACGCCGGTGGCCGCGGGCGGGCACCTTTACTGCGTGAACGAGGCGGGCGTGGTGCAGGTGGTGAAGCTGGGGGCGACGGAAGGAACGGTGGTGAGTTCGCTGGAACTGGGGCAACCGGTCCTCGGAACCCCGTCGATCGCCCAGGGATCGTTGTTCGTGCGGAGCGACGGGAAGCTGTGGAGGATCGGCGGCGCGTTGAACTGAACCGCGGTCAGCGCCAGGCGACCAGCGCGGTGGACGCGGCGACGGTCCACAACAGCAGCACGGCGGCGGGCTTCGAAAGACCGAGGCGGACGAGGCGGTGGGAAAGGTGGTTGTTGTCGCCGATCCAGAAGGGCCGGCGGTTCAGGGTGCGGGTCACGACGACCTGCGCCAGATCGGCGAGGGGAACCGCGAGCACCAACAGCGGCACCAGCACCTCGCGTCGGTCGGTGAGACCCCGTCGTTCGGAATAGAAATGCGGGAGCATGGCGAGGACCGCGAGCAGGTATCCCACGAGGTGGCTCCCGGCGTCGCCGAGAAACACGGACGCACGCGGGTAGTTGAAGGGCAGGAAACCCAGCAGCGCGCCCAGCACCGCGAAGCCGAATGCCGCCACCAGGTATTGGTCGTGCCGCGCCGCGAACACGGCGAATCCGGCGGCGGCGATCGCCCCGAGCCCGGCACACAGGCCGTTCATGTTGTCGTTGAAATTGAGCGCGTTGGTCACGGCGAGGATCCACAGCACCGTCACGACGTGGCTGAAAGCGACGTTGGGAACGAACAATGTCACGCGAACGCCCGCCGCCGCGATGCCCCATGCCACGAGGAGTTGGCCGCCGAATTTCACCGATGCCGGGAGTTCCGTCCTGTCGTCCCACCAACCGAGCAACAGCATGCCGGTGGCGCCCGCCAGCAATGCCGCCAATTGCCCGCCGCGCCGCGCCAGACCGTGCGTGATGCGCTCGATGGAATCCGGGGGAAGCGCGCCCAGGGCGACGAGGATCCAGCCGCCGAGCAAAACGCCCGCCAGTCCGGTGAACACCGCGAATCCGCCGGCGAGCGGGATGGGCGTGGAGTGGATCTTGCGGTGGCCGGGATCGTCGACGAGACCGAAGCGGCGGCAGGCCGCGCGCCACGCGGGCAGCGAGGCGGCGGAAAGGACGGCCGCGCCGGCGGCGGCGACGAGGTAGAGGTTGGCGGGAAACGCGGGCACGCGGTCGGGGAGTCAGCGATCGGGGCGCCGGCCGATCAATCTCAGATAGAGCGCCGCCAGATCGTCGACCATCCGCTCCACCGGGAACCGTTCCCGGACGAACTCGCGTCCGGCGGAGCCGAGCTGTTCGCGGAGTTCGGGCGCGTCCCCGAGTTGGCCCAGGCGGTTCACCAATGCGTCGAGATGGTCGGCGCCGACCAAAAAGCCGGTCTGGCCATCGAGGCAGACCTCGCCGGCGCCATCGCAGTCGACGGCCACCACGGGTTTGCCGGCGGCCATGGCCTGGGGCAGCACGCGGGCGAGTCCCTCGCGCCGCGACAGGTGAACGAGCACGTCCATCAGGGCGATGTAGCGCGGCACCTCGGCGGGCGGGACGAGGCCGACGAAGACGACGCGTCCGCGAAGGGCCGTCGCCGCGGCCATCTGCTCGAATCGCGCCCGCCAGGGACCGTCGCCGACCAGCAGGATCTTGATCCTGGGGCAACGCAGGACGAGTTCGGATGCCGCCAGGAACAAGTCCTCGTGCCCCTTGAGTTCGAAGAGTCGGGCGACTTTTCCCACGACGAAATCATCGGGAGCAAGGCCGAGGCTCGCGGCGAGATCGGGATCGCGGCGGACGGCGAGGAACGGGGCGAGATCGAAGCCCGAGAAGATGCGGGTGTATTGGCCGGGCGTGCCGATGCCGGCGTCGAGGTATTGCCGGGCCATCGCGTCGGCGACGACGACGAAATGGTCGGTGACACGGCCGGCGATGCGTTCGGCGCGCAGGAAGACGGCGTTGGCGGCGGCGCCCTGAAACGGGCCGAAGCTCGGGCCGTGGATGGTGTGGACGATCCGGGGTACCCCGGCCTTCCGGGCGGCGAGGCGACCGACGACGCCGGCCTTGCCGCTGTGGGTGTGGACGATGTCGGGCCGCCGATTCCGAAAGCGACGGACGAGGCGACGGTACGCGCGCCAGTCGGCCCATGGCCGGACCGGGCGGATCAATTGCGGGAGGAGGGTGAGGAGACCCGGGGTGCCGGAGACGAGATGTTCGAGGGAACCCTCGGGTCCATGGGACGGTCCCGAGACCAGATCGACTTCGAAGCCGGGCCGTTGGGCCAGCCCAAGGACGGAGGCGATGGTGTTTTCCTGGGCGCCGCCGACGATGAGACGGGTGATGACGTGCGAAACCCGCAGGGGACGCCCGGGGTTGGGCGGGGTCATGGGGCTGCCTTCAGGGTGGCCACGCGCTGCACCAGATTGGTCCGGAGAGGTGCGGTTTCGGGAAGGGTCTCGATGGCCCTCTCCAGGAGACGGATGGCTTCCGGCTTGTCTTTGCGGCCTTCGGCTACCTGGGAAAGACCGACCATGGCGTCGACCGCGGTGGGCTTGCGTCGCAGCACGCCTTCGAAATCCTCGCGGGCGAGGTCGAGGTGCCCGGCGAGCAAATGGGCCGTGCCCCGGTTCATGCGGGCGGCGTTCTCGTCGGGCCGGCGGGAAAGAAGGTCGCCGAGGACCGTGATGGCGTTGTCGAACTCGCCGGCCATGAGATGGAGGTAGCCCTTGCGCTCGAGGAGCGATTCGTCGTCGGGCTTGAGATGCAGCATCCGATCGACATAGGGGATTGCCTTCTTGGGTTGGTCGCCCTGCACGTAGAGAACCGTGAGGAGATCCAGGACGGCGATGTCGGTGGGCAGCTGTTCGAGGGCCTTCAGCAGGATTTCTTCGGACTCGGCCGGTTTGCCGGTGCGCATCCTGACGGTGGCATCGACGCGGGCGAGACGACTCGTCTGTGCGGGCGAGAGCTTTTGGCGGGCAGCGAGGCCCCGCGCCGTCGCGACCGCAGTGACGGCGAGTTCGGATTCATCGGCGCCGAGGAAGGCGTGGGCAAGACCCGCGGCGGCATCGACGCTGGCCGGGTCGAGTTCGAGGGCCCGGGTGAACGCGATCGCGGAAGCGCGGGCGAGGGGGTCGCCGAGCGTCAGCACGGCATCGCCCAATTGCTCGAGGAACCGCGGTTCGTCGATCGGTCCGTAGGTGTCGAGGATGCTGACCCCCAGGGACTCGATGGGCTTGCGGGCGGATGCATCGATGGGTTGGCGGGAGCGGAGGCGTGCGTTGACCTCGAGGTTGACGAGGGCGGCGACGTTTTCGGGCACCAGATTGGTGGCGATGCCGAACAGGCGCGCGGCCGGTTCGAGGCGGTTGTTGCGCTGCAATTCGACCCCGGACCAATTGGCGGCGCGGGACCAGATCATGGCGGCATAATTGCCGGCGATGGGACGGCGTGGGCCGGATGCGATGCGCGCCAGTTGGGGTGCGCGCGACTTCCAGAAGGCCTCGATGGCGGCGGCTTCGGCATCGCCGAGCTTGTCGGGGGTAATCTGGCGTTTGGCATAGGGCCCCAGTTGGTAGACCAGGCCGCGGGGCCGCAACTGGTTCATCTCGGTGATGAAGGTGACGGCCGGATTGAGATAGAAGGCCTTTCCGTCGGCGGAAGCTTGGTTGAGGAAGGCGAGGAAGACGCCGCCGACATTCTCGGTGGCATTGGCGATGGCCTTGAGCGCGGGCCACCGCGCGCCGTGGATGCGATCGAGGTGACGTCGGTACGACACGTCGGGCGCCTTGCGGGTGTTGAAGATCAGATGCGGGGGCGACGCGGGATCGCGCAGGATCTGGGCTCGGAAAAGCGCCTCGAGGAAGCCGTCCTCGGTGACGACCAAGGCGGGTTGTCTGGGGAGGGGTTCCGCCAGCGCGGTCGCGAGGTCCGAAAGGACCGGCCCATTCTGGATGGCGATGGCAGTCCAATTGCGGACGAGGAGAGCGGCCGGGACGGCGAGCCCGCCCAGGACGACGAGGCCGGCAAAAACCTTGGCCAACGGCGCGAACGCGGCTTGGTCCCGCGGCCACTTCGGGTCGGGCTTCGCGCCGCCGAGCAGCAGGTACAGGGCCGCGAGATTGCCGGCCGCGAGTGCGCCGCAGAAATGGTAGGTCAGCAGCGGGATGCCGGCATAGCCGGTCGCGGTGGTGACGAGGGCGCGGGGACTGACGATGCCGTCGAAGGCGAACCAGACGTTGGCACCCAGCCAGACGATCTGGAGCGAGGTGAGCACGAGTTGGGTGAGAAGCCGTTCGAATCCGGATCCACGCGGACTGCCCCACCGGATGCCCGCGACCGCGAGGGGAAGGATCATGACCGCCGCGAGCAGGATGAAGCGCCCCTTGGGGACTCCCAAGAGGTAGGTCTTGTAGCCCTGCAGCAGGATGCCGACGACGCCGCCGACATCGGCAGGCAGGCCGGTGCGGCCATGGGCCACCAGCGGCATGAGGAAGAACAGCAGCAATCCGGTGCATCCGAGTGCGGCGAGGCGAAGGAGTCTGCCGACCCGCAGCATTTCCCAGCCACCGATCCACAACATCGCGGCGACGAAGAACGGGAAGAAGCCGACCATCGACCAGTCGTCGGCCATGCCGATGCCCAGCAGCACCACGAAACCATTGAGCCAGGACTCCCGACGGGAGCGTCGGAACTCAAGAAGGCAGAGGACGCAGAGGGCAAAGACCAAGGCATGCAGCGATTCCCCGGTCACAGCGGTCGCATGTTCCCAAACCGTGAGTTGGAGGCCGAACAGTCCGGCGGCAAACACGGGGGGCAACCACGCGAGGGGAATGTCCAGCAGGCGTCCGTCGCTGTGCCCGCGGATGCGCTGCGCGTGGGTGCGGTCCTGGGGTATCAGTTGGACGCAGCGGGCCAGGATGCCCACGGCCAAGGCGGCGAGGATGGCGGCCAACCCGTTGGCGGCGATCGGAAGCAGCGAAGGGGGCAGCAGGACGAGGGGCCGCGTGACGATGTAAAGGAGGGGATGAAAAACGGGGACCTCGTCGTTCCAAGCCGCGATTTGGGCGAGGATCGGAAGGCTTTGGATGGAGACCCAATGGTTGAGGGAAACACCATACAACGCCAGTGCCACCACGGCGCATGCCAGGGGCAGCCACCGAATCCTGGGGGGCGGTGTCTTCGGGGACTGTTCTTGCATAGGCTTGAAGGCCGATAGGTGACGGAACCCTGGCAAAGAGAGCAAAACAAAAGAAGCTAGGTGCCCGGGAATCGGGGCGTTGCCGGCAGGCAAAAGGGCCGGCCCACGCGGTGGGCCGGCCCTTGGTCGATTCGCGGACGTGCCGTGGATCAGGTGCCGATGATCTGGGGAAGCGCGGAATACGGGGGATAGCCCGGAACCGTGACGGCTTGGAGCCCCGTCTTGCGCGGCCACGGGGTCCGGTCTTGTCGGGGACCCTTTTCCTTGCGGCCGGCCTCGGCCGGCTTCGCACCGGGGCGCGCTTCCGTCTTGGGCGCCTCCGGGCGGGGCCCGGGTTTCTTGGACAACTCCATCTGTCCCGTGCCGAACTCGATCACGTGGCCCTGGTGCAGGAGCCAGTGAAGATCCGTGAGGACGGCCTCGCGTTCGGGGGTGCTCCGGGGGGCCTCGGGTGCGGCCGCCACCGGTGCGGCGGGGACACCGCCCTCGACCGGGGCGGGGGCGGGAGCGGGAGCCGCTTCGGCTGCCGGCGCCGCGGTCGCCGGCAACGGTGCCAATGCATCGAGCAGTTGGCGCCGCGTGCAGTTCGGTTTGCCCTCGATGAAGGCGATGATGCGCTTGACCCCGTCCGAGACAACCTGTGCCTCGACGTCGAGATGGTGCGGTCGGGCCACGGCGACATGGACGATCGACTTGTCGCGCTTGAAGAACTGGAGCCCCGCCTGGGCGAACGCCGTGCTGAGGGCGGTCGCGATCCGGATCGGGAATCGGCGCTCGCGGTCGGTGGAGACCCGGACGAGGGTCTGGAGCGGTTGCGGGAGGCGATTGATCTGGTCGCGCTTGATCACGAACGAATCCACCTGACGCACCAGGTTTGGCAGGTGGGTTTCGCGGAAGTGCTGCTCGACCTCGGCGCGCGAGGCGAGACGCTTCGGCTCGGGCTCGTTGAGCGTCGTGTACTCGAACTTGAAGCTTTGGCTCTCCAGCCACTGCTTCACGACCGCCTCGTCCTTCACGATGCGGACGCGCGCCTTGTACATCTCGAACGGCATCCGGCCAAAACGCTCGGCATGGATGCGGCGGAGCTTGTCCTGGTACCCGTGGTAGTTGGGCGGCCCGAGGATCTCGCTGCTGAAGCCGCACTGGGCCACGAACGTGTAGACGCCCTTGGGAGCGTCCGTCGCGATCTTCTCGGTCGCGTAGAAGGTGTCGAAATGGTTCGCGAGGATGTGGCGGGTCGCGTCGTCCTCGCTGAGCCAGACGGTGTCGTCCAGCGAGCACACGAAGAGCGGTTGTTGCGGCTTGCCGTCCTTGCCGCGGATGACCCGGAGACCGCAGTCGTAGCGGTCGGGTTTCTGGATCACGAGACCGGCGACCTCGAACAGGGGATAGGCGCGGGCGCTGAGTCGGATCTGGCGGGCGAGGGAAACGACGCCGCCGGGTTCGGGAACGAACGTGACGTCGACCGGAACCAGCGGTTCGGGTTGGCGTTCCTCGAAGCGGGGGCGATCGCCGCCGCGTCCACGGAACCCGGGACGGCCACCCTGGCCGCCGGCATTCGCGTCCCAAGCCAAACCGGGACCACCCTGGCCGCCGGGGCCACCGGGCCGGGGGCCGCGGTCGCCGAATCCACGGGGTCCGCCGGGACCGCCGGGTCCCTGCGGGCGGGGACCACCCGGTCCCGGAGGCCGGCCCCCGAAGTCACGCCGTGGCGGGCGGGGACCACCCCGGTCGCCAAAGCCGCCGCGTCCCCTTCGATCGCCCCCGCCGCCGCCCTCGTTGCCTTCGAAGCGGGCGTAGCGGTTGGGGTCCGTGGGTTGTTGTGCCCAAGCGGGGAGAAAGGCCTTCTCGAGGTCCAGTGACAAATCCTGCGGTTCGCTCATACAATGATAAAAAGGCCCCGCGCACGCGCGGGGTTGTCCAACAAAAGTCGGCGGAACATGGGGAGGGCACATTCGAATTGCAAGCGCGGGGTCGTTGCGAAACCGCGATGCCCCGACCGCCACGTCCGGAGGGCTTTTCCGTTCATGCGTACAGCGATTGGTATTGGCGTCGGAAGTATGCCTCGTTCGCCGGTACCCGGCGGCGGAGTTCCTCGCGATCCACCGCGCCGTGCTGGAACCGACGCTTGGGGAACACCGGCATCTCCAGTCCCGTCACGGCCCTCACCCCGCGCGCCACGATGTCGCCTTTCAGGGAGTACAGCGTGGGCACGTCGTAGTTTGTCAGTGCCACGAACGGGATGCCCTCGCTGACCGCGATCACGGCCGGCCGCGTCAGGGGGCTGAACCCGTCGAATCCATGGCGCCGCGCCGGCGCGTACGTCCGCACGTAGCCGCGTCCCAGCCCGCCGCTGTAGGTCAGGCTGTGCTTGATTTTCCCGACCCCCCAACCCTCGTGGTACAAAAGCGGGTTGTTCACCACGCTGCGGATCGTCAGTTCCGGGTTCTCCTCGATGGGATAATCCTTCAGGTTTTCGTCGCCGCCGTCCCCGTCCGCAAGATGGCGCCAGTCGGGGTAGCGCTTGCGGATGCCGGCGCACAACGCGAGGCCCATGGTCGCGCATTCCACGTCCAGCGGCTTGTAATCCTCGATGGTCCGCAAGGTCTCCATCACGTCGATGTCGCCCGGATCCGCGTGGATCGGTTCGAGGAAAAGGCCGAGACCGAGGGCCTCGAGGAATGTCCGCGCCTGGGCGAGGTCCGGCCCGTCCCCGAGGGAGAGCGTGAAGGCTTTGAGACGGGCGGGGTTCATGCCCATTTTCCGCATCGCGTGGTAGGTGCAGAGGAACACCGCGCCGCTGTCCACCCCGCCGCTGAACGCCACACCGATCGGTTCCCGCTCCGGGATCTCCGCGAGCCACTTCCCGATCTCGCCCGCCAGGGCCCCGACGTACCGCGCGCCGATCGCGTCGAGATCCGTTCCGAGGCTGTCGCGTTGCGGCGTGAAGAAGCGGGTGTAGAGCGGGTCCGGGTCCGGGCATCCCACCAACTGGATCTCGACCACGTGGTGCGCCGGCACCATCCGCGTGTAGGAGGGATGGAACTGGTCGGCCAACCCCTCCGCCTTGAGTTGCCCGAGGATCGCGTCGATGCGGTCCGCGACGATGAGCGCGGGACCCGCCTGCCGCTTGGCGAGGAAGTAACGCATCGGGCGGTCGAGGGTGCGGGCCATCCGGATGGTCTTGCCGTCGCGCGCGAGCAGCGCGAAGGAACCATCGATGCCACCCACCGAGGCGGGATCGCCGGAGAGCACCCGGGCGCGGGCTTCCTCGACGCCCATGTTGTGGATGCGGTTGACGGCGGGATCGAGCAGGTCGACGACCCTTTCGACGTAATGGTCCGCGGGATTCATTTCCGGAAGAATGGCGGGGCCGCCGTCGCGGTCGAGGCAAGAAAACCGCCGGAAGCTTGCGTCGCGAGGGTGGGGCGGGGAGGGTTTCGCATCCTATGGGCGATGTCCTGCGAGTCGGAATCATTGGCGGCGGCCTGATGGGCCGGGAGGCGGCGAGTGCGTTCGGGCGTTGGTTCGTCCTGGAGAATTTCCCCGTGAAGGTGGAATTGGTCGCGGTCTGCGACCTCCAGGACCGGTTGCTGGATTGGTTCCGCCAGATCCCCAGCGTGCGGTTGTTGACGAAGGACCACCGCGAGTTGCTGCGGCATCCGGACGTCGATGTGGTCTACGTGGCGGTCCCGCACAACCTCCACGAGGCGCTCTATCTCGACGTCCTGGCGGCCGGGAAGGACCTGCTCGCCGAGAAGCCGTTCGGGATCGATCTCGGTGCCGCCCGCCGGATCCGGGATGCGTCGGCGGCCTCGGGACGTTTCGTGCGTTGCAGCTCCGAATTCCCGTTCCTGCCCGGAGTCCAGCGCGTCGTGCAGGCGGCGCGTTCGGGGCGGTTCGGCAAGTTGCTCGAGATCCGCTCCTGCTTCTGGCACGCCAGCGACCTGGATCCGTCGAAGCCGGTGAACTGGAAGCGGCAGGTGAAGACCTGCGGCGAGATCGGGGTGATGGGCGACCTCGGGATGCACGTCGTCCACGTGCCGTTCCGGCTCGGCTGGAACCCGGTCCGGGTCTACGCCCAATTGCAGAAGATCCACACCGAGCGTCCCGACGGGAAGGGCGGCATGGCGCCCTGCGACACGTGGGACAACGCGATGTTGCACACCGAGGTGCTGGTGGACGGCCGGGAAGTGCCGATGCGGCTGGAGACGAAACGGATGGCTCCGGGGGCGACGAACACATGGTGGGTGGAGGTGCTGGGCACCGACGGCGGCGCGCGCTATTCGACCGCGGAACCGAAGACGCTCTGGCAATTCGAACGGGGCAAGGAACAGTCGTGGAACCGCGTCGACCTTGGGTTCCAGACCCCATTCCCCACCATCACCGGGGGAATATTCGAGCCGGGCTTCCCGGATTGCTTCCTGCAAATGTGGGCGGCCTATGCGGCCGAACGGGCGGGGGTTTTGGGCGATCGGTTCGGGTGCGTGACGCCCGACGAGGCGGTTCGCAGCCACGAACTGTTCGCCGCGGCACTCAAGTCCCACGAGATCAAAGCGGCCGTCGCGCTCTGAGCCGGAATCCGTCAATCAAGACCGCCTGCCAAGGCGCCACGACGCCGGAAAGCTGCGCCGGGCCATGGAAACCATGGTTCCGGTGGCGGCGCATCGGGTCGGCGTGGGGGCATGCCCCGCGTGGAGACAGATAGGCTGCAACGTGTCGGCCGGGTCATCTGGCGCGGCTTCGCTGCTCCCCTCGATGTCAGGATGACCCCGTGAAAGCGCCACGCGGAAGGGGGGGAACCTGGGATCCAAGATCCGACGATGGCCCGTGGTCGGTGGGGCCCTGTCCCCGACCTGCCTTCCCGGGGGTTCCGGCGGAGCAGTCGTACTGGGTGCAGGTGGGTGTGGGACCGGGGAAAGTTCTGGCGTCCGGCCGCTCATCCCGTCCCCGTGGAGGTTGGTTGAGTAGCGCAGTTAACAATATTTCTCCACGGTTCCAGCCGGATGGGTAGCCGGACGCCGTCGCCCGGCGAAGCGAAAGGCGTGCCAGATTCCCGCGCCCGCGGGAATGAGAACCGTTGCCGTCCGCTTTTCCCCGGTGCGTCCCATGGGGCCCTGCGCTAGCGTCGGCCCGTGACCATGCGCGAACAGATGACGTTGATCGCGCGCCAGGCCCGGTCCGCGTCCCGGGCGTTGGCGCGTCTCGATACCCCCGAAAAGAACCGGGTGTTGGAAGCAATGGCCGGCGCCATAGAAGCCGCGGAATCCGCGCTCGTCGCGGCCAACGCGCGGGATCTCGAGGTGGGCCGTTCCCTGGGGCTTTCCGCCGCCATGATGGATCGCTTGGCCCTCGACCCGGGCCGCATCGCGGCGATGGCCAGGGGATTGCGGGAGGTGGCGGCGCTGCCCGATCCCGTCGGCCGCGTCCTCGACGACCGGACCCGGCCCAACGGACTGCACCTGCGCAAGGTCGCGGTGCCCATCGGGGTCGTGGTCATCATCTACGAATCGCGGCCGAACGTGACGGCCGAGGCCGCGAGCCTGTGCTTCAAGACCGGCAACGCCACGATCCTCCGCGGTGGCAAGGAGGCGATGAATTCCAACCGTCTCATTGCCGAAACGCTCGTGGCGGCGGGGCGCGCGGCGTTGGGCGACCGATTCCCCGGGCACGCCATCCAACTCGTTCCCACGACCGACCGCGAGGCCATCCCCGAGTTGCTGTCGCTCACCGACTACGTGGACCTTTGCATGCCCCGGGGCGGCGAGGGATTGATCCGCGCGGTCACGGCCTGCTCGCGGGTGCCCGTGATCAAACACTACAAGGGGGTCTGCCACGTCTACGTGGACCGCGACGCCGACCTCGAGAAGGCCGAGGCGATCGTGTACGACGCCAAGTGCCGGCGTCCGTCCGCCTGCAATGCGGCGGAGACGCTGCTCGTCGACCGCCCCATCGCCGCCCGCTTCCTGCCATGCGTGG
>WBXI01000037.1 GCA_008933025.1 Verrucomicrobiota bacterium
CCGAGCGCGCGCAGCGTCTCGCCCGCGAGGTCTCGGCGCGCGTGGACGCAGGCACCGCCACGAACCTGCTGCCGACGGTGCGGCTCATGCTGGATCTGGCGCCGAGAAACGATTTGGTCCTGCGGGCCGCGGCCCGGTTCTGCTCGAGCAACCGGATGCCCGAGGCCGTGACCTATTGGCGGATGTTGCTGGATACCGTCCCGGGTTCGCACGACGACCATCTGGCGCTTGCCAAGGCCGCCATGGACCTCGGCCAGTACGATGTCGCGACCCGCGAACTTGGCCTTCTCATCGTGCGCTCCGGCGGCGATCTGGAGGCGACCCGACTGGCGCTGCGGCTCTGCCTGAAGCGGGGCGCATGGAAACTGGCGGTCCGGGCAGCCGACCAGGTTCTGCAGATGGATCCGAACGACGAGCAGGCGGAGATCTGGCGCGACACGGCGCTCATCCGAACCCGCTTGCCCGCGAACCTGTCGAACGCAAAGGCAGACCTGATCGCGCTGATGTTCCGATCCAAGACGCGTTGGAAGGAGGCGGTGGACGTTCTTCTCGACGTGCCGGGATTGACGCGGCCCGAACTCCGGCTTGCCCGGCGCCGGGTGCAAAGCGAGGCGGCGACGACATGGGTCGACCAGATGCGGCAGATGTCGGTGGATTGGCTTCTCGACGTCGACCAACGGGACGTGGTGATCGGGAGAGCCCTGCGGATCGTGGGTGGCAACGGGCAGTCGGGCGACGTGCTCCAGGCGGGCCGCTGGCTTCTGGCGCACGAGGCGGCCGAGCCCTTGCTGAAGGGGGTGCCGCTGGAAGCCATCAAGGGCGACCGGATCCGGATGCAACTCCACGTGATGGCGCTGGCGCGGTTGGGACAGTGGGAGCAGGTGGCGGCGATCGTGGACCAACCCGACACGGGACTGGACGCGCACATCGCCCAGGTGATGTCGATCGCGGCCGCCGGGGTGAAGCCGGACGGGTTGCCCCAAAGCCGGGCGCAGGCGGTGCTGGCGAACCGCGACCTGACGCTGGCGGAGTTGTTGGAGGCGGCGCAATTGGCGGAGGAATACGGATTGTACGAGGCGGCGATCCTCCTGATGGAACCGCTGCTCGCCAATCCGGCGACCATGCCGGAAGCCGCCAATCATATCCTCGCCTTGGCGAGCAACACGGACAGCTTGCTCCTGCGGCGTCGCGCGCTCGACCGGTTGTTGAATGGCTATCCGACCGATCTGTTGGCGCTCCAGCAACTCGGCTACCTCGAGGCCGTGGTTCCGGGCGGCGATCTGGGCGTCGTGCGGATCCTCGATCGCCGACCGGGCAGTGCGACCAACCAATTCACCCAGTTGATCTGTGCTTTGGGGGACATTCGCAACGGGAAGGCGGATGCCGCGTTGGCGCGCTTGGCGGCAGCGGGTCCGGCGGGGCAGTCGGAAGACTACCGGTTGCACATGGCCTATGCCGCCGCGTATGGGGCGGCGGGGGACAACCACGAGGCGCGGCGGCATGCGGCCTTGGCGGAACAAGCGCGGATGCAGCTCGAGGAACGGGACCTGATCAGCCGGTGGCTTCCGGTGAAGACCTCGAATCCCTGAAGCCGTGCGCGCTCCGGGACGCGTGGGGAGACTGTCTCCCGCGCGCAGCGCCTTCGGACTGCGGTGGCAAGGCGTTCGGAAGGCCGCGACGCCGCTATGAAACCGGCGGCGACCGTGGGACTGGTCGGGCCTCGTCGCAAAGCGGCGTGGGTGTCGCCGCCGCTCCTTCCCGTCGCATCCCGACGGAGCTCCACGCGGGGACGACATCGGATCCGGGGGTCGTGTCGGGATGCACTCGCCGCCCGCCGCTCCCAGGCAATCCTCGGAGCTTGAGTGAATTCGGGCGTTGGTGTTCATTGCGTGGCCCGTGAAACCCGATTCCTCGTCGCCCGAGATGGCGCATCTGCACCGTCCCCGGTGGTTGGTGCCCTTGGTGGCATTGGGGTTGGCGACACTGCTGGTGGGCGCGTGTTACGTGATCCCACCGGCCTACGAGGCCTACAAGCATTCGCGGGCGGAGGCGGCGGCCAGGAAGGCGGCGGATGCCATGGAACGCCAAGACTGGAAAACCGCGTCGGAAAACGTCCGGTTGGCGATCGCCTTGGCGCCGGAGAACGCCAATGCCCTCCGGCAAGCGGCTCGGTATATGAGCATCGGCAACCTGCCGAATGCTTTCCAGTACTGGCAGATGTTCTTCGACCACGGGTCGCCGACGCGGCAGGACCGGTTGATGTTCGTGGCACTGACCCTGCGCATGCGGCGGACCGACTGGGCGCGACCGCACTTGATCCAGTTGCTGACGGAGGACAGCCACGATGCGGAGGCACTCGAACTGTGCCTCGCGTTGCTGATGCAGGAAGGGCGCACCAAGGAGGCATCGGTGGCAGCGCGGCATTTGGCGGGGCAATACCCGGACCGACCGGGGACGGAGCTATGGCTGGCGCGGAGTTTGTTGGCGGCGGGCGAACGCGGGAACAAGAGCGAGGCTCGCCACCTGCTCTGGCAGATCGCTTTCCGACCGAGACCGGAGGCGTTCGTCGCCATCGAGGAGCTTTCCCGGGTTCCCGAGCTTTCGAACAGCGAACTCCGCCTGTTGCTGCGCCGCGTGCCCGAGACCCAGACCAACGCGTTGTTGCGGATGATCGTGGAGAACAACCTGAGGTTCCGTCTCGAACCGAAGGCGGACCGCGAGGCGGCTGCCCTCGCGATCCGGGGATACTTCCGCGGGGAGGTCCCGGTCGAGGATCGAATCCGGGCCGCGGATTGGCTGTTGGCCAACGCCCCGGCGACCAATGCCCTCGATCTGGTCTCGATGCCTTTCGCCCAGACCAATGCCCTGGTGTTGCAACGGCGTCTCCAGGCCCTTGCCAATCTCGATCGTTGGACCGACATCGCCGCCCATGTCGAGGACGAGAAGGCGCCCATCACTCCCGTGATGCGGGACATTTACCGGGCCATCGTCGCGACCCACACGCAAAAGGCCGACGAGGCCGCCACGCATCTGGCGTCTGCCGTCGATCGCAACGACGACAATCCCGAGACGCTCCAGCTCATCGCCGCCTACGCCGAGACCATGGACCAACCGCGGATCGCCGCGGATGCGCTGCAACGATTGCTGGGCAATCCCACGCTTGCGCCCACGACGGGTTCGCGGGTCATCGGGTTGCTCAGTCGGGTCGACGACATCCCCCCGATGCTCCAGGCGCTGGACCGGTTGCTGGTGTACGACCCCACCAACGATTCGCTGCGGAACGGGCAGGCTTGGCTGCGGTTGTTGACCGGCGAGCGCATCGAGGAGAGCCAGCAGGCCGCGGAGCAGATCGTGAAGCAACACCCCGACGATCCCCGGTATCTCGCGACGTTGGCATTGGGTTTTCATCGCCTCGGCCAACCCGAAAGGGCATTCGAGCTTCTCGAGAGCCGGAATCTTGGCGCGACCAATGCCCCGGTGCGTGCCCGGTTGGTGCATTGCGCCGCGATGGGAGCGACCGGACGACGCGACGCCGCGCGCCGGTTGGCGCGGCAAATCCCGATGGAAGGCCTGCGCTCCGAGGAGCGCCTCCTGATCCAGGAATGGATCGAGGCGCCCAAGGCGCCCTAAACAAATTCCCGAAATGGACAAGCTCTGGAGGCGAATCGGCATGGCGGTCTGCGCGGCATTGATCCTGTTCTGGTTCGCCAAGCCCGGCGGCCCCCAGTTCATGCCCATGCCCATCGGGCATGGCCCGGCTCCGGCGTGGAGCATGACCGCCACCGACGGTTCGGCATTGTCGTCCACCAACCTTGCCGGGCGCGTGTTGGTCGTGAATTTCTGGGCGACGTGGTGTCCGCCGTGTGTCCGCGAGATTCCGGATCTGGCAGCCCTGCACCGTGCCCACGTCGCCGGGGGCCTCACGGTGGTCGGTGCCTCCGTGGACGAGGGTGGGGTGGAGGGCGTCCGCAAATTCGTCGATCGGAACCAGATCCCGTACCCGGTGGGAATGGCGGGTTCGAACCTGGTGGAAGCGTTCGCCGCGAACGGCCCGATACCGACGACGTTCGTGATCGATCGACGCGGCAATTTCGCCGCGCGGTATCTCGGGGCCCTGACGCGGGAGGAACTGGAACGGGTGGTCGCACCCTTGCTGGCGGCGACGAATGGTCCGGCGCGTTGACCGCAGCAACGGGTTTCCGAACCGCGGTTCAAGCACCGTGGGGCGTCCGACCCGGCGTGTCGCGCGGTTCGGGCAGGAACGCCGAGACCAACGCCGCGGGAAAGAAGAGCATCCCGGCGAAAAACAACGCCTGCCGCACGTCGCCGACCTTGGTGAAGATCCCGAAAAAGACCGAGCCGCCGGCGGCGATGATGCGGCCGATGTTGTAGCAGAATCCGGCCCCGGTGGTTCGCAGCAGGGTGGGGAACAGCGGCGGTAGGCACATCGTGAAGAGCGCGAAGACACCCTGGCAAAGGCCGATCGCGAACATGAAGGCCAGGGCGGTCCCGTGCGCGCGGGGTCCCCAGAATGCCACCAGCATCACCAGGCCGTAGACGCCGCACAGCGAGGAAATCGCCCGACGGTAACCGAAACGCCGGGCGAGCGCCCCGGCGAGGTAATTGCCCGCGATCGAGCCGACCATGACCAGCGAGAGGGCGACGACCGCCGCGGCGTTTCGGGCCGCGGCATCCCGGGTGGCGATCTCGGGCAGGCTCCGGATGTAGGCCTGCTGCCAATACATGAAGGTCCAGTGGGCGGTGAGCGAGACGCCGCAGATGGCGATCACCAGCCAGGTGACGGCTTTTGCCGGGCCTCGGAACAAGTCGGCGATGCCGGGTGGGTTCGCGGCGTTGCGCCGGGCCTCGTGCCACTCCTCGGGTTCGGGCACCGCGCGGCGGATCCACAGGACCAGCAACGCGGGGAGGACGCCGACGAGGAAGATCCAGCGCGAGGGCACGCCTTTCATGATCCAACCGGCGGCGCAGGCGAGGAGCACGCCGATGTTGACCGCGCTTTGCAGGGTGGCGGCGATCCACGGGCGCCAGCGTCTGGGCCACGTTTCCGACAGCAGGGACGCGCCGACGGCCCATTCGCCGCCGATGCCGAGCGCGGAGAGGAACCGGAACACCATCAGGTGCCACCACTCGGTCGACACGGCGGACAGGCCCGTGAAGGCGGCGTAGGTGAGGATGGTGAGGCACAGGGCCCGGCTCCGGCCGAGCAGGTCGCCGATGCGTCCGAAGAAAGCGCCGCCGAGGGCCCAACCCACGAGGAATGCGCCGTTGATGATGGCGCCGTGCTGCGCGACCGAGGGATCGGCCGCGTCCCGGTGCATCAACTGGGCGACGAACGGGACGGCGACCAACGTGTAGATGTGCATGTCCAAGCCGTCGAACATCCAGCCCAGCCATGCGGCGAGGCCCGATTTCTTCTGCTGGGACGACAGGTCGGTCCAACCCTGGTTGTCGCTGCTCATGGGAACCGGCGGAGTGAAGCCGACGCTGTCCGGCGGAACAAACCTTAACTCGGCCGCGCGGAGCGTCGGCGACGCCCACGCCTCTTTGCGGCCAGCCCCGGCCAACCCCGCGGTCGCGTCCGGTCTCACAGCGGCGTCGCGGCCTTCCGAAGGCCTTGCCACCGCGGTCCGAAGGCGCCGGGCGCGGGGATGGTGGCAGCCATGTCCTGGATTCGTGCCGCACGATGGACGCCGCGTCGACGGCCTCCGGTCCACGAGGATTGCGGAACGGCCGGGCTATGGGCACGGTCCCGGGGTCTCGCTGCAAACCATGGAATCCCACAAGCGCCTTCTCCTCAACAACCAGGCCTGGGTTCAGAGGAAACTCGAGGTCCGGCCCGACTTTTTCACCCGGCTCGCGTCGAACCAGACGCCGGAAATCCTGTGGATCGGCTGCGCCGACAGCCGGGTGCCGGCCGAGGAGGTCACCGGGGCGGACCCCGGCGAATTGTTCGTGCACCGCAACATCGCGAACCTCGTCGTCCACACCGATTTCAACGCGCTGAGCGTGCTCGAGTACGCGACCGAGATCCTGCACGTGAAGCACATCATCGTGTGCGGGCACTACAATTGCGGTGGTCTCCGCACCGCGATGTCCCACCGATATTTCGGCCTCATCAACAACTGGCTCCGCCACGTGAAGGACGTGTACCGGTTGCACACCATCGAACTGGATGCGATCGCCGACGAGGAGCGCCGTCTCGAGCGGTTGTGCGAGTTGAACGTCGAGGAGCAGGTGCATCACCTGGCCCAGATCTCGTTCGTCCAACGCGCGTGGCAGAAGGAGGGGCGACCCATGCTCCACGGCTGGGTCTACGACATCCACACCGGCCTGCTCAAGGACCTCATCAAGGTCAACCCGGGCCAATTGCCGCACCCGACCTACGTGTACGAGTTCCCCGAGGATTCGTAGCCGCCGTCGTTGGACGGCGGCCACGCCTTGCCCGCGCGGGCCGGCACCGGCCCGGTCAGCTTCCCATCAGGTGGTTCAGGACCAGTTGGTCGAGATCCTGGTAGTTGCGGTCCGCGACCAGCTTCTGCGCGGCTTTCTCCGGGAAACTCCGGGCTTTCGCGACCAACCGTTCGAAAGTCTCGCGCGAGTTCGAAAGGTGTTTCAGGGAGTGCTCGGGCTTCGTGGTCCGGAACGGATGGACGTCGAAGCAAACGAACTCGCCGTTCTTCCCGTATCCCGTCCGCTCCAGCACCCGGACCTGGTTGAAGGCCACCCGCAGGTTGGCCGACCCGAACGGTTTGTCCTGGTCGAACTTCAGGCCGTTCTGGTCGTTCAGGTGGACGGACCAGAGTTTCCCGAAGGTCATGGCGAAGTCGATTTCGTCCGCCGGATCCAGACCCGCAAGGATCGCGTGGGCGGATTCGATGAGGCAGCCCACGCGCGCCGGGGCCATGGCCAGCTGCGCGATGGCCAGCGCGTGGCCGGTGGTCGGGATGTACGCGTGGTCCATCGGTTCGTTCGGCTTCGGCTCGATGGCGAGGCGGATCCGTTTGTCGTGGGCGAGCATCGCGTCGAGGGCCTCGACGAGGAGGTCGGTGGAACGGCGGCCGTTCTTGGACTCGCGCAGGTAGGTTCCCTCGCGTGCAAGCCAGAGCACGATGAGGTCGGTGCCGAGCACGTTCGCGATGTCGATGCACTGTTTCGAGCGGTCGATGGCGTAGCGGCGTTGCTTGGCGTCGTTGGAAGTATAGGCGCCGTCGATGGTGTTCGGGTGGAACCAGAGGCGCGGCGCGACCATCTCGGCGACGATGCCCTCGCCGTCGAGGCGCTTCTTGAGTTCCTTGGCTTCCTTGAGCACCTGGGCCGGGCTCTTCGAATCGATGTCCGGCACGGCGTCGTCGTCGTGGAACATCATGCCGTCGAACCCGAGCTCCTTGAGCGCGCCCAGCTTCCAGTCGAAGGACTGGGCGGGACGGGTCTCGGGGCCGTAGGGATCGCGTCCCTCGCTGAAATTCCAAGGGCCGACGCAGAAGCGGTAACGCGGGTTCTTTGCCATAAAAGAGTGTGCGCCCGGAGGGTAACGGGCCGGGTGGCGCGGGAGGAAGCGGGAAGATGCATCCGTCGCGGCCGAGTGCATCGTGCCGCGGCGGCGATCGCCCTCGCCGGCCACGGCAACCGGCGGCGATGGCATCCACCGATGCCCCGGCACCTCGACACCCGGATCGGGGATCCGAGGCAAGGCGCGGCGGGTGCCACTGCCGTCGACGACCCCATCGCAAGACAGTCCTCGGGACCCCGGTGGGAACGAGCCGTTTGGCCGCCAGGGTTGGATTGGCGGGGCCCCGGCGAAAAGATGTGCCGCGCGGCTTGAGCCGGCCGGCCCGGGGGCGTTTACTCCGCGACCAACGCATGATCCTGCCGCAATTGCTCTGGCGCTTCGCCCGGCACCGGGACGACCCGGAGTTTTACCGCATGCAGGCGGAGGACGCGATCCGTTGGCTGGCCTCGCGCGGGGTCGGGATCGGGCCGGGGCTGTCGGTGCTCGATCTGGGATGCGGTCACGGCGTGTTCGGGGGCGCCTTGCGGGACCGCGGGTGCGCGGTGACCTTCGCGGACGAGTCCAACGCGTTGCTCGATCGATTCCGCGGCGAGCCTTTCAAACCGATCGACCTCGACCGCGACGACGTGGGGACGCTGGGCACTTACGATCTGGTGATTTGCTCGAACGTGTTCGAGCACCTGTCGCAGCCGCGGCGGTTCCTGCGCGAGGCGCACCGTTTGTTGAAACCCGGCGGGCGCCTGTACCTGAGTTGGACGAACTGGCTGTCGCCGTGGGGCGGGCACGAGTTCTCGCCCTGGCATTACCTCGGGCCGCGGCTCGGACCCCGGATCCACGACGCACTCGGAAAGCCGCGGTTCCACAAACCGGGCGTGAACCTGTTCGTGACCCACATCGGGCGGACGCTCGGTTGGATCGCCGCGGACGGCACGCTGGCGACCGAGGCGCGGGCGCCGCGGTACTACACGGAATTGGGATTCCTGTTGGCGTTGCCGGTGGTCCGCGAATGTTTGGCGTGGAACTGCGCGCTGTTGTTGCGCCGAAAGGACTAGATGCCTGCCTTGTTTTCCCTGCAATCGATCCTTCCCGGACTGCTCGTCCTCGCGGGCACCGTCGCCGTGGCCGCCGACCCGGCGACGGTGTTCTCGTTGGCGGCCGACTTCTCGATGGCCGACAACCGTGCCGACGGGACGTGGTCCTACCGTCTGGAAGACTTCGGGAATTCCCCGCCGTCGTTTCCCGTGTTGCCGTCCTCGAACCGCGACGCGAATGCATTGTGGGGCTCGGATTTTCCCGAGCCCCCGGCGATGTGGAGCGAGGCGACGGGCTACTGGGGCATCGGGAAAAACGTCTCGGGCAAGGAACAGTTCTCCTCGCGGAACGGCACGCGATGGGCCCCCGGCGAGGTGTTGTTCCATCCCAAGGCGGGCGCATCCCCGTCGCGGTTGGTCGTGGCCTGGACCGCGCCCGCCAATCTGGTGGCCGATGTCCGTTACGGCTTTGGCCGCGCGAGCCGGCATGGCAACGGGATCGGATACGAAATCCTGGGGCGGTTCGGCGGGACCGACTTCCCGATGGTTTCCCTGGGGAACATCGGCGCCGGGGTGACGAACGAACTGACGGGGATCGCGGTCGCCCGGGGCGACCAACTGTTTTTCCGGTTCGACACGGCCGGGGATCCCGGCGGCGACATCAGTCGCGCGGGCATCGTCGTCGAAACCAGGCCATGGGGCGTGGAGCGGACCATCGCGATGCGGCCGATGGGGGGCAGCGTCGCGGCCGGAAGCGATTTCAGCCTCGGCGTTTCGGGGGCCGGCGAGGGTCCCTTCCAGTGGAGCCGGGAGGGGCGCCCCATTGCCGGCGCGACCGAAGCGAGACTTCGGATCCACGACGCGAAACCCGCGGATGCCGGCGTCTATTCGGTCCGAGCCGGGAAGGATATCGTGGGCACGGCGACGTTGGAGGTGGCGCCCCGTCCCGTCGTTCCCGAACGCTTCCCGTCGCCGACGCCGCGGCAGGCCTTCTCCGAGACCGCGGCCGGGCAGGAACGGGAACTTGCGACCAACCGGCTGATGTTGCGCTTCGCCGCGTCGCGGAAGCGGTTGGCATCGGACCCGTATCGGCCCGGGTATCACTTCGTCAGTCCGGAGAGCCAGTTGAACGATCCGAACGGACTGTGTTTCTGGCGGGGACGTTGGCACTTGTTCTACCAGGCGTATCCGCCCGACGAATTCCCGGATCCCCGGGACATTTCCAAACGCCGACAACATTGGGGCCACGCGGTCAGCGAGGATCTGGTCCGCTGGCGCGATCTTCCGTACGCGATCTATCCGGGCATCGAGCGGATGTGTTTTTCCGGCAGCACCGTCGTCGAGACGAACCAAGTGGTGGCGTTCTACCCGGGCATCGACGCGGGCCAGATGGTGGCGATCGCGAGGGATCCCTTGCTGTTGAATTGGGAAAAGCCCGCGGCCAATCCGGTCATCCCGGGGGGAGGCGGCGATTCGTGCATCTGGAAGGAAGGCGACACCTACCTCGGGCTCATCGGCCGCAACCTGTGGACCTCGACGAATCTGGCGAACTGGGTGGCCCGGGGGGAATTCTACGGGGGCGTCGAGGGATCGTGCCCGAATTTCGTGCCGATCGGGAACAAGCACATCGTGCTCGGCTTCGGCCATGCCCTCGGGGGGAACTACGTGCTCGGCGACTACGATCCGGCCGCGCGGCGGTTCAAGCCCTACGAACAGGGCCGGTTCAATCATGGCACGGTGTCCCCGGGCGGTGTCCATGCGCCCTCCGCCGCCGCGGACGGCAAGGGTGGGGTGATCAATATCCTCAACATCAACGACGCGAAACCGAGTCCCGACTGGGACCAGATCCTGTCGCTTCCCCAGTCGTTGACCCTGGGTCCCGATTCGAAGCTCCGCATCGCACCGGTGGACGCGGTCGCCTCGCTGCGCGGCAACCACCGGCACGTCGGCAGGACCGCGTTGCCCGCGAACCGGGAGATCGTCTTGGACACGATCGGCGGCAATGCCCTCGAACTCGACGTCGCGATCGACCCGAAGACGGCGCGTTGGGTGCGGTTGGACGTGTTGCGCTCGCCGGATGCCGAGGAACGGACCTCGGTCACGTTCTACAATTTCGACCGGAAGCTGAGCATTTGGTACGACACCAAGGCGGTCGTGACTTTGGACGGGACGCATTCGAGCCGGTTGCCGGACGTTTGGGTACGGCCACCGGAGAGCGTGGCGCTGGACCGGGGCGCGCGGGACTGGGCTTCCGCTCCCACGGCCACCACCCCCGGCAAACCGATCCGACTGCGGGTGTTCGTCGACCGCAGCGTGGTGGAGGTGTTCGTGGACGGAAAACAGTATCTCGCCATGCGGGTCTACCCGGGACGCAAGGACAGCACCGGCGTTTCCATCCGTGCCCAGGGGCAGGCCGCGGTGCTGGAATCGCTCGACGCCTGGCAGATGCGGTCAATCTGGCCGAAGTCCGGCGAGTGAGGTCACGCGGTGGCCCGCGGTTGGTCCAAGCTTCCGGCTCCCGGCGGCTTCACCACCACGCACTGCGTGTCCCAGAGGCGCAGCACCGTTTGCGTGCTGCCGGCGAAATACTCGTCGAACGCGCGTTTGACCCCGGGGGTGGGGCGATAGCCGTAGTCGTGCGACACCAGGATGCCGCCGGGCACGAGGCGCGGGTAAAAGAAGCGCAGGCCGTCGAGGGTGGATTGATAGATGTCGACGTCGAGGTGCACGAAGGAGAAGCGCTCCGATTCCAGTCCGGCGGCGGAGCCGGGGAAAAAGCCGGCGTGGACCTGGACGTCGGGTTGGCCGTCGAGCAGGGCCCTGACCTCGGGCAGACGCGAGTCGGCGAAGTCGCCCTTGCGGTGGGTGGTGTCGATGTCGGGGCGGGTTTCGGGCATGCCGCCGAGTTCGCCGAAGGTGTCGAAGAGGTGGAGCGGGCGGGAGGCTTTGACGCCGCAGAGCAGCCGGGCGCTGCCGCCTTTGTAGACGCCGAACTCGGCCATGGCAGCGCCCAGGGGCGCGGTCTGGCGTGCGAGGTCCCAGAGATTGAACGCCTCGTTGAGCGACTGGATCAGGACCCCCCGGGCGAGCAGGCCGCCGTAGAGATCGAGGAACGCGGACTCCGTGGCCACGTGGTGGCGGCCTCGGAAACGGATGCCGAGCGAGAGGCCCGGACCGGCGCGGAGCATGGCGAGCTCGAGGCGCTGGGCGAGCCGGGTAAACGTGGCGGCGAGTGACATGGAACCGGGTCGGGAGTCTCGACGGTCCGGCTTCCGCGTTTCAAGGCCGGATCGCCGGTTCCCGCGCGCCCGGATCCGCCCTCCGCGTCGGCTCACCCGCGAACCACGAACCACCACGGGACGAGGGTGGCGAGGGCGGCGATGCCCCACCCGACGGCGTTGAGCCGTGGATTCCAGCGGGCGGGCAGGAGCGCGAGAACGACGCCGGCGGCGATGCCGAAAGCGAATCCCAGCGCGTGGACCAGAACGTCGCCCTGGGGGCTGGTGCCGAGTTCGAGGAACAACCACGACCCGGCCATGAGGCCGCCGAGGATGAGGCGCGTGGCGCGCCAACTGTGGCGCCACCACGCGACCAACTGCGCGGTCAGCAGGCCGAGCGCGGCCATGACGACGCCGGAAGCGCCCAGACCGTGGTATTCGTGGTGGCGGATCCACGGCGCGACGGCATTGGCGGCGGCGCCCGCCAGCAGGGCCGCGGCCCCGGCCAGACCGCCGCCGTACCGTCCCATGGCGAGGCCCAGCAATACCGCGCCCAGCACCGCGTTCATCGCGAGGTGTCCCGGGTCCGCGTGGAGCCACGTGGCGGTGAAGGCGCGCCACCACTCGCCGGCCCGGACCGCGGACGGGATGAATTCGGCGGAACCAAGGCCGTTGCCGACGGCGGCATGCAGCAGGCAGAGGAGGAACACCCACGCCAATGCCGCCCAATGGAAATGCAGTTCCGATCCCGGGACCTGCTGCCGCCACGACCAACCGCGGTTTTCCACGCGGAACCGCTTGATGGCGTCGCGGGCCCGCTCCAGATCGGGCACGGGCACCCGCAGCGCCCAGATCCGCGCGCCGGGGTCGTGTTCGATCGCCACGTCGATGCCCTGGCTCGCCAGCACGAGGCTCCAGTCCATTGCCTGGCGTTCCGACCGGGCCGCGATCGCGGAGGTCGGCATCCCGTCGTCTGTCGGGCCGGGGTTCACGGCGGGCAAGTTCGCGGATGCCCGGCGCAAGGCAAGGGCGACGTCGGTTCAGGCCCGCTGGAACACCTGGCGGATGACGTCCTCGATCGGCACTTCCTCGATGTCGATGTCCGTCACCGCGAATTGGTCGAGGAGCTGTTTGCAGACCGCGATCACGCGGTCGCGTTTCACCTTGAGCTTGAGGGTGACGGGCGATTGCTCGAGGACCTCGCCCCAGGCGGCGACGAGGTCGCTGCCGGCGGGGGCGCCCTCGAAGCGGAGCGTGATGATCTTGTGGTCCGCGAACCGCCCGAGGACGTCGTCGAGACGGCCGTCGAAGAAGATGGTGCCGTGGTCGATGATCACCACGCGTTCGCACAGTTCCTGGATGTCGGCCATGTAATGGCTGGTGAGCAGGATCGTGGTGCGGTGGGTGCGGTTGTGCTCGCGCAGGAACTCGCGCACCGCTTTCTGCGAGACGACGTCGAGCCCGATGGTGGGTTCGTCGAGGAACAACACCCGCGGTTGGTGCAGCAACGCGGCGATCAGCTCGCATTTCATGCGTTCGCCGAGGGACAATTCGCGCACGGCGGTGGCGAGTTGGGCCCCGATGCCCAGCATGGCGGAGAGTTCGTCGAGCGTGCGGCGGAAGGCGTCGCGGTCGAGTCCGTAGATGCGGGCGTTGAGTTCGAAGGAATCGCGGGCCGGGAGATCCCACCAGAGTTGGTTCTTCTGCCCGAGCAACAGGGCGAACTGGCGGCGGTAGCCGTCGCGCCGTTCCCACGGCACGTAGCCCAGCACCCGGGCCTCGCCGGAGGTCGGGTGGAGCAGGCCCGAGAGCATCTTGAGCGTCGTGGTCTTGCCGGCGCCGTTGGGTCCGAGGAATCCCACGAACTCGCCTTCCTCCACCGTGAACGAGACGTCCTTGACCGCGTGGACGGTCTCGTGTCGCCGCGAAACCAGGCCGCGCAAGGCCCCGCGCAGGCCCGGATCCTTCTTGTAGGTCCGGAACGCCTTGGTGAGACCGCGCACCTCGATCAATGACATGGGGGGAACCGGGTTTGTGGGGCCGGGGCTTGGGGTTTCAAGGTCGGTGATTCCAGTGCGGCGGGAGCGGGCGGGCGGGGGATCATCGGCGGCCGAGGGAACGCACGGCTTCGGCCACGATCCAGCCCTGCTTTTCCAGGGCGGACTCGGCTTCGTCTCGCGGGCGCCCCGTCAATTCCACCACGATCCGCACCGCGCGGTCGCGGAGTTTTGCGTTCGATGCATTCAGGTCGACCATCAGGTTCCCGATCACCTTGCCAAGGCGCACCATCGCGAGGGTGGTGACGATGTTGAGGACGAGTTTCGTCGCCGTGCCCGCCTTGAGACGCGTCGAACCGGTGAGGATTTCCGGGCCGAGATCGATCGCGAGGACGAGGTTGGGCCGCGTGCCGGGCCGGAAACGGAGGTGGGGATTGAAGCAGAGCAGGGCGGTGCGCGCGCCACGTTCACGGGCCGCCCGCAGTGCGCCCCACACGAACGGCGTCCGCCCGCTCGCGGCGATGCCGAGGACCACGTCCTTGTCCCCGATGCCGCGGCCTGCCACCGCGCGGGCCCCGGCCTCGATGTCGTCCTCCGCGCCCTCCACGGCGGCATGCAGCGCGGTGAATCCGCCGGCGATGATTCCCTGCACCCATTCGGGAGGGGTGCGGAAGGTCGGCGGGCATTCGCTGGCGTCGAGCACGCCGAGTCGTCCGCTCGTGCCCGCCCCGACGTAGAACAAACGGCCGCCGGCCTTGAAGCACGAGGCCACCGTTTTCACCAGACGCGCCATTTCGCCCGAGTGGCCACGCAACAGGCCCGGGATGCGGGCGTCTTCCGACAGCATCAGGTCGATGGCATCGGCGACCGGCATCCGGTCGAGCCGTGTCGATCCCGGATGGCGTTGCTCGGTGGGGGAAATCCCGGTGGCGTCGGGAAGGAGCGGGACGGCGGACGGCGGCGGGACCGTCCAGGGCGCGGTCCGGGCGATGCCAGGTGCCGGGGTGCCGGCGGCCGCGAGGGCGCGACGGGCCATGACCACGGCGCCCCAGACGGATTCCCTGCCGAGCGGTTGCACGCGGCATCCGGGAAACGTCTTCCGGAGGCGACGCGCGATCGCGGCGGCGAAGCCCGGTTGTTTGAGCAACACGCTGCCGGCAAGCACGAACGCCAATCCCCGACCCCGCGCGCCGAGACGCCGGGCACAGGCTGCGGCATCGTCCGCCAACAGCGCCGCCGATTCGGCGGCGACACGGCGCGCGACGGGATCGCGTTCCGCGGCCGCCGAAAAGACCAAGGGGGCCAGCGCGGCGACCTCGGCTTTCCCGGCCTTTTGGAGCCATCCGATGAGGTCGTTGGGCTCGTTGAGCAGCAAGCGGCCCAGAACCAAGGCGCCGAACCGCGGCCAGCGGCCGGTGTGGTCGACGTGGTGGGCGGCGGCCCGGAGCGCCCGGTGAACGATGTCGTATCCGCTGCCACGATCGCCCAGTTGGTGGCCCCAACCGCCGACCTTGGCGGTGCGTCCGCCGGACCCGCGTCCGTAGCAGCACGAGCCCGTGCCGCTGAGGATGATCACCCGGGCGCGCAGGGCGTCGTCGGCATCCGATTCCGCCGCGGCGAGGGCCGATTCGAGATCGTGGTCGACGAGGCAGGGGACGGTGGGCCAGACCCGGGCCAAGACGGCTTCGACGCGGCGGCAATCGGCCCGGTCCCGGACGCCTGCCATGCCGACGCCGACGGCGGCGGGGGGCGGGAGGCGGCGAGCGATCGATTCGAAGTGGGCCTCCAATGCGGAGTCGGAGACGAGACGGAGGTTGCAGGGGCCGGCGTCGATCCGGATTTCGTTTCCGGGGACGCCGTTGGAGGCGATCGCGACGGTATGGGTGCCGCCGCACTCGATGCCGAGGACGGGGGGCGACGCGGCGCCGGATTGCGCTGTGGGCATGGGGTGGCGCCGCGTCGTGTGGCCGCGTGGCGTCGGGGGCGTCAGAGGGTGATGACCTTGACGTTGGTGATGGCGGGATCGGCGGCGAGTTCCGCCAGACAGGCGGGAGGCGGCACGGTATCGAGGACGAGGAGGGTGAGGGCCTCGCCGCCGAGGGCTTCGCGGCCGAGGCTCATGCTGGCGATGTTGACGCCGTGTTTCGCGAGGACGGTGCCGAGCTTGCCGACCATGCCCGGGCGGTCCTGGTTGTTGAGAAGCAGCATGGTGCCGCTGATGGGCATTTCGACGGCCGTGCTCATCACCCGGACGATGCGGGGGTTGTTGGGCGAGCCGAAGAAGGTGCCGCCGGCCGAGACGAGCTTTTCATTGCCGTGGAAGACCTGGACATGGAGCCACTCGTTGAAGGTGACCACCTCGTCCGACCGCTTTTCCTCGACGGCGAGCCCGAGCGAGGCGGCGGCGCTGCGGACGTTGATGTTGTTGATGTCCTTGACGGCGCTGTTGCTCAGGTAACCGCGAAGGATGGCACGGGTGATGGGATCCGTCTGGGGCAACTCGCGGGCGCGACCCCCGAAGGTGATGTGGATGCGGTCGGCGGCGGTGGGGGTCAACTGGCCGAGGAGACGGCCGATCTTCTCGCCGAGAACGAGGTAGGGTTTGACCAGTTCGTAGGTCTTGGCATCGACGCCGGGAAGGTTGACGGCGTTGCGGACCTCGCCGGTGAGCAGGAACGCGGAGAGGATCTCGGCGACCTCGAGGCCGCACTTTTCCTGGGCTTCCTCGGTGCTCGCACCGAGGTGGGGCGTGAGCACGACGTTGGGGAGGGAGCGGAGTTTGTGGTCGGCGGGCAGGGGTTCGACGACGAAGACGTCGAGGGCGGCGGCGGCGACGCGACCGGATTCGAGGGCGGCGACGAGGTCGGTCTCGTCGATGATCTCGCCGCGGGCACAGTTCACGATACGCACGCCGGGCTTCATCTTGGCGAACGATTCGGCGTTGAGCATGCCGCGGGTCTCGGGCGTGACCGGCATGTGGACCGTGATGAAGTCCGCCTCGCGATAGACACCGTCGGGATCGGAAACCGCCTCGATGCCGAGTTGGCGGGCCCGGACGTCGGTAAGGAAGGGGTCATAGGCCACGACGCGCATGCCGAAGGCGAGCGCGCGCTTGGCGACCTCGGCACCAATGCGGCCGGCACCCAGGATCCCGAGGGTCTTGCCGTAAACCTCGGTGCCTTGGAACAGCTTGCGATCCCATTTTCCCGCCGCCATGGAAGCTTGGGCGGCGGGAATCTTCCGGGCGAGCGCCCCGAGCATGAAGAAGGTGAGTTCCGCCGTGGTGAGGGTGTTCCCACCGGGGGTGTTCATCACCACGACGCCGCGTTGAGTGGCAGCCTCGACATCCACGTTGTCGACGCCGACACCGGCGCGTCCGACGACCTTCAGACGGGTGGCAGCCTCGAGGATGGCCGGGGTTACCTTGGTTTCGGAACGGACCACCATGGCGTCCACGTCGGCGACCAAGGGGATGAGTTCGGCCTCGGGCAAACGTTTGCCGAGGACGGTGACCTTGAATTCGGGGCGAGCCTTGAAGAAGGCAATGCCACGGGGGGAAATGGGGTCGCAGACAAGCACGTGCATCATCGCGGGCCGACGTTAGGAACGTCGGGGAGGCCGGTCAATCGCGGCGCTTGTGGCCGTTGCTCCGTGCGGGCCGTCTAGTTCCCGTTGCCGGGAACCGCATTCGGGTCAAACGGCAGCGGTGGGGGCGGGGGAAAGGTCTTGCCGTTGATGATCCGGGGTTGGTTCGGCGAAACCACCGGCAGATTCAGATTCTGGTTTGCGATCTGGTCATCGGTAGTGCTGAGGGTGGCGCCGCGGCGGGCGGGAATGGAGCGGAGTTCTTGGGAGGCGGGATCGTTGCCGCGGATGCCCGTCGCGGCCCCGCCCTGAAATCCGGCGGGCGCATTGCCTCCCCCAGGTTGCTGTGCCATGCCGCCGCGCCCAATGTACGCGGGGCCGCTGCTGGCGGCCGACCCGGCTGGGTTGGCCTGTGCCGCGAGGCGGGGGGTTGATATCCCGCTGTTGATGGGGTTCGGGATCCCTTGAGTTCCCGGGGTTGGACCAGCGTTCGACTTGAGGCCGTTCTCGCGAAAATTCAAGGCGACCTCTTGGTCCCCGTTGAGGATCTTTACGGACTCTTGGCGATCATTGATCTCCAGAACTTTGATGTCGAACTGCTGCTCGCCGACCTTCAGTTCAAGGTAATCGGGAGTCTTGGAGTTGGGTCGGGTGACCTGCAGATAGACCTTCTTGACGCCCTTCCAAGAGGAGAACCCGGTCAGGAACACGTTGGGTGGAGGGGTGGGAGGCGCCTTTGGGGTCTCTGGCTCGACGGGGGCAGGCGGGGCGGGTGGCTTTATCTGGAAAGCGTTGCGGGCCGGGATCGCAGTGAAAGGGTGGGTCGTGGTCGTCTTGGGTGGCGCGACGTCCGGCGTGGGGTCGGGGGGCGTCGTTTCCTTGGCGGACACTGCCGTGGATCCCGGGACGGTCGCCTTGACGGCGTTCTGGGAGTCCGCGGAGTTCGTGGGATTGCCGGAGGTCGGTACCACGGCGGCGACGCTCCCCCACGCCAGACAGGAAATTGCTAGCAAAGCCTTTGAAAACGGCCGAATCGACATGCGCTCAGGATGCGACATGCCCCATCAAACGCCATCCCGAAGTATTGGTTGCGCCGGGAGGTGGGATGAGGTGACGCACGCGGCCTTGGTTCTTCGACAGGACCTTGTTTGAAAAAACTGGGGTGAAATGCTTGTATCTTGGGGTGGGTGGGATAAGGTGTCCTTTAAGTACGTTTCATCGGGAATTGGCTCAAAAATCTGTTGACTCATGGATGGTTGAGGAGCAGCCTCGCCCCACACACGGAACTTAATAGCCAATCCATGAGAACTAACGCTCTTCTCCTCGCGGTCGCTTTGGCCGCCGGTGGTTCTGCCTACGCGCAGGTCTACTCCCAGAACATTGTGGGTTATGTGAATCGGACTGTGCCTAACGGCAAGTTTGTCCTGATCTCCAACCCCCTGAACAACGGTGGCAATACTGTCGCCGAAGTTGTCCAAGTTGCAGGTGACATGTCCCTGTATACTTTCGGTGCCAGTGGTTTCGTTCCTTCTACCGCGCTGGGTGGTTCTTGGATCGAGGGTGAGTCCATCGTGGTGGCTCCCGGCGGTGGTTTCTTCGCTCAGTCCGGTTCGGGTGACGTGAAGGTGACCTTCGTTGGTGAAGTCGCCGTGGGTAAGTCGGTCTCCATCCCCAAGGGTACGTCGTTGGTGAGCTCTGCGTTGCCCCAGGCTGGCACGCTGGACGCCCTTGAATATCCGGTTGGCGACGAGACTGTCTACCAGTACAGCGCTGCGACTGGTTATACCCCGTCGCTTTCGCTCGGTGGAACTTGGATTGACCCTGTCCCGACCGTCGCGGTTGGTGATGGTTTCTTCGTGGTGAACGACGGTGCGGCCAAGACCTGGACGCGCACGTTCAAGATCAACTGATTTGGCGGTAACCAACTCATTACTACTCATGAACAAAAAGCAACTGTTTGCCTCTTTGGTGGGCGTTCTGGTCAGCGTTTCTGCGTTTGCTGAAACCGGAGCCTTCGCCTTCAAGAACACCTCCGCTCCGAAGACCAAGGTTCTTGGTGTCGACGGGCTTGGGATCGGTGGCGCCAACTATCTGATTGGCGTTTTGGTCAAGGATCCGTCCACGGGTAACTTCACGGACGTGGGTCTGCTGAAGAACGGTGCGGCGTACGTGCCCGCCGTTCCCCTCACCGGCGCGAATGCCGGTTTGTTCACCGGCGGCGTGATCACGGTGCCCTTCCTTAACTCGGGCGGCACGGCCACGGTCAAGGTCGTCGCGTGGGACGTTACCACGGGCGCGAGCTATAATGCGGCGACCACCAGAGGCACCTCTGTGGCGTTTGACATCGTGGGTCTCGGCAGCGGCGCCGGCTCTGGTGGAAACGTTCTTCCCCCCGACATGTCGCTGGTCTTCCCTGGTCTCCAGTTGCAGGTGATTCCCGAGCCCTCCACCTACGCGTTGGCCGCCCTCGGCCTCGGTGGTTTGCTCTTGTTCCGCCGCAAGTAATTTGGATTGGCTAATCACAGGCCGCTCTCTTTTTGAGAGCGGCCTTTTTCGTTGTTAGGGGAACAGATTCATCGCAACACAGATTGACTGCATGGGGTTTGGTCGGTATTTACCTTCCCCACGTCGAATGGCGCATTCGTCTATCGGTTAGGACACGGCCCTCTCAAGGCTGAAAGATGGGTTCGATTCCCATATGCGCTACCAACGGAAGCCGCTGGATTTCCAGCGGCTTTTGCGTTTCAAGCCCCGACGCCATGAGCTTCTCTCAACGCTTCGCCATCCTATTGGCACTGGGTGCGCTGTTGGGGACAGCGTGTTTCGCGGATTCCAACGCCGTGGCCGTCGAAGCCATTCGAAGGCTCAAGGGTGCCGATCTGGGGGCAAATCCCGCCCTCAAGAGCGCGATCGACAAGGTGCTCGACCAAATCACGGACCAATCCGCTTTCGTTGACGTGGTGCGGGATTTCGATCTGAAGGAGCGCGCCCCACAAGTCCTTGGATTCATCGGAAAACACCCGCAAGACCCCGTCGCCATCGATGGCATGCGCTGGGTGCTTCGGCATGACGCGCCGCGCGTGGTGCAGGCATTGACCGTCGACGCCGAGGCACTGCCACTCTTGGGGTTGGCGGGTCGCGTGGGTGGAACTTCCATGGTTACCGTTATCACGGGAATCGCGGGTGACTCCAAGAGATCGGTCAAGGTGCGGGAAGCGGCCGTGTTGGTCTTGGTTGCGAGCCAAGACGGGGCGCGACAGCTGCTCGGGCTTGTGACCGAGAAACGATTGGACGGGGAGTTGGGCGCAATTGGGCTGCGCAAACTGCAGGGTGTTCGTTGGCCGTCGATCCGCGACGCCGCTGAAAAGCTTGGCAGTGTGTCGCCCACAGGCGATCGGCTTCCCTCCAAAGTGGATCTCTTGAAAATGGATGGCGATGCCAAGCGGGGCGCCCAGGTATTCCGCAAGCCCGAGTTGGGTTGCCCGTCCTGTCACCAGATCAACGGCGAGGGAATCGATTTCGGGCCCCGCCTGTCGGAGATCGGTGCGAAGTTGGGCAAGGACGCTCTATACGACGCCATCATCGAACCCAGTGCCGGCATTTCATTTGGCTTCGAGTCGTGGTTGATCGTGACGAAGGATGGCGACGAAATGCTGGGGGTGATTGCCAGCGAGACGGACGACGACGTCTTTATGAAACTGCCGGGAGGGCAATCCACCCGCATTCCGAAGAAGGAAATCGTGAAACGGCAAAAACAGGGGCAATCGATCATGCCCACCGGACTGGCAGGGACCCTGACTTCGGTTGAACTCGCCGATTTGCTCGAGTATCTCGCCAGCCTGAAGAAAGCGATCCGATGAAGGGATCGCGTTCACGCCAATGATTGCCCGCGTCACTCTCGAGATCGCGCTGCGCAAGGAGTTCGATTACCTGATTCCCGGCGAGCTCGCGGGTGGGATCGATGTGGGAACACGGGTGAAGGTTCCCTTTGGTCCGCGCCACGTGACCGGGGTGGTGACGGCATTGGTGGAGACGTCGCCACACACGAATCTTCGGGAGGTTGCGAGTGTGGTGGGCTCCAAAGGCGCGGTGACCCCACGGGTTCTCGCGCTCGCGCGATGGATCGGGGAGTACTACTGCTGCCCCGTCGAATTGGCCCTCAAAAGTGTTTTGCCGGAGGCGGTGCGGCGCGAGGAAGCCAAGTGGAGGGAACGGCTGCACGTGACGGCGTTGCCCCCGCCTCCGGAGACGCCGCGATTGACCCCGCGCCAGCAGGAAGTCTGGAACATCGTCGAGGAGTGGAGGGATTTGCCCCTGCAGGAATTGCTGCGTCTGGGTGAGACCACCGTGGAAACCGTCCGCAAGCTCGAGGACAAGGGCCTTTTGTCCATCGCGCAACGCGTCGACGAACGCGATCCGTATGCCCGGGAGAAAATCCTCCCGACCCTGCCAATCGCGATGAACACCGAGCAGGAGGTGTCCCTCAAGGCGGTCAAAACCGCTTTGGACGCTTTGCCGGTCTACGACGAGGCCGACGCAAGCGACCACTCGCAGACGGCTCCGCGGCCATTCCTGCTCCATGGGGTGACAGGATCGGGAAAAACCGAGGTGTATCTCCAAGCCATCGATCACGCGCTCTCCATGGGACGAGGGGCGATCGTTCTGGTGCCGGAGATCTCGCTGACCCCCCAGACCGTGGAGAGATTCAAGGCGCGCTTCAGCAGCGGTCCGAACGCCACCCTGGTGGCGGTGCTGCACTCCCATTTGTCGACGGGCGAGCGCCACGACGAATGGCACAAGATCCGGCAAGGCCGGGCGCGGATCGTGATCGGGGCGCGTTCGGCGATCTTCGCGCCCGTCGACAAGTTGGGTTTGGTGGTGGTCGACGAGGAACACGAGCATTCGTACAAGCAGGAGGAATCGCCGCGATACCACGCCCGCGACGTGGCCGTGGTGCGGGGGCGCCGGGAAGGCGTGGTCGTGCTGCTGGGTTCGGCGACGCCGAGTCTCGAAAGCTACTTCAACGCCAAGCGCGGCAAGTACCAGTTGCTCGAGATGCCCTCGCGCGTGACGGACCAACGGATGCCGGTGGTCCGCGTCGAGGATCTGCGGGTGGAATCGAGAAAGTCCCGGGGCGGCATGCCCGGTATCTTCACGGATCGTCTGCGCGAGGCCATCCACCAGCGTCTGGAACGAAAGGAGCAGACGATCCTGTTCCTCAACCGCCGCGGTTACTCGACCTCGCTGCAATGCACGAAATGCGGGCATGTGGCCGGTTGCCCCAATTGCAGCGTTGCCTTGACCTATCACCGCGCTTCCAACCGCCTGTTGTGCCATATCTGCGGCCACGAGGAAGCCGTGCCTTCCCAATGCCCGGCACCCGGGTGCGGCAATCCGGCCATCCGTTATTCGGGACTTGGAACGGAACGCGTCGAGGAGACGCTGGCCAAGATGTTCCCCCATGCACGCATCGCGCGGATGGATCGGGATACCCTCAAGAAAAAGGAAGACTACCGGCGGGTGCTGACGGAATTCCGACTCGGCCGGATCGACGTTCTGGTGGGCACGCAGATGATCGCGAAAGGCCTGCATTTCCCCAACGTGACGCTGGTCGGGGTGCTCTACGCGGACCTGAGCCTGCATGTGCCCGATTTCAGGGCCGGCGAGCGCACGTTCCAGTTGTTGACCCAGGTGAGTGGTCGGGCGGGTCGCGGCGACGTCGAGGGCGAGGTCATCGTCCAGAGTTTCACGCCGTACCATCCGGCGATCCAATTCGCGCGTCGGCACGACTATCTGGGGTTCTACGAGCAGGAGATCGAGTTCCGGGAACAACTCCTCTACCCGCCTTGGTCGCGCATCGCGTTGCTCACTTTGAAAGGCAGGAACGAGGACAAGGTTCGGCTCAGCGCGGTCCATGTCGCCAAGGAACTCGGGGTGCGGTTGGCCGCCTGGCGCGACCTCGTGATCGCCGGGCCGGCCCCGGCCCCTTTGCTGCGGGCGGAAAGTTTCTTCCGCCACCAAATCATGCTGCGCACCAAAAGCATGGCACGCATGGGCCGGGCGTTGGCCCAGATGCAGGCCGAGCTGAGTCTGCCCGACGACGTCCAACTCTCCATCGACATCGACCCGGTGAACCTCGTGTGAGTAGCAACGGACTCGGAGCAATGACGCCCGATGCCGATTCCCGGATTGTATCCGCCAAGATGCGAATGCCCATTCGCGCCCGTTGTTTCACCCATCGCAATGCAATGCCGTGGATGTAGGCAACAAAACTACACATGCCTGTCGGCGGGAGTTCAAAATGAGACTTGGTGTGGGAACAAAATGAGACTGGTTCAGAGCGAGAATTTCCCGAGCACGTCGGACCAGCGGTTTTCGGGTGGTTTCGGGGGCGTGGTGACGACCCAAAACTGTCGGCCGGGATGGTGGATGATGGCGACGGTGTGGCGTTGGGTGGCGCCGATGGGCCAACTCCGGCCGAGGAAGTCGACCTGATGATCGGCGTTGAGACGGCGGGAGAAGTGGAGGGCGAAGTGAAGGTCGAGGAGGCTGGGATTTGGACTGGGACGCATGGCGTCGCGTCGGTCGGCGATGGCCTTGGCCCAAGCGTCGTCGGGGCAAAGACCCGTGGTTCTGCAAACGGTCCGGTTTTGCTGCTCCAATTCGTGGTCGAGGAGGTTTTGGGCCCGGCCGTAATCGTCGATGCGCTCGAAAGCGAGCAGGGCCAGAAGGCGTTTCTGGAAGGTGCCGAAACGGCGCTCGATCTTGCCTTTGGCCTGGGGACTCGGAGCGACAAGATGCGAGACCCCCAACGCGGTGAGCGCCCGCTGGAATTCCGAGCGGGGATCCCCGCCATCGGTCGAGGACTGGTAGCCGAAGAGGGCCAGTCCGTCGGTGTAGAGGGCCACGGGACGGCCGTGCCGGAGGAAGGCGCGGCGGAAGTGTTCGAAATGATGCCAGGTGGTGTCGGTCGGGACAAAAGTGGCCCCGAGGTATTTGCGGGAATGGTCGTCGACGGTGAGGAGGAGGGTCTGCTTGTCCTCGGCCGCCCACCAGGGGTGGATGGAGGAGTCGTGCTGCCAGAGTTCGCCGATGCGTGAGCGCTCCCAGCGCCGCTTGGGTTTGGGGACGGGAAGGGGCGGCAGAACGAGGTTGGGGAAGTGCGTGCGTGCGCGCGTAGGCGGCGACGGATTTGCGATCGCGGTGGAAGGAGAAGCGGTCGGCGAGTTGGTCTGCGACGAGTTGGAAATTCGGTGGGCGCTGGAGGGGCAGGAAGGCCCCGAGGAAGCGTCGGACTTCGAGGGGCCAATTCTCGTGGTGATCGCCGCCGGAGACGCGCAGGGCGAAGCCTGGAGCGTCGTGGAGCCACGCGAGGCGGATCCGGAAGAGATGCGCCCGACTGATACCGAGAAGTTCGCAGGCGTCGGAGGCATCGAGCGCTTCGCGGTGAAAGGACTCGAGGGTCTGGCGAACGAAATTCGGGGTGAGGCGCTTGGCGAGCTGCTGCTTCTTTTCAGCAGGGCATCGGGATCGACGCCCGCCGCCGTGGCGAGGCATTTCGTCGGCCTTCGCTACGCTCCGGCCTCCTCATCCCTCGCCACGGCGGCGGTGTCCCCACACCAAGTCTCATTTTGAACTCCCGCCAGTCTCCTTTTGCTCCCACCCCGACACAAAACTACACATGCCCCCTTGATTACATGGCTTACATGAGCCTTGTACGGGGCTGAATAGGCTGTTCAATTGAGCCAGCGAAGGAGCAAGAAGATAACAAGTGCGGTTTGATAGCCGCGTCCGAAGGCCGGTGTAAGAAGCTTTCTGTAATTTGCTTTCCGGCTGCTCCCACCCAACCCCTGCGGGGGAGGTGGAGCGATGGCGAGC
>WBXI01000038.1 GCA_008933025.1 Verrucomicrobiota bacterium
GTCGGTGCCGGCGGCATCGCCCTCCAAAACCATCTCCCGGGCCTCGCGTTGTGCCCCGAAGTGCGGGTCCATGCGCTCTGCGACGCCAATCCGGCGACGCTCGAGGTTGCCCGCCAGCAGACCGGCGCACCCGTCGTCTCGACGCGCTGGGAAGACATCGTCACGCGCGACGACGTCCATGCGGTCATCATCGCGACGCCGAATTTCCTGCACCCGGCGATCGCCATCGCGGCGGCGCGGCACGGGAAGCACGTGCTCTGCGAGAAGCCGCTGGCGTTGAACGTCGCGGACGCACGGGCGATGGCGGCCGAGGCCGATGCCGCCGGGGTGCGCCACATGACGGCGTTCACCTACCAGTTCGTGCCGGCGATGCGGTACCTGCGGCATCTGGTCGCCCGCGGCGATCTCGGCCAGCCGTATCATTACCGGAGCTGCCGCCTGCAGGACTGGGGCACGCGGAATCTCGGCTGGCGCCAGCAGAAGCGTCTCGCGGGCACGGGCGAACTCGGGGACATGCTGTCGCACCGCATCGATTTCGCGCACCAGTTGCTCGGTCCGATGCGACGGATCGTGGCCAACGTGATGAACCTCACCCCGGTGCGCGGCGGCCAGCCCAACGACACCGACGACTGGGTGGCGATCCTCGCCGAGTTCCGCTCGGGGGCGAGCGGCGTGCTGGAGAGTTCGAAGCTCGCCAGCGGGCGCAACGAATCGTGGCGCAGCCTGGACTACGTGGAAATCAACGGCAGCCAGGCGACGTTCGAGTTCACCACGGGGAAATGGAACGAACTGTTGCATGGCAAGGCGGGCGGGCCCGGTCTGGCGCCGCTGGCCGTGCCGCGGGAGTTCTGGGTGTGGCCCGGTTCGCCGCGCGATCCGTCGGCGGGCGATCCGCTGGTCTCGTTCCGGTACGACCAGGCGGTGGAATTCGTGAACGCGATCCGCGAGAAGCGGCCGTGCGCGTTGACGTTCCACGATGGTGCCCGCGCGCAGGAAGTCATGGACGCCGCGTTGGTCTCGGCCGAGTCGCGGCAATGGATCGAATTGCAGGGATAATCCGGCGACCCCACGGGAGCCCCGATGCCATCGCCCGGGGGCCGCGGCGGATGCGATGCCCGCGGGTTGGGCCGTCGCGTCCCGCGGGAAGCGTCGGGAGGTGACTTCGCCTTGCGCGAAGTCGGGGCTTGCGGCGACGGGTGCCGGAAGGCGCATCATGGCGACGATGATTCCCGCGTGCCGCACCCTTGCGATCGGTTGGCTTCTGGCCGGCATCCCGTCCGTCGACGCCGCCAAGCCTCCTTTGCCGGCCAACCGCGAAACCGTCGGTCGCCGTGGCACCGGCGCGGTCCTGCCCGTGAACCAGCGCCTCACGCCCGCCGGACGTTTCGTCGAATTGCCGGGGCTGCGGCCCAACGCCATCGCGTTGTCGCCCGACGGGGCGACGCTTCTCGTGTCCGGGAAGACCAGCGAACTCCTTGCCGTCGATCCCGCGACCGGCGAGATCCGCCAGCGGTTGCCCATGCCCAACGACGCCCAGGATCCGGCGCCCGATGCCGTTTCCCCGAACATCCTGAAGCCCGACAAGGACGCGCAGCTGAGTTTCACCGGCCTGGTCTATTCGCCGGACGGGCGCCGCGTGTACCTCTCGAACGTCGGCGGCAGCATCAAGGTGTTCGGTGTCGGTGCGGACGGCAGGGTGGGCGGGCTGGGGACCTTCCGCCTCCCTCCCGCCAACGCGCCGCGCCGGAAACCGGAGATTCCCTCGGGCCTCGCGGTCGGCACCGACGGTCGCCGCCTCTACGTCTGCGGCAACCTTTCCAACACGCTGCTCGAACTCGACACCGCGACGGGGGCGGTTCTGCGGACGTTCGAGGTCGGTGTCGCCCCGTACGACGTGCGGCTCGTCGGCGGCAAAGCCTATGTCAGCAATTGGGGCGGCCGCCGGCCGTCCCCGGGGGACCTCACCGGGCCCGCGGGGCGCGGGACCGAAGTGCGGGTCGATCCGGTCCGCTTCATCGCGAACGAAGGCTCCGTCTCGGTCGTGGACCTCGGGCCCGGCGGGGCCGTCGTGGAGATCCCGGCGGGCCTCCATGCGAGCGGGCTCGCGGTGTCGCCCGACGGCCGGCACGTCGTCTGTGCCAATGCCAACAGCGACAACCTCAGTGTCATCGACACCCGGACCGACCGCGTCGTCGAGACGATCTGGTGCAAGCCCAAGCCGTCGGACCTGCTCGGGGCGTCGCCCAACGCGTTGGCATTCTCGCCGGACGGCAGGACGCTCTACGTCGCCAACGGGACGCAGAACGCCATCGCCTTGATCCGGTTCGATCCCGCGGGCCGCGAATCGCGGATGACGGGGCTGGTTCCGGTGGGCTGGTTCCCGGGCTCGGTGGTGTACGACGCGCGCCGGAAGCAATTGTGCGTCGGCAACATCAAGGGACACCCGTCGGTCCCGAAGGAGCGCCGGGAGAACGGCGTGCCCGCGCCGGGATACAACTCGCACCAATACACGGGATCGCTGTCGCTGGTGCCGTTGCCGAATCGGCGGGCGTTGCCGCGGCTATCCGAAACGGTGTGGCGCAACCTGCGCCGGGACGCGATCGCGCAGGCCCGGCTGCCGGCACGGTCGGGAACGAAGCCGGTGCCGGTGCCCGAACGGATCGGGGAACCGAGCGTGTTCCGGCACGTGGTGTACATCATCAAGGAGAACCGGACGTACGACCAGGTCCTGGGGGACGTCGCGCCCGGCAACGGCGACCCGAAGCTGTGCGTGTTCGGCGAGAAGATCACCCCGAACCTGCACAAGTTGGCGCGCGAGTTCGTGCTGTTGGACAACACCTACTGCGCCGGGATCCTGAGCGCGGACGGCCACCAGTGGAGCACCACGGGGTTCTCGACGGACTACATGGAGCGGTCGTTCGCCGGGTTCCCGCGGAGTTATCCCGACGGCATGGGCGAGGACGAGGCGGACGCGCTGGCGTATTCGGCGGGCGGCTTCATCTGGGACAGCGCTTTCCGCGCGGGGAAGACCGTCCGCGACTACGGCGAGTTCGCCAAACCCGAGGTCAAATGGCGCGATGGAACCCGGAAGGGACATCCCGATTTCGCCGCGTGTTACCGGACGTGGAAGGGACTTTCGGACGAGGTGGTGTTCGCCAGCCGGCCCATGGTGGACAGCCTGAAGGGCGTGACGCCGACGGACTACGTGGGCTGGGAGATGACGGTGCCCGACCAGTATCGGGCGGACTTTTTCCTGCGCGAGCTCGCGGACTTCGAGAAGAAAGGGACGTACCCCGAGCTGACGTTGGTCTGCCTGCCGAACGACCACACCAGCGGGACGTCGAAAGGGGCGCCGACGCCGGCCGCGTGCGTGGCCGACAACGACCTCGCGATGGGTCGGATCGTGGAGGGCCTTTCGCACAGCCGGTTCTGGAAGGAGACGGTGGTGTTCGTGATCGAGGACGATCCCCAGGCGGGTTGGGACCACGTCAGCGGGTACCGGACCACGGCGTACTGCGTGAGTCCGTACACCAAGCGCGGCGCGGTGGTGAGCACCCAGTACAACACCACCAGCATCCTGCGCACGATCGGCCAGATCCTCGGATTGCCGCCGATGAACCAGTTCGACGCGAGCGCGACCCCCATGTGGGATTGCTTCGCGGCCACGCCGGATTTCCGTCCCTACGACGCGTTGCCCAACAACATCCCCCTCGACCAGATGAACCCGGATCCGAAGGCGCTGCTCGACCCGAAGCTGCGTCGGGACGCGATCGTTTCGGCGGGTTTCAACCTGCGGGAGCCGGACAGGGCGCCGGAAGACGCGTTCAACCGGATCCTGTGGCGCGCGATGCGCGGGACGCGCGAGGCCTACCCGGAATGGGCGGTGATGCGGGACGCGGACGACGACTAGGCCGAGGGCGCGGTTTGCCAACGTGGGTGCCGGATCGGGCGGCGCGGCGTGGGCGTGCGGCGCCGGTTTTCCGCGGGTGTCGCGCCGCGGTCGGACCAAGGCCATGGGGGAAAGCCGGACCAAGGACGGCCCGGCCTCCGGGGCGGGGCCGCCGACGCCCCGATGTGGGAATCCGCGGAAAGGCTGATTTCGGGCGAGATGCGGGTTGAGTCGGCCCGGGCTGGGGACATACTCCTCCCCGCATTATGCTCAAAGCCGGAATCGTGGGTCTTCCCAACGTCGGGAAATCGACCCTGTTCAACGCCGTCACCCGCACCCGCAAGGCGCAGGCGGCCAACTACCCGTTCTGCACCATCGATCCCAACGTCGGCGTGGTCACGGTGCCGGACGACCGGCTCGGGGTGCTGCAGCGCATCGCCAAGACCTCGGTGGTCATCCCGGCCGCGGTCGAGTTCGTCGACATCGCCGGTTTGGTGAGCGGCGCGTCGCAGGGCGAGGGACTCGGCAACAAGTTCCTGAGCCACATCCGGGAGGTCGATGCCATCGTGCAGGTGGTGCGGTGTTTCGAGGACGCGGACATCCACCACGTGGCGGGCAGCGTGGACCCGGTGCGCGACATCGAGGTGATCACGACGGAGTTGGTGTTGGCGGACGCGGACGTGGTGCGCAAGCGGCGCGAGCGGTTGGCGAAGGATGCCAAGCGCGGCGACAAGGCGGCGATCGCCGAGGACGCGGTGCTGGCGAAGATCGAGCCGCATCTGGACGCCGGGCGCCCGGCCATCACGATGGAGATGTCGCCGGAAGACCGCGAGTTGGTGCGGTCGTTGTTCCTGATGACGTCGAAGCCGACGATCTTCGCCTGCAACGTGAAGGAAAACGAGTTGGCGACCGCGGAATCCAGCCCCTACGTGCAGCGGGTGCGCGAGTACGTGAAGTCGCACCTTGCCTGCGAGGCGGTGGTCATCAGCGCGCAGATCGAGTCGGACCTCGTGGACCTGTCGCCGGAGGAAGCGGCTCAATTCCTGGCGGAACTGGGCGTCAAGGAATCGGGGATCGGGGCGTTGATCCGGGCGACCTACCATCTGCTGGGGTTGCGGACGTACTTCACGGCGGGTGAAAAGGAAGTGCGGGCGTGGACGATCCACGAGGGCGACACCGCGCCGAAGGCGGCGGGCGTGATCCATTCCGATTTCGAGCGCGGGTTCATCAAGGCGGAGACGGTGGCCTTCGAGGATCTGGTCAAATGCGGTTCGGTGGCGGTGGCGCGGGAGAAGGGGTTGTACCGGATGGAAGGGAAGGAATACGTCGTGAAAGACGGCGACGTGCTGCTCTTCAAGTTCAACGTCTGAGGCGGGGCCCGGCGCGGGTTTCGCGTTCGGAAGACCACGGGCTCCGGGGTCCGGGAACCCGAAACCATGGGCCGGGAACCCCGGCCCAAGGTCCCCGGACGGCGGGGAAACCGGCGGGATTCCGGAATCGGTTCGAAAAAAACTTTGCCGGGGAGGACTCCGCGCGGTTACACGTCCGCCTGATTTTGCCATGGGAAAAGCCCTCATCATTGCCGAAAAACCGTCGGTCGCGGCGGACATCGCCAAAGCCGTCGGGGGCTTTACCAAGGACAAGACGGGCGAATTCTTCGAAAGCGACCGGTACGTTCTGTCGTCCGCGGTCGGCCATTTGCTCGAATTGGCGGTGCCGGAGGAGTTCGAGGTGGGCCGCGGGAAGTGGACCTTCACGCAGTTGCCCCACCTCCCGCCGCGATTTGGGCTGGCGACCATCGAGAAGAACCAGAACCGGCTCAAGGTTTTGGCCAAGCTGATCAAGCGGAAGGACGTGGACGGTCTGGTCAATGCCTGCGACGCCGGGCGCGAGGGCGAGTTGATCTTTCGCAACATCGTGGAGTACACGGGCGCCAAGCAACCGATCCAGCGGTTGTGGCTCCAATCGATGACCCCGCAGGCGATCCGCGACGGCTTCGGGCGGTTGCGTTCGGGCGCCGACATGCAACCGCTGGCGGACGCGTCGCGTTGCCGGTCGGAATCCGACTGGCTGGTGGGCATCAACGGGACGCGGGCGATGACCGCGTTCAACAACAAGGGGGGCGGATTTTACCTGACGACGGTGGGCCGGGTGCAGACGCCGACGCTGGCGATCGTGGTGGAGCGCGAGGAACGCATCCGGAAGTTCGTGGCGCGGGATTACTGGGAAGTGATCGGGACGTTCGCGGCGCAGGGCGGGAGTTACAGTGGGCGCTGGTTCGACGAGGCGTTCCGGAAGCCGGACGGCAAGGACGGGGACGCGGAGTTGAAGGCGGAACGGTTGTGGGACCGGGTCCGTGCGGAGTCGATCCGTGCAAGGTGCGAGGGCAAGCCGGGGGTGGTGACGGAGGAGAGCAAGCCGGCGACGCAGATGTCGCCGATGCTGTACGACCTGACGACGCTGCAGCGCGAGGCCAACGGGCGGTTCGGGTTCAGCGCGAAGAACACGCTGGGACTCGCGCAGGCCCTGTACGAGCGCCACAAGGTGCTGACCTACCCGCGGACGGACTCCCGGCACCTGCCGGAGGATTACCTGCCGACGGTGCGTGCCACGCTGGGTTCGTTGGTCGAGACGTCGTTCGGGCCGTTCGCGAAGCGGATCATCGAGGAGGGTTGGGTGCGCCCGAACAAGCGCGTCTTCAACAACGCCAAGGTGAGCGATCACTTCGCGATCATCCCGACGGGGCAGGTCCCGAAGGGGTTGACCGAGCCGGAAGCCAAGCTTTTCGAGTTGGTGACGCGGCGTTTCCTGGCGGTGTTCTTTCCGGCGGCGGAATTCCTGGAGACGGTGCGGATCACGCGGGTCGAGGCGGAGCCGTTCAAGAGCGTGGGCAAGGTGCTGGTGAAGGCGGGCTGGCTCGAGGTCTACGGCCGGGACGCCTTCGAGGAAGGCGACGCGCCGGCTTTGGCGCCGGTGCAGCCCAGCGAGGTCGTGCAGACGACGGCGATCGAGGCGAAGGGATCGCAGACCAAGCCGCCCGCGCGTTTCACGGAAGCAACGTTGCTCGGGGCCATGGAAGGTGCCGGCAAGATGGTGGAGGACGACGAACTCCGGGAGGCGATGGCCGAGCGGGGGCTCGGGACGCCGGCAACCCGGGCGTCGATCATCGAGGGGTTGATCTCGGAGGAATACCTGTTCCGCAACGGGCGCGAACTGGTGCCGTCGGCCAAGGCGTTCTCGCTGTCGCAGTTGTTGCGCGGGCTCGGCGTGAACGAACTGACGCGGCCGGAACTGACGGGCGAATGGGAGTTCCAGCTGAAGAAGATGGAACGCGGCCAGTTGTCCCGCGAGCAGTTCATGTCGGAGATCCGGCGCTTCACCGACGAGATCGTCGCGAAGGCCAAGCTGCACGACAAGGACACCATCCCGGGGGATTTCGGGATCCTGAAGACGCCGTGCCCGAAGTGCGGCGCCGAAGTCCACGAGCGGTACCGGGAGTTCAAGTGCACCGCGTGCGATTTCCTGGTGAGGAAGGTCCTGTCGGGCCGGATGTTCGAGCCGGCGGAGATCGAGACCCTGATCCGCGAGCGCCAGTTGGGTCCTTTGCAGGGCTTCCGTTCCCGGATGGGAAAACCGTTCGCGGCGATGATCAAACTCACGCCCGAGAACGAGGCACGGTTCGATTTCGGGGACGGCAACGGCGAGGGGGGCGAGGGCGAGGCCGCGCCGGACTTCACGGGCCGCGAGCCGGTAGGGAAATGCCCCAAGTGCGGGTCGCGCGTGTTCGAGAACGGGATGAACTACGTGTGCGAGAAGTCGGTGGGACCCGGCAAGAGCTGCAAATTCCGCACGGGCACGCTGATCCTGCAGCAACCGGTCGACCGGGCGCAGGTCACAAAACTGCTGGCGGAAGGCAAGACCGACCTGCTGAAGGGGTTCGTCTCGCGGAAGAACAACCGGAAGTTCGAGGCGTTCCTCGTGCTGAAGGACGGCGAGGTGGGATTCGAGTTCGCGCCGCGCGAGCGCAAGGCGGGCGCGAAGGCCAAGGATGCGAAGCCGGTCGAGAAGATCGATTTCACCGGGAAGCCGGTGCTGGCCCGGTGCCCGAAATGCGGCGGCAACGTGTACGAGGGCCCCGACGCCTATCTCTGCGAGAAATCCCAGGCCGAGACGCGTCGCTGCACCTTCAAGGTCGGGAAAACGATCCTCGAACAACCGGTGGACGCGGTGCAGTTGGCCAAGTTGATCTCCACGGGACGCAGCGATCTGCTGACGAAATTCGTGAGCAAGTCGGGCCGGGATTTCCAGGCGCATCTGGTGCTCGGCGACAAGGGCAAGGTGGAGTTCGAATTCCCGGATCGGTAGCCGTCGCTCCCCCGAGCCCCGCGCGCTCACGGACCCGAAGCACGGGATCGAAGGCCGGGTCGCCCGACCCGGCGGTGGGTGGAACGGCCGTTGGCGCGCCGCCTCAGCTCCCGAATGGGTTCCGCCCCTTCTTCCGCTTGCCGGCGGGCTGCCCGGGGCGGTCGGCCGCGGGAGCGAACGGGGACGAACCGCCCCCGCGCGGCGTGGCCACGATGCCCCAGGCGAACCAAAGCCAACCGACGACCACGTGGATTGCTTGGCTGGCGATCAGCCCCGTCAATTGCCAGCGCCGCGTCGCGTAGCCCGCCAAGCCCAGGATGGCGACGGCGGAGCCCACCAGCAGCGAGGCCCCGGCCATCCGCCAAAGGCCGCCGATGCCAATCGATCGTCCCAGGAGCAGGGATCCCAGCCACCCGGGAAGCAGCAGCAGCGTCGCGAGGATCCACCAGGCGGCGATCAGCGCGACGAAGAGGGATCCCGCCACGATCGCCTGCCCCGCGCCCCGCCACGCGCCCCACGAGGCCGTGGCCGGAATCCTCCCGAGATCCAATTCCAGGCCGCGCGGCCACGGCAGATCGAGATGGCCAAGCGCACCCTCGAGACGGGCACGGTCGGGGCGAAGGTCGAGTTGCAGGTCGGCAGTCTGCCCGAGCGGTTCGGTCCCGGCCGGAGTCACGACGACGTCGAACCACGCGTTTTCCGCAAGCCGCACGGCGGCGGACTCCGGCCAATCGAGGCGTCCGTTGCGGATCGTCGCCTGTTCCGGAAGACGTTGCACCGCGGCATCGACGACGGGGAAAAGCGTCGCGCGGAGGGCGACGACGACGACGAAAGCCGCGAGGGCGGCGCCGCCGAGTTGGAAGGCGAGGAGTCGCGCGAAGCCCGAGTGCGCGAACGCGGCGATGCCGCCGCCCGTGAGGGGTTGCCACGCGCCGAATCGGAAGCGCGGACGCGCGTCGGTTCTTGCGGTTGGCGAGTCGTCGGCCACGCGGGGACTATGGGGCAAGCCCGGGCCGGATGAAACCCGGGGCTTCCGGGAGTTCGGATGCCCGGCCCCGGCGGACCGGGGCGCGGTCGCCGGGGTGGGACCGGCAAAAAGCAGGGGCCGGAACGGCGAACCATTCCGGCCCGGGCGATCGTTCCGGAGGCGCGATGGATCAGCCTTGGACGGCGGGCGTCTCGCCGGGTTTGGCGCCGGGCTGTTGTTGGACCAAGAAGACGGGCATCGCGTAGCGGAGCTTCATCACGTCGTCCACGAGTACCTCGATCCAGTAGGGTCCGGGTTCCTTGAAGGTGACGTTTTGCATCGCCACGACGGTCGTCGCGGAGAACACGGGGTCGTTCAGCTGGAACTTGGAATCGACCTTTTGCAGCACGGTCGCCGAGTCGGTGCTGAGCACGCGGATCACCTGCGTGAACGAGCCCTTGCCGGCGGTCCATCGGTTCACCACGAACAATTGTCCCGCGGTGATGGGGAATTGCGGGGAGAGAATCTGGCTCAGAACGCCGAGCAGGATGAGGTTGCCGTTGGATTCCTGACGGATGCCGTCGCAAACGAGCGAGCACTGGAGATCGGGCAGAATACGGTTCGGAGTCATGCGTGGCGCGGAGAAAACCAGCCGTGCGGGCAGGGGTCAAAGGGAAACCGGACCCGTCCGCAATTAGCCCAGCCAAATCCACGCCGTCAGCGCCGCCAGCAAGGCAAGCGCCACGAGGATCCATCCCGGATGCAGCCGCGGCTTGCGCGGTCGTGCCCGCGGTCGCGGGGCGTCGTCGTCCTCGAAGGCGGAGTCCGGGAGGTCCAGTCCGTCGTAGGCCGCCGCCTCGTTCCAACCGGCATCCGGTGTCGCCCCGCAGTGCGGGCAGGCCGCGGACCTCGCGGGCACGGCCTCGCCGCAATTGGGACAATCGCCGGGCGGACGGAAGGTGGACATGCGGGGCAGTCGTCGGGGTTCGACAATGGGTTTTCGGATCGACGGTCACCGACGGCCAACCATGGGTCGCCGGTCACCGAAGACCGGTCACTGCCCGGCCAATTCGGCGGCCCGGACGGTGTTGGCGAGGAGCATGGCAATCGTCATCGGACCCACGCCGCCCGGATTCGGGGTGATGAGCCCGGCCTTGGGTTGGACTTCGCCGAACGCCACGTCGCCCACGAGTCGGTAGCCGGATTTCGCCGACGCATCGGGGACCCGGTTGACGCCCACGTCGATCACCACCGCGCCTTCCCGGACCATCGGCGCGCGCACGAATTCGGGGACGCCCATGGCGGCGACGATGATGTCGGCGCGGCGGCAATGGGCGGCGATGTCGCGGGTCCCGCTGTGGCAGACGGTGACCGTGCAGTTCGCGTGGCGTCCTTTCTGGACCAGGATCGACGCCATCGGCTTGCCCACGATGTTGCCGCGGCCCAGCACGACGACCTCGGCCCCGTCCAGTTTCACGTGCGAGCGAACGAGCAATTCGTGGACGCCGCCCGGGGTGCAGGGGACGAAGCCGCCGGCATCGCCGAGGAGCAGTTTCCCGACGTTGATCGGGTGGAACCCGTCCACATCCTTGCGGGGGTCGACGGCGGCATAGACGGTGGCTTGGTCGATGTGCCGGGGCAGGGGCGCCTGGACCAGGATGCCATGCCAGCGTGGGTCGGCGTTGAACGTCGCGACGAGGGCCAGCAACTCGGTCTGGGTGGTCGACTCGGGCAGCACGCGCGTCTCGGAGTGGATGCCGAGTTCGCGCGATTTCTTTTCCTTCATCCCGACGTAGACCTGCGACGCGGGATCCTCGCCGACACGGACGAAGACGAGGCCGGGAACGATGCCGCGCGAACGCAGGTGGACGACCCGTGCCGCGGTCTCCGCATGGATTTCCCCGGCGATGGCACGGCCGTCGATGAGGTTCTGCATCGCGAGGGGGAAGGTGTCGGGGATGACTTGGCTGCCGATCAGTAGGCGTCGCGGATGGCGGTGACCTTGATGAGCGGTCGGCGCGGCCAGTTCGGGTCGATGTATTCCTCGCCGGTGATCAGCACCCGCTTCCAGCGCCATTCGTTGAAATGGATGTTTTTGTCCTCGGTATAGAGGAACCCGACCATCGCCTCGCCCTTGCGGAAATTGTTCAGTTGGTAGTCGCCGGGTGCCTGCGGGCTGCGGACGAAATCGACGATGCCCTCGCGTTGGACCTCGCGGACCTTTTCGGTGAGGACGATCTCCGGTTGGGAAACCTGGGTGATGACCGCGGGGAGCGCGGGCGGGGCAACGACGGCGGGCGCGACGGGTTCCGGGACGGGTTGTGTCGCGATCGGGGCCGGCGGTGGCACGATTTCGGCCGGGATGGGTTCGATGACGATGGTGGGCGGCACGGCGCGGCGGGCCGGGGCCAGGGGTTGTGCCGTGACCACGGAGTCCGCGGGAGCGGCGCGACCGACGCTGGGCGCGGGACGGGAATTGTTGGAGGGCAACGGGACTGGCCGATTGCCGGACCGCGGCGCGGGAGGTGCCATCACGGCGCGGGGCGGTTCGGGGACGGCGGCGACGGTCTCGGGGTGGATCTCTTCGCCCAGCAACGTGGCGGCGACGAATCCGTGGGCGGCGCCCTCGGGAGCCTCGATCTCGAGCCAGCCGTCGGTGGCGCGGAGTTCCTTGACGGGAGTGCCGCGCGGGATGGAGCCGACGTCGGAATAATTGCGGCCGGGACCGGCGCGAAGATTGACGGTTTTCGCGCGGACGACCTTGGTGGCGGGATCGATCAGGGCGCCATACACCCAGACGCGGGTGCCGGCGGGAACGACGATCTCGGCCCAGCGCTTGGGTTCGTCGCTGGCGGCCTTGGGATCCTCGTTTTCACGGACCACCTGCAGCGGTTGGCCTTTCTTGGACGAGAACAGGATCTCGCTGCTGACGGACGGTTTGGCGCGGACGTTGGCGTTGGCCTTGGCGGCGACGGTCCGGGTGGGGACGGGCGACGCGGGCAACGCGGGCAACGCGGGCAACGCGGCGCACAGCAGGGCTGCCGAAAAAATCTGTCGCAAACGGGGCATCATAGAAAGGGGTGCCGGCCGGGCCGAGGCACGGGATGCAAATTCCGCGCTCAATCGCGGGCGGGCAAGAGGGATTTCACTTCGGCGGGACTGAGAATCCGCCATTTGCCGGCCGGAAGTTCGGCGAGGCGGATGGGGCCGATCTGGGTGCGGCGGAGGGTGACGACCTCGAGTCCGAGGGCCGCGAAGAGGCGGCGGACCTCGCGGTTCTTGCCCTGGGCGAGCTCGAGTTCGACCACGCTGTGGGAGTTGTTGGCCGAGATGAGTCGGGCACGCTCCGCTTTCAGGACCTCGCCGGCGTCCTCGACGCCCTCGGTGAAGCTGGCCAGCGCGGGTTGGTCGATGCGGCCCTCGACGTGGGCGATGTACTTCTTGCGGACGCCGAAACGCGGATGGGTGAGGCGCAGGCTGAAATCGCCGTCGTTGGTGAGGAAGATCAGACCCTCGCTCTCGCGGTCGAGCCGGCCGACGGGGTAGAGGTTCGACCACTCCTTGGGCAGGAGTTCCAGGACGGTCTGGCGGTCCTCCGGGTCGGTGCGGGTGCACAGGAAGCCGGGAGGCTTGTGCAGCGCGACGTAGAGTTTCTTGCGGGCGCGGACGGGCCGTCCATCGACGGCGACTTCGACGGCATCGGGATCCACCTTGGCGCCGAGGGTGTCGATGACGGCGCCGTCGACGGTGACATGGCCGTCGACAATGAGTTTTTCCGCGGCGCGCCGCGAGGCGACGCCGGCTTCGGCGAGGATTTTCTGGAGGCGTACGAGGGGCATGGGAAAAAACGCGACGGCACCCGAAACGCGAAATGCCGATTGCGGCACCGGGCCGGCAATCGGCATCGGCAAACGCCGTTGGTTCGCGGGATTACTCCGGGGGCTTGGTCTTGCGGAGGCCGGTGACGCGCTCCCCGTCTTTCCATTGGCCACGGTTTTTGAGAAGGGCGACGCGCTCGAAGCGTTTCAAGACGTTGCGCTTGGCGCCGGTGGTGCCGGCGGCGGCGCGGAGACTGCGGTGCTGCGACATAATTGGATGCCGTGTAAATTGATTCGGCCGACCCGGAAAGACCGGAACGGAGCGGTGTTTGTACCAGAGTGCCGGGGTGTGGCAATTGGGATTTTCGATTTCATGCATCCCTGGGTGCATCTTGCCCCTCCCGCGATCGGCCTTTCGACGGGCAGCGACACCGCGGTTCACGCCAACCGCCACCACCCGTCCCCGGATTCCTTGGCCGGTGTTTTTTTGCGAATCCATTCCCCGGGGGCCCGGCGCCGGCGACCCCTCCGTCCGGAAGCGCCCCGCATTCCGTGCCGGGTCTTCCGAAGGAAAGCGTGGCCCGCGGCGTGCCTCCTGCTAGCCTGCCCGCACAGCAATCGTTTCACCGTGAGCTACGACATCGAACTTCTCCGTGGGGTGCTCAAGGCCGCCGTCGAAGGCGGGGCATCCGACGTCCACATCAAGGTCGGCAACCCGATCGTCCTCCGCATCAACCGCCAACTGGTCGTCATCGAGGCACCGACGCCGACCGTCGAGTGGATGGACAAGATCCTCGAGCAGATGGTGCCCCCGCACGCCAAGCGGCGGTTGGAGGCGGACCGGGAAGTGGACTTCAGCTACTACGAGCCCGGCGTGGGTCGCTTCCGGACGAACGTGTTCCAGCAACGCGGCACGTTCGCGCTCGCGATGCGCTACGTGAAAACCCAGGTCCCCAGCTTCAACGAACTCGGTCTTCTGCCCGTCATCAAGGACATCGCCCGTAGTCCCCGGGGCATCGTGCTGGTCGCGGGCACGACCGGTTCCGGCAAGTCGACGACGCTCGCGGCGATGATCGAGTACATCAACGCCACCTTCAAAAAGCACATCATCACCCTCGAGGATCCCATCGAGTTCGTGTTCGAGGACAACCAATCGGTGGTCGAACAACGCGAGATCGGGCTCGACACCACCAGTTTCCAGCACGGCCTCAAGCACGTGCTGCGGCAGGATCCCGACATCATCATGGTGGGCGAGATGCGCGACGCGATCTCGTTCCAGGCGGCGATGAGCGCGGCGGACACCGGGCACCTGGTATTGTCCACGCTCCACACGCAGAACGCTTCGCAGTCCATCGGGCGCATCCTGGATTTCTTCAAACCGGACGAGCGCGAACAGGTGCGCCGGCAGTTGGCCAGCACGCTGCGCTCGGTGATCTGCCAGCGCATGGTGGGCACGATCGCGGGCGGCATCACCCCGGCGCTGGAAATCCTCATCAACACCCCCACGGTGAAGAAAATGCTCGAGGAAAACCGGCTCGAGAAGGTCGCGGCCGCGATCGAGACCGCGCGGGACGACGGGATGCAGACGTTCAACCAGGCGCTGTACGACCTCGTGAAGGAAAAGAAGGTCTCCGAGAAGGAAGCCCTGGCGAAGGCCGGCAACCCGCAGGAACTCGAGATGATGTTCAAGGGCATCTTCCTGTCGCAGGGCAATCGCATCCTCAGCTAGGGGCCGGCCACCCGGCTTGTCACGGCCTTGTAACCGAACGGCGATTGCGCCGGCGGCACGCCCCGCCTAACAAGGGAACCTCATGGCAAAGATCCTGGTGGTCGACGACGAGCCCGATGCCCTCGAACTGGTCGGCTTCAACCTGAAGCAGGCCGGATTCGAGGTCGTGACGGCGGCCGACGGCGCGGAAGCGTTGAAGAAGGCGCGGGAAACCGCGCCCGATCTGGTGCTCCTCGACCTGATGTTGCCGGAGATCGACGGGCTCGAGGTCTGCAAGGCCCTGCGCCGCGATCCCGCCACCGCGCCCATCCCCGTGATCATGCTGACGGCAAAGGCGGCGGAGATCGACCGGGTGCTCGGGTTGGAACTCGGGGCGGACGACTACGTGACGAAGCCGTTCAGCCCGCGCGAGCTGGTCCTGCGCGTGCGCAACCTGCTCAAGCGGCGCACGGAGTCCGCGGGCCAGCCCGAACAATTGGTCTTCGGCGAACTGTGCATCGACATCCCGCGCCACATGGTGACGGTCAATCGCCAGCGGGTGGACCTGACGGCGACGGAATTCAAGCTTCTGACCACGCTGGCTCTGCGGCGGGGCCGGGTGCAGAGCCGCGACCAATTGCTGCAGGACGTCTGGGAATACGACAACGTGATCGACACGCGCACGGTGGACACCCACATGCGGCGCCTGCGGGAGAAAATGGGCGCCGCCGCCCGGTATCTGGACACCGTCCGGGGTGTCGGCTATCGCTTCGTCGAAAACTGAGTTCCGCGCGATGTCCGCCGAGCTTTGGTTCACCGGGGGAGTGGCCGCCGTCGCCGTCGCGGGCTTCCTGTGGTCGGTCCGCCGCGAGCAGGCGACGCGCGATCGTCTCCGCGACACCTCGCTGCGACTGGCGGAACTGAGGACCCAGCGCCATCTCGCGCTGGTCGGGGAACAGTCGAAACAGCAGGCCCTGCTCGACAGCATGGTCGAGGGCGTCCTGCTGCTGGACGAGCAGGGGCGTGTCGAGCACGTCAATCCCGCGTTGGTCCGCCTTTTCGATCTCCCGAAAAACATCCGCGGGCTGCCGCTCTCGGAGGCGATCCCGTCGCCCGAATTGTCGGTGCTTGCGGACCGGGCGGCGCGCCAGGGACGCATCGTCGACCAGGAACTCTCGCACCCGGGCGATTCGCCATTGTCCCTCCAGGTGAACGCCGTCGCGTTGCGCGATCCCGACCGACTCCACGCCGGGACGCTGCTGGTGTTCCACGACCTCACCCAGCACGCGCTGCTGGCCGAGCAGCGGCGCGAGTTTGTCGCCAACGTCAGCCACGAGCTCCGCACGCCGCTGTCGTTGATCAAAGGCTACACCGAGACGCTGCTGGGCGGCGCCAAGGACGATCCGGAGACCGCCACGCGCTTCCTGAGGACCATCGACAAACATGCCGACCGGCTCACCTTCCTGATCGAGGATCTGCTGACCGTTTCCCGGCTGGAATCGGGGCAGGTGATCATGAACCTGCAACCGACGTCGCTGCACGACGTGGCGGCGCAGGTGATCGACGATTTGCTTTCGAAGGCCGCCGAACGATCGACGGCATTGTGCAACGAGGTGCCGTCCGAACTGAGGGTCCATGGCGATGGTGACCGGCTCCAGCAGGTGCTCTCCAATCTGGTCGACAATGCCATCAAGTACGGCCGTCCGAACGGCCGGGTGGTGGTGGGGGCGCGATCGCTGCACGAGGATCTCGTCGAGGCCTGGGTCGCGGACGACGGCATGGGCATCCCGCCCGAGGCCCGGGAGCGGGTGTTCGAGCGGTTCGATCGCGTCGACAAGGGGCGCTCGCGGGAGCAGGGAGGAACCGGTCTCGGTCTCAGCATCGTGAAGCACATCGTGCAGGCCCACGGTGGCGAGGTGCGCGTGGAAAGCGAGGTGGGGAAGGGGAGTTGCTTCTACTTCACCCTGCCGCGGGTCAACGAGCCAGCGTGACCGCGGACGAAAAAAGCGCGCCGGCAAGGGCGCGCTTGGAGTCGGGGGGAGACTGGTTTCTCAGCGTCCCTCGGTGATCGCGGACGGAAGACCGGATTCCCAGCTCTTCGGCTTGTTCCAAGGGGTTCCGCTCAGTTCGTCGTCGCTCTTGCACCCGGCCAACTGCATCGAGACGAAGGCGATCAAACCGAGCCCGAGCCACCTGCGCATGGCGATTTTCATCGGCCCGATCAGTAGAGCACCAAGTCGCCCTTGGCAACCGCGAGGTCGCCCTGCTTCCAACCGGGCAGCAGGTTCCCGATGCTGCGGTTCGCGTCCACCTTCACGATGCGGACCTTGCCGATCAGCTTGTCGCCCCGGCGGACGAGCAACTCGCCGCGGGCCAGGACACCCTGCGCCTCGCCGATGTCGAGCAACACGAAATCACCCTGGGGACCGACCTCGAGCACCGTGCCCTTGAGGCCGTCGGGCAGCTTGACCTTGGTGTCGGGCGTCACGAACACGGCGAGCTCGTTCTGGAGACGGGCGATGTTGCGGAGGAAAATGGTCTTCTCGTCGCGGAGCGCGTCGCGTTCTTCGGACGCCTTCTTCAGGTCGACGCGCATCTGGCCGACCTGGTCGGGCTTGATGGCGAGTGCCTGCCATTGGGCGAGCTCGGCCTGCGCCTCGTTGCGTTCCTTGGTGGACTTGGCGAGGTCGGCATCCAGCTTGTCCGAGCGCTTCTTGAGGTTCGCCGCCTCGGTGGACGCGGTCTCGAGGGAGGCCTTGGTGGCGTCGAGATCCTTAACCTTTTCGTCGAGATCCTTCTTGGTCTTGGCAAAATCCGACTTGGTCGTGGCCAAGGTGCCCTCGGTCGTCTTCAGGGTGTCGGACGTGGTCTGGAGATTCGTCCGCAGCTCCTCGACCGTCGGCTTGGTCACCATGAAGCTGAGCACGAGGCTGCCGATGGCAGCGAGCAGGGCAAGAATCAGTGCGATGCGGAGCATGTCAGGAAATAGATTGCGTCGAACCGTACGGAACGGGCGAGACGAGTGTCAACGTCCGTCATAGGGACCGATCCGATTCGCGAAGCTCACGCGGGATTGTCATCCCGGCCGGGAACGGTTCTTGCGAACGGCATGGATTCTGCCACCGGTCCCCTGTCGCCATGCCAACGCCACCTTGCCCATCGGGCCCGGGCCGGAAGCCATCCCCCGGGGAGGCGTGGGCGCGCGCGTTCACCCTGGTCGAGTTGCTGGTGGTCGTCGCGATCATCGCCATCCTGGCGGCGATGCTCCTGCCGGCGCTGGGTTCGGCCCGGCGTTCCGCCCAGCGCATCGGGTGCATCAACGACACCAAGCAATTGATGATGGCCTGGCACCTGTACGGGACCGACCACAACGACGGGTTGCCCGCGAACGGGATCGCCGACGTGGCCGCCGTGGGGGACCAACGGCTGTGGGTGCTGGGGACCAGCCATCTCCAGACCCACGATTTCACGAACCGGATGTTCCTGCTGGATCGTCGTTACGCCCAGTTTGCCGACTACATCCAGACGCCGGCGGTCTATCGCTGTCCCGCGGACCGCAGTCGGGTGGACATCGGGGGGAAGTTGTTCCCGAAGGTCCGTTCCTACGCGCTCAATCTGTTCATGAACCCGGTGATGCCGACGAATTTCGACTTCACGATGCACTTCGGGAACGGCACCCGGTACCGCAAGACGGGCGATCTGGCGGCGGGCGGCCCTTCGGAACTGCTGGGGATCGTGGATGTGGCGCCCGGCAACGTGTGCAGTCCGGCGTTCATCATCCACAAGGGGTTCTTCAAGGACCTGTTCTACCACCTGCCGTCCGGCAGCCACGGGAGCCACGGGGTGGTCTCCTTCGCGGACGGGCATTCGGACACCCATCGGTGGAGCGACCCGCGCACCTTGCAGGAGGGCAAGCCCGAATGGTTGCCCGACCACCTGAGCATCTACCATCCGGGCAGCGCGGACCTGCAATGGCTGAAGGACCATGCGGCGGTGGACGCGGCCCCGTGATCCGCGATCGAAATCCTCCGCGTTCCGGCCATTGACGCGGCGCCCCGGCTTTCCCTAGGTTCCCAAGGTAACTTCCGGACCGTTGCCCCGAGGTTCACACCTTGGGGCTTTTCGTTGTCCGAAACCGTATTCTGCGATGGCAAACGTGATTCTGGTGGGCGCCCAATGGGGCGACGAAGGCAAGGGCAAGATCATCGACGTGCTCACCGAGCAGTCGGAGATCGTCGTCCGGACGGCCGGTGGCAACAACGCCGGCCACACCGTCTACATCGGGCGTGACAAGTACGTCCTCCACCTCATCCCTTCCGGCATCCTCAGGCCCGGCAAGGTGTGCGTGATCGGCAACGGGGTGGTGCTCGATCCCATCGGGTTGGTCAAGGAACTCGACGGTCTCGACAAACTGGGCGTGGCGGTATCGCCCGCGAACCTGGTCATCTCCGAGACCGCCCACGTGGTCTTTCCGTGGCACCGCGAACTGGACGGGCAGCGCGAGATCCGGAAGGGCAACAACAAGATCGGGACCACCAAACGCGGCATCGGTCCCACCTACGGCGACAAGGCGGCGCGCGTCGGGTTGCGCGTGATCGACCTCGTCAACGCCGCCAAGTTCCCCGGGCGCCTTCGCGAGCGCCTTGCGGAAAACAACGAGGTCCTGCGCGCGCTCGGAGCCCAGCCGCTCGACTACGACACCCTCCTCGCCGAGTACTCCCGGGCCGCGGACCGCCTGCGTCCTTTCGTGGCCAACACCGTCGTCCTGCTCCACGAGGCCACCCGCCGCGGCGCCAACATCCTCTTCGAGGGCGCGCAGGGCACGTTCCTGGACATCGACCACGGCACCTATCCCTACGTGACGTCGTCCAGTACTACGGCCGGTGGCGCCTGCACCGGGTCCGGCGTCCCGCCGAACCGCATGGACAGCGTCGTCGGCGTGCTCAAGGCCTACACCACGCGGGTCGGCGAGGGCCCCTTGCCCACCGAGAACGCCGAGATCTCCGACCTGTTGCACGGCATGGGCCGCGAGTTCGGCGCCACCACCGGCCGCGCCCGGCGCTGCGGTTGGTTCGATGCCGTCGCCACCCGCCATGCCGCCATGGTCAATGGCATCGACGAACTGGCGATCACCAACGTCGACGGTCTGGACACCGTGAAGCGGATCCGGGTCTGCGTGGCCTACCGGGTGGACGGGAAGGAAATCCGCCACATCCCGAACGACTGCGAGATCTTGGCCCGTTGCGAGCCGGTCTACCAGGAATTCCCGGGCTGGGAGACGCCGACCGATGCCATCCGGCGCTGGGAGGACCTGCCGGCCAATTGCCGGCATTACGTGCTGAGCCTCGGCCAGCTGACGGGCGCGCGGTTGACCATCGTGTCGGTGGGTCCGGCCCGCGAGCAGACGATGTTCATCTGAGCGGTCCCGGCGACCGGTCGCATCCGTGAGCACCGAGCCCAAACTCAGCCAGCAGGCCCTCGGAAGCCTGCCGCAGCACGTGGCCGTGATCATGGACGGCAACGGGCGCTGGGCCAAACAGCGCGGCCTGCCGCGGGTCGAGGGCCATCGCAACGGCGTCGAGTCGGTGCGCGCCATCGTGCGCGCGGCCGGCGAGGTCGGGATCAAGTACCTCACGCTCTACGCTTTCTCGGTGGAGAACTGGAACCGGCCGAAGGACGAGGTCGACACCCTGATGAAGTACCTCGCCCGGTTCCTGAAAAACGAGATCGGGGAGTTGAACCGGAACAACGTGCGGCTCGAGGCCATCGGCCAGATCTGGCGCTTGCCGGAAGCGGTCCAGCAGCAGTTGGAAAAGACCAAGGCGGCGCTCGCGAAGAACAACGGGCTGACCCTGGTCCTGGCGCTCAGCTACGGCGGCCGCACGGAGTTGGTCGAGGCCGTCCGCGCCATCGCCGCCAAGACCAAGTCGGGCACGCTCGACCCCGCCGAGATCAACGAACGCCTCATCGCCGAGCATCTCTACACCCGGCATTACCCGGATCCCGACCTGTTGATCCGCACCAGCGGCGAGATGCGGGTCTCGAATTTCCTGCTCTGGCAGATCAGCTACGCGGAGTTGGTGGTGACCCAGGTGTTGTGGCCGGATTTCCGCAAGGCGCAGTTGATCGAGGCGCTCGAGGAATACGCCCGGCGCCACCGGCGGTTCGGCGCGGTTTGACCCCCCGTCCGGGAGAGATTGTGCTCCCGTCGGGACGTCCGGGCCGGTTTGATCGGCGCATGCAGACTCGCATGCTGGGCAACACCGGGCTCCGCGTTCCCGTCCTCGGGTTCGGTGCCAGTTCCCTCGGGCAGGAATTCCGCAGCGTCACCCTCGACGAGGCCATCGGCTCCGTCCGCGTGGCCCTCGATTCCGGGCTCAATTTCATCGACACCTCGCCCTTCTATGGCCGCGGGATGAGCGAGGTGTTGCTCGGCGTCGCCCTTCGCGGCGTTCCCCGCGAGTCGTACACCCTGTGCACCAAACTGGGGCGCTACGATCTCGCCCACTTCGATTTCTCCGCCAAGCGCGTCCGCGAGAGCGTCGACGTCAGCCTCCACCGGCTCGGCACCGACCATCTCGACATCGTGCTGTGCCACGACGTCGAATTCGTGCCGATGGCGCAGATCGTCGGGGAAACCCTGCCCGCGCTCCGCGAATTGCAGCGGGCGGGCAAACTCCGTTTCGTCGGGTTCTCGGGTTACCCGCAGAAGATCTTCCGCTGGATCTGCGACCGGGCCGAGGTGGACTGCGTGCTGAGCTACAACCAATACACGCTGCAGAACACCCGGTTTGCCGACGAGACCGTCCCGTATCTCAAGGCCAAGGGAATCGGCGTGATGAACGCGGGGCCGTTCAGCGCGCGGTTGCTGACCAACGCCCCGTTGCCCAAGTGGCTCAAGGAACCCGAGGAAGTGAAGGCGGCGGCGCGCCGCGCGGCGGAACTCTGCGCGTCGCGCGGCATCGACCTCGCCCAGCTGGCGCTCCAGTTCTCGTGCGCGAACCCGGACATCGCCACCACCATCGCCGGCAGCGCGAATCCGGAGAACATCCGCAACTGGGCACGGTGGGTTGCCGCACCGCCGGACGCGGGGTTGCTGGCCGAGGTCGCGGCGATCTTTGCCCCGGTCAGGAACGTCGGCCACCGGGAAGGGCTTCCGGAGAACAATTGAGCGGGCCGCCAGGCCAATCCGTGCCCATGGTTGGGCAACGGAGTGCAAGCCTTGGCGGGCCTTCGCCCCGAGATTGTCGGCAGTCGGTCACGGTCCACGATGCACGCAGCGCTCGAACTTGAATCCGCCGTCCTTGCCGGGAACACCCGGGCGGCGCGGGCGACCGTGTGCGCGCACTGCGGCACGCCTCGGGGGCGGTGGAGGACGCGTCGGGCCGTTGCTTTTGCTGCGCCGGTTGCCGGACGGTGTTCGAGATCCTTGCCGAGGGCGGCCTGGGCCAATTCTACGAGTTGAGCGCGGACGCCGGACGCCGCGTCGGGACCGCCGCGCCGGCCGGCCACTACGGGTTCCTCGACACGCCCGCGGTGCGCGAGCGGTTGGTCGACTTCTCGGACGGCGCCACCACCCGGGTGACCTTCGCGATCCCCGAGATCCATTGCATCGCCTGCGTCTGGTTGCTCGAGAATCTTTTCCGACTCAACCCCGCGATCGGCCGTTCCCACGTCGATTTCCCGCGCAAGCAGGTCGCGGTGACGTTCGATCCGGCCCGGGTGGAACTGGGGGCGGTGGCGGCCCTGCTGGATTCCCTCGGCTACCCGCCGGACCTGCGTTTGGCCGACCTCGGCGGCCGGCGCGCGCACCGCGTTCCGCGCCGGCTGTGGCTCCAACTCGGCATTGCCGGTTTCGCGTTCGGCAACACGATGCTGTTCAGCCTGCCGGCCTACTTCGGCCTCGATGCCGCCAGCGGCCCGTCGTTCCAGCGTCTCGTCGGGTGGCTGAGCCTCTTGCTCGCCTTGCCGGTGGTGTCGTTCGCCGCCGGGGATTACTGGCGCTCCTCGTGGCAGGCATGGAAGCAACGCCGGATGTCCATCGAGGTGCCGATCGTCCTCGGGTTGGCCGCCATCTTTCTGCAAAGCGCGGCCGAAGTGGTCTCGGGCGCGGGCGTCGGTTACTTCGATTCGATGGCGGGGCTGTTGTTCTTCCTGCTGCTCGGCCGCGTGTTCCAGCAGAAGACCTACGACCGTCTGGCGTTCGACCGCGACTACCGCTCGTTCTTCCCGTTGTCGGTGCTGCGGAAATCCGGCGGCACCGAGGAACGGGTGGCGCTCGACCAACTGCGGGTGGGCGACCGCGTGGTGGTGCGCCACGGCGAATTGGTGCCCGCGGACGCGCGGGTGGCGTCGGGCACGGCCGTGGTCGACTACAGTTTCGTCACCGGCGAATCGACGCCGGTCGAGCTCGGGGCCGGGGCGTGGGTGTACGCGGGCGGGCGGCAGGTGGGCGGCGCGGTCGAACTCGAGACCGCGAAGGCGGTTTCGCAGGGGTACCTGACCTCGCTCTGGAACCAGGACGTGTTCCGGAAAACCAAGGACGACACTTTCGATTCCACCACCAACCGGTACAGCCGGCGGTTCACGTGGATCATCCTGGCGATCGCCGTCGGCGCGGCGGCGTACTGGACGTGGGCGCGGCCCGCGCTGGCGGTGAAGGCGTTCGCCTCCGTGCTGATCGTTGCCTGCCCGTGCGCGCTGGCCTTGGCGGCGCCCTTCACGCTGGGGACCGCCCAGCGGGTCCTGGGGCGGCGCGGCATTTTCCTGAGGAATTCCTCGGTGATCGAGTCCATGGCGCGGGTGGACGCGGTGGTTTTCGACAAGACGGGCACGCTCACCCAACCGCGCCGAGGCGACGACGCGTTTTCGGGTCCGGCCCTGGACCCCGTGGAAGCGGCCGCGGTCCGCGCGGTGGCGGAGCAATCCATGCATCCGCTGTCTCGCCAGGTGGCGGCCTTGCTGGCGGCCGGCGGCGAGCTGCCGGTCATCATGGGCTTCGAGGAGTCGCCCGGCAACGGCACGCGGGCGCGGGCCGGGGAGCGCGAGGTGCGGCTGGGATCGGCGCGGTGGCTCCGTGCGACGGGCATCGGGGTTCCCGACGGCGCGGAAGGGGCGGGGAACGAGGTGTGGCTGGCCCTGGACGGCCGGGTGCGGGGTGTGTTCCGGCTGGGCAGCGCGGTGCGTCCGGGGATCCCGGGCATGCTGGCGGGGTTGGGGCGCCGCTGCCGCATCGCGTTGCTGAGCGGCGACCAACCGCGCGAGCGGGAGTCGTTCCGCCGGCTCTTCGGGGACGGGGCACCGCTGCAATTCGGGCAAGGGCCCGCGGAGAAGCTGCGCTTCGTCCGCGAACTCCAGGAATCGGGCGCGCGGGTGATGATGGTGGGCGACGGCCTGAACGATGCCGGGGCCCTGCGGCAGGGGGACGTGGGGATGGCGGTGGTGGAGGACGTCGCGGCATTCTCGCCGGCCAGCGACGTGATCGTGGAGGCGTCGCGGGTGGCCTGTTTGGCGGACGTGCTGGAGTACTCGCGCCGGGTGGTGCGGGTGGTGCGCCAGGGATTCCTGGTCTCCGCGCTCTACAACGCGGCGGGACTCGCCATCGCGGCGTCCGGCCGGTTGTCCCCGTTCGTGTGCGCGGTGCTGATGCCGCTGAGTTCGGCGACCGTGGTGGTGTTTGCCTGCGCGATGGCCGAATGGCACGCGCGCCGGCTGGGGTTGGGCGGCGAAACGCCGGACCCAACCGCGGTTGAAAGTCCGGCAACCGAGGCCCGGCCATCATGAATGTCATCCTGTTACTCATCCCGCTGAGCCTGCTCATGGCGGGGGGCTTTCTCTGGGCCTTCGTCTGGGCGGTGCGCTCCGGACAATACGAGGACACCTGCACCCCCTCGATGCGGGTGCTTGCCGACGACGGCACGATCCGGAGGCCCGGGGAAAAATCTACGGAAACCGAACCACGCAAAAGTTGATGAAGATAGAAACGTTCAAATACGACAACCGGATCGTGAGGGCTTTTGCCATCGCGACGGTATTGTTCGGGATCGTGGGCATGTCGGCCGGCTTGCTGGCCGCGGTCCAGTTGTTCTTCCCGGATGCCAACCTGAACCTCCAGTACACGACCTTCGGACGCCTCAGGCCGCTGCACACCAACGCCGTCATCTTCGCGTTCGTGGGCAACGGCATGTTCATGGGCATCTATTATTCACTGCAGCGCCTGTGCAAAGCTCGCATGTTCAGCGACGCGCTGAGCTGGGTCAACTTCTGGGGCTGGAACGCCATCATCGTTGCCGCCGCCATCACGCTTCCGCTCGGCCTCACCACCAGCAAAGAATACGCGGAACTGGAGTGGCCCATCGA
>WBXI01000039.1 GCA_008933025.1 Verrucomicrobiota bacterium
AGGAACCGATAGAAGACGGCCTGCAGTGGCGCGCCGGTCTCCGGGCCGTCCCTGCGGTTCATGACGTCGCGGAGTTCGTCCTTCGCGATCGGATAGAGAAGATCCAGCGCGTTGTCCTCGAGGGCCGCGTGGATGCGCGGCTTGCGGACGAGGACCCGGCTGAGTTCCGCGAGCGCGGCATGGCGCAATTGTTGGATGCGCCGCAAAGCGGCCAGTTGCCCCTGGAATTCCCGCTGCAATCCGATCTCCGCGCCGCTCGCCTGGTTCCGTTCCGCTAGGTAGAGGCCCAGGGCCGTGATCGCCGACACCAGAAACATCATCGCCAGCATCAGTCGCACCTGGAAGCGCCCGAATCCTTCCGGGGCGCGATGGGAAGGGGCGGTCACGGCAAGTTCACCTGCAGGGTCGAGGTCCCTTTCAGATCCACGGGAATCTCGAGCGTCGTCTTGCTGTTGAGCCAGGCTTTCACCGTGAAATGTCCCGCCGGCAGGTTGGTCAACCGGAACCTGCCGTCGGCGTCGCTGGTCACGAAATGCGGCGTGTCGAGCACCAGGACCAGACCCCGCATGTGCTCGTGGATGTCGCACCGCAGCGTCACCAACCCGGGTTTGTCGAACACCTGCATGGGGATCGGCCGCTCGTCCGGACGATAGCGTCCGAGGTCGAACCGCTTCGGAGGCGAGTACGAGAAGACGTTGTGGAACGTGTTGTCGAGATTCGGGAATTCCACGCGGGTGCCCACCTGCACCGGGAGGAGGGCGGGAACGAAGGCGAAGTTGGTCTGGAGAATCTGCCGCAGCGGCGGGGACGTCGGTCGCGGAAAGTTTCCTTCCAGATAGACCACGGCCAGCGGCGGACTCGGCGCCAGAATCCCGCCGATCGCGACGATTTCGTATCGCTGGTTCGCGACGGGGGTGGAACGCGTCCTGGGCAGCGCCACGCGGCCCTCGATCGCCGCCTGTGCCGCGGCGCGCTCCGGTCGGGCCGCCGACAGCGCGACGATCATGACCGACAGGCCAACGGGACCGGCGGGGATGGAACGGATTGTCATCGGTTCACTCGGTCGTGGCTTGGGTCCGGTCCGGCGGGCGGATGGTGTAACCAACGCTCCGGATCGTGTGGATGAGCGGGTCTTTGAAGCCGGCATCGACCTTCTTGCGGAGGCGGGCGATGAAGATCTCGACCGTCCGGGTGTCGTATTCATGGTCCCGTTGCCAGACCCGCTCGCACAGTTCCGTGCGGGAAAAGACCCGGGTGGGTTCCTGCATGAGCACCTGCAGCACGTCGAATTCGCGGGGGGACAAGGCGATGTTGTGGCCCGCCCGGGTGACCCGGCGGCGCTGGACATCGAGGCGCAGATCGCCGGCCTCGAGCAGGTCGGTGGACGCCGGGGTGGCGACCCGGCGACCCAGCGCCTCGATGCGCGCGACCAATTCCTCCATCGAGAAGGGTTTCGCCAGATAGTCGTCCGCCCCGGCCTTCAGGCCCTTGACCCGGTGTTCGACGTCGCCACGGGCGGTGAGGATGATGACGCGCGCGGGGTTCTTGGCCTCGCGGAGTTTGGCCAGGACGGACAGGCCGTCGAGGCCGGGAAGATTCAAATCCAAGACCACCAGATCCGGTTGTTGTTCGAGCGCGAGCGCCAGACCGAGGATGCCGTCGTTCTGCGCGGTCGCAGCGTGGCCATGACGCGAGAGGGCGCCGACGACGTGACGGGCCAGTTGAGGTTCGTCCTCAATCACCAGGATGCGCATGGGGGATCGGAAATTGCGGCCGGGCGGAGATTCTTCCCCGCGGCGCGGTGGCAATCAATTGCGATCCTGAGGGGCGGGTCAAGGAACCGCGCGTCGGCATCGCCAACGACGTTTCGGCCGGGGGCAGTCTCCGCGAGGGTGGCGGTACCGGCGGGCCAAGGTTGCCCGGAACGGGTGGGACGCTTCGCGACCGAGCGCCCGCACGGAGAGGTGGGGATCCAGCAGTCCGGGGAGAGGGCCGGTGGGACCGAACGAGACGGACGACGGTCCTCGGACTCGCGGAAATCCACTCGCACCCGACCGGCCCTCGCGGGCAGCGCGCGGGCCTAACGGCCCTGGATCGTGTATCGGTGGGTCACGTCCCCGGTCCGGCGTCCCTCGCTTTCCCCGGCGGTTGGATAGGCCCGGACGTATTCCACCACGGCGTTCGCGGGGGAGACCGCCACGCGCAGGATTCCCGAAGGCCCCTGGATCACGCCGCTCTGGTAGCCGTATTCGGAAGCGCTGCGGACGTTGTCGTGACGCGGGTGGCCCGATTGCGGCACCCACTGGTAGATCACGCCGTCGCGCTCCTGCCGCGCGTATAGGTGGTCGTGGCCGTGGAAGACGACGGTGCGCCCGTGCCTGGCGAGAAGGTCGTGTCCAACCTCGTCGCCAATGCCATCCTCCACAACCGACGCGGCGGCGAGGTGCGCGTGGCCCTCGGGCGCGACGGGGATTCCGCGCTTCTGGTCGTGGCCGACAATGGGCCCGGCATACCGCCCGCGGATTTGCCAAGGGTCTTCGAACGCTTCTACCGGGCGGACACGGCCCGCTCCGGGGCGAACGCCGGCACCGGCCTCGGCCTCGCGATTTCCAAGGCCATCGTCGATGCCCACGCCGGCACCATCGCGGTCTCGGCGGCAAGCGGCGCCGGGACGGTGTTCACCGTCCGGATACCGGCGTGCGAATCCGGGTCGTGACCCGCGTCGTCACGGCCCCGGCGTGGGTGCCTGCTTTTCGGCGCGGGAAGCGACTGCGACATGGATCGGGCTCCCGTTTTGGGCCATACTCGGGTCCATGACGATCCGATGGTGGGCGGGTTTGGCGGTCTTGGCGGCGGGGCTGGCACTTGCGGCCGAGCCCGGACCGGCGAAGGTGCCGTCCGTGAACACGAAGCATTCCCTCGAGGTGGCCACTCTGGGTGGCGGTTGTTTCTGGTGTCTCGAGGCCGTCTTCGAGCGGCTTCCCGGCGTCACCAACGTGGTGTCCGGCTATTCCGGCGGGCACGATGATAATCCCACCTACCGAGCGGTGTGCGAGGGGACCACGGGGCACGCCGAGGTGGTCCAGATCCAGTTCGACCCGGCGTTGATCACCTACGAACGGATCCTCGAGGTCTTCTGGCAGGCGCACGATCCCACCACGGCCAACCGGCAGGGCGGCGACGTGGGCACCCAGTATCGGTCGATCATCCTCACCCACTCGCCGGAGCAGGCGGCATTCGCGGAGCGCTCGAAGGCCATCGCCAACGCGGGCAGGTACGACGGGAAGATCGTCACCGAGATCGTGCCGTTGAAAAAATTCCACAAGGCCGAGGACTACCACCAGGACTACTTCCGGAACCATCCGGGGCAGCCGTATTGCCAGGCGGTGATCGCGCCCAAGCTCTTCAAGCTCGAGCAACACGGAACGGTGCCCAAGCGCTGAGCCCCGCGGAACGGCGCGCCTTTATTTCGGCGCCTTCAGTTTCGCGATCGCGGCCTTCATCTCGTCCAGATGGACCTGCGCGTCCCGGTTGTCGGTGACGGCCGCGATCTTGCCGTCGGTGCCGATCAGGAAACTGACGCGGCGGGAGAGGGGCCGGCCTTCCATCGGGGTCCCGAAAGTCTCGGTGAGCTTGCCGTCGGCATCGACGAGCAGCGGGAAGTTCAGGTTGTGCTTGGCGCGGAACTTCGCGTGGCTCGCGGCGTCGTCGCGGCTGACCCCGACGACCACCACGCCGTCCTTCTCGAGTTCGCCCATCCGGTCGCGGAGGCCGCAGGCCTGCTTGGTGCAGCCGGGGGTCTCGTCCTTCGGGTAGAAGTAGAGGAGGACGGCGTGTTTGCCGGCGTGTTCGGCGAGCGTGAAGGTTTTGCCGTCCTGGTCCTTCGCTTCCACCGCGGGCGCCGGGTCGCCGACTTTCGGGGTGCCGGCGGCGAAGGCGGAGACGCAAAGCCCGAGCAGGGCCACGGCGAGGAAGCAGCGTTTCATCGGGGCAAACCGTGGCGGGGCCGGGGCGATCCGTCAAAGGCGCAGGGTGGATCGCGCCGCGTCGGGGACGTGCGGGGTCTTGCGCGGCGACGGGCAGGCGCCATTCTTGGCCCATGCGTTCCTGGATTGTCACCCTGTTCGGCGTCGCCCTGTTGATGGCCCAGCCTTCCTTCGTGGGGGCGGCCGAGGTCAAGGCACCCTTCCGCAACGTCGACGTGGCCGAGTTCGAGAAACTCCGCGCGAACACCAACAACGTGGTGCTCGATGTCCGCACCCGGAAGGAATTCGACTCCGGCCACATCCCGGGCGCGGTCCAACTCGACGTGAACGCGTCCGGGTTCGAAAAGGCGGCGGGGAAGCTGGACCCGAGCAAGACCTACCTGGTGCATTGCGCGGCGGGCGTCCGGAGCGTGAAAGCCTGCAACCTGCTGCGGACCCTGGATTTCACCAACCTCGTCAACCTCAAGGGCGGCTACCGCGCATGGGAAGCTGCCGGGAACACGCCCGCGAAATAGGCAACCCCCAAGTGCCGTCGGCCGCCCTCGGCCAACGGCAGGGACGGGCTACGGGGCGCGGGTGATTTTCACCTCGCCCTTCTCGGTGCCGCGCTCGTAGCGCACGAGGAACTCGGGTTTGGCCACCGCCTTCTTCAGCGCCTCGCCGAACTGGGACGGGTCGGCCACCGGTTGGCCGTCGATGGCGACGATCAGGTCGCCCGCACGGATGCCTTCCCGGACCAACCCGATGCCGCGCTCGGCCACGGTGACCACCACGCCCCGGTGCGCGGCATCGAGTCCGAAAGTCTCGGCGAGGTTGGGGTTCAACGAGCGGACGGTGACCCCGAGACTCGACGCCGTGGACACGGTCTCGGGCGATTCCTTGGGCTCCGACGGCTTGGGGGCGGGGGACGGGGCGGGCTGCGGGGCCGGCGATTCGCGGCGGGGCCGGGTGGCGGCGACGCGGGCCTCGGGATCCGGCATGTAGTCGGGCTGGACCTTGATCTTCATCCGTTTGCCCGACCGGACCACGTCGAGCGTCACGTCGCTGCCGGCCCGTTTGCGGGTGATGGCATTCCGCAACTGCTGGACGGTGGAAACGAGGCGTCCGTCGACGGCGGTGACGATGTCGCTGGTCTTCAGTTTCGAACGGGCGGCGGGCCCGCTCTCGTGGATCTCGGTGACGACGACCCCGGACTTGACGTCGGGAAACCGCGCCTGGAGGGCCTCGTTGTCGCCGAGCGACTCGATGCCGATGCCCAGCCAACTGCGGCGGAAGCGGCCCTCGCGGATGAGGGTTTCGGCGATTTCGTGGGCGAGATTGGAGGGGATGGCGAAGCAGATGCCCGTGCCGATACCCCGGATCATCGCGTTCACTCCCACCACCTCGCCGTCGAGGTTCACGAGCGGACCGCCGCTGTTGCCGGGGTTGATGTTGGCGTCGGTCTGGATGAAATCCTCGTCCATCATGCCGTTGGCAAGGCCGGCCCGGCCCTTGGCGCTGATGTGGCCGACGGTCACCGAATACTCGAGCTCGTAGGGGGCGCCGATGGCGATGGCGAATTCGCCGACCCGCACCTTGGAGGAATCGGCGAAGCGCGCCGCCGGCAGTCCGCGGACATTGCCCTTGAGGCGGAGCACGGCGATGTCGGAATCGGGATCGGTGCCCCGGACCTCGGCGTCGTACTCGCGGCCATCCCGGAATTTGACGCGGATGCGCTCGGCGTTCTCGACCACGTGGTTGTTGGTGAGGATGTAGCCGTCGTCCCGGTAGACGATGCCGGATCCCTCGCCGTTGAACTGGGGGCCGAAACGCTCGCGGCGCTGTTTTTCGCGTTCGCGGAATTCGTCGTATTGGCGGCGCAATTCCTCGGGCATGCGTTCGAGGAACGGATGGTCGGCGGCGGCGGCCTCGTCGGCTTTCTGGGCGACCTTGATGACCACGGTGGAAGCCGAGGCGCGGTCGGCGACCTCGACGAAGGCCTCGTTGAGTTGGCGGGCGATGGCGAGCGCGGCGGACGGTTTGTCCGCGGCACGGGCCGCGGCGACCGACGTGGCGACGACAAGGACGACGGTCAGGAGAGGCCGGGGCGCACGCATGGGCGAAGCCTACGCGCCCGGGACCGCGGCGCAATCGCGCTCCGCGGTCGCCGGGGGGGGCGCGAACGAAACCCGGGCCTTGCGTTGACGCGGTGGGAAGGGCGCCGGTAGCGTCGGGCCAATGCTCGCGATCATCGAACAGTTGCTGGTGCTCCAGGACCGTGACCGCCGTTTGTTGCGGCTGAAAGCCGAGCTCGACACGATTCCGGGGCAACGGTCGGCGCTCCAGACCAAGGCCGAGAAGACCCAGGCGGTCTTCGAGGAGGTCAAGAAACTATCCACCCACATCGAGAGCGATCGGCGCCGGTTGGAGTTGGAGGTCGAGACCCTGAGGCAGCGCATCGCCAAGCTGCAGATCGAGCAGCAGGGCACCCGCAGCAACGACCAGTACAAGGCTTTCCAGCACCAGATCGAGACCACCGAGGGCGACATCCGGAAGCTCGAGGACCAACAGCTCGGGCTCATGGAACAGGGCGAGGTCGCCGCCCGCGATTTGCAGGCCGCCGCCAAGATCGCCGCCGCCCAAAAGGCGGAGAGCGACGCCGCGTTGGCGGACCTCGCCGCCCGCGAGGCCAACATGCGCCGGGAACGCGACGAGGTCGGCGCCGACCGGGCCAAGCTCGGGGCGGACATCGATCCGACCCTTCTGGCCCGCTACGACCGGATCCTGAAGAACCGCGGCGAAAGCGTGGTGGTGGGCGTGACCAACACGGTCTGCGGCGGATGCCACATGAAGCTGCCGATGCAGACCTTCCTGGAGACCAAGGCCCAGATCAACGTCACCTACTGCCCCAACTGCGGGCGCATCCTGTATTTCACCGCGGACATGCAGCCGCGGCCCGGCGACATCCCGGAGTGAGTCGGGATCGTCCCCGCCCGCCCGGATGCAAGGGGGAGTCCCCCTTGCACCGGGCGCACCCGGTCGGGCGCCGCTTCAGCGGAACATCTTGTCCGCGCGGTCGCCCCGCGAGAGCAGGAACGCCGCGAGGTCGAGGATTTCGTCTTCCTTCAGCGTGTTCAGCAACCCCTCCGGCATCGGCGACAGTTTCGAGGGTTCGATCGACCGGATGTCGGCGCGCTTCACGTTGGTGAAATTGCCGGGGTCGGTCATGTCGGTGGCCATCATCAGGACTTCCTCGCTCAGGTTGGCCACCCGGCCCACGACGCTGTCGCCGTTCTTGAGCGACACGATCACGGGGGCGTACTGGTCGCTGACTTCCTTGCTGGGTTCCACGATCGACTCGAGAAGGTCGCGGGGACTGAAGCGTCCGGCGATGCCGGTGAGGTCGGGTCCGACGGCGCCGCCCTCGGTGTCGAAGCGGTGGCAATTGTAGCATCCGACGGCACCGAACAATTCGCGGCCGCGGGCGTAATTGCGGTGCTGGAGGCCTTTGGCGAGCACCGGGGCGAGGTCGTTGACCTTCCATTCGCGGACCGTCGAACGACCCGCCAGCAGGGTTTCCAGCGGTTTCCTGACCACCGGCTTCGCCTCGAGCACCGGCTTGAGCGCTTCCCTCTCGGCACCGGACAGCGTCGCGACGGCGTCCTTCTTCATGTCGCGGAGGAAGCCGGACAGGCTGGCGCCGCCGCGGAAGCTCGCCGCGTGCAGGAACCATTCGAAATAGGTCTTACGCAGTTCGGGCGTCCAGCCGGACTTGAGGACGCGCAGGGCCCGCGCGTAGTCCATCTGCTCTTCCTGCGACGGTGCCTTCCGCAACGCCTCCATCACCTTCGCGGCGGCCGAGGGCGCCTCGAGATAGACCAGCATCGGCGCCAGTTCGGCGTTCAGCTCGCGGCCGTTGGCGGGAAAGTGGGGGTCGAACTTGGCCGTGAGATTCCGCAGCGTGGCGTCGTCCGGGCGCCCGAGGCGCGCGAGGACGACCGCGTGCACGCGGATCAGGTCGAGGCGTTGGGCGTCGGTCAACCGGTTCCAGGCGATCCGGTCCAGGGAGGCGAGGATGCGTCCCCGGAGCGCGGGGTCGACGGGCGCGTCGGTGGGTTTGCGGTGGAAGGGGTCGCGGCTCGAGGCGCGGGCAAGGGCCAACAGCGCGTGCATGGAGGCGATGGGTTCCTTCTCGGCCAGCGCGCGTTCGCGCCAGGTTTCCACGGGCTGCCATTCCAGGGCGATGCGCGCGGCGAAGCGCAGGTTGCGGTCGCGGTTGCCGAGGAAAGGCCATGCTTCCTTGACCGCGTTCGGCGCGGCGTGGCCGTGGAAGGCCTCGAGGCGCCGGCGGGTCGCCCGTTCCTTCTCGCCGCCGCGCATCCCGGCGGACGGCGCGGTCGACTCGCGTCCCGCATAGGTGACGCGATAGAGGGCGGACTGGGTCTTGCGCCCACCGATGGCGAAGTACATGGCGCCGTCCCTGGGACTCACGACGAGGTCGGTGAGGGGAAGGGGCGATCCCGAGACGAATTCCTCGAGGGCACCGGTATAGCCCGCGCCGTCGGGTTTGAGATGGACGGCGTACAGTTTGCCGTAGCTCCAGTCGTTGATGAAGAACGCTTCCTGGTACTTGGCCGGGAACTTGGCCCCGTAGCCGAAGGTCACCCCGGTGGGCGAACCCGGTCCCACGTTCGCGACGGCCCCGAGGCTGTCCGCGTAGTAGGCGGGCCACTTGCCGGCGCCCGAACGCCATCCGAACTCGCCGCCGCTCACCACGTGGTTCACGCGCGTCGGCCGGTACCACGGCGTGTTCATGTCCCATTCCATGTCCGCGTCGAACGTGAACAATTCCCCGTCGCGGTTGTAGGCCGCGTCGTATTCGTTCCGGAAACCCGTGGCCATCAGCTCCCACGACTTGCCCTCGGGATCGGTCTTGGCGATCCAACCGCCGGGCGCGAGCACGCCCTTCATGAAGCCGTTGCCGTCCCACAGGCGCGGGAGGAGATGGTCCTCGCTCCAGTCCAGGGGGACGCGCGAGGACGCAAGATCCGTCACCTGGGTCTGGTTGCCGGAGACGATGGTGAGCGTCTTGCCGTCGGGGGAAGGCACGATGGCGTGCGGCCCGTGCTCGCCGCCGCCGGAGAGTTTCCGGAGGAGTTTGACCTCGTCGAACCGGTCGTCGCCGTTGGTATCCCGGACCCGGTACAGGCCGCGGCCTTGGTAGGCATCGTTCGCCACCATCACGTAGAGGCTGTCGAAGGCGTAGAGAAGGCCCTGCGCTTGACCGACGGCGATGTCGAGGGTCTCGATGCCCATTGCCGCGGCGGAGCCGATCGGGGGCGGGGTGAGCCGGTACATCTTGCCGTACTGGTCGGACACGATGAGTCGGCCCTTGGGATCGACGGTCATGGCGACCCAGGAGCCTTGCTGCTCCTTCGGGACGGTGTGGAGCAACTCGACCTTGAAGTCGGGCGCGACCTTGAGTTTGGCGACGGGGGTGGCGAGGCCGGCGAAGGATCCCTGCCCGAGGGCAGGCACGGCGAGGAGCGAAACGGCCAGGCCGAAGGCGGCGTGGCGGACGCGTGGACGGAAAGGCATTGGCCGAGTCTGGCAAGCCGTTGGGGCCGGCTCAAGCATCCGGATGAAATGGGTGGATCCCTGGCGTTACCGGCCCGCCGGGGTCCGCCGCCCGACGACGACGGCGCGCCAATCGGGCGGATCCGGTCGTCGGCCGACGGCCCCGCGATGTCCCGGCGGGCGCCAGCCGCCGCCGCCGCATCCCAAAAAAGCCCGTGCGTTGCCGGCATTTGTCCGCTACAACACCCGGCCCGCATCCGCGGGCTCTATGTCTACAAACACGGAATCGTTGCCCACTGTCGTCGTTCAACCCGGGGAAGCCGACCGCATCCTCGCCGGCCATCCCTGGATCTACAAAGGCTCCATCCAACGCACCACCCGCCCGCCTTCGGACGGCGACGTCGTGCAGGTGAAGGACCATCGCGCGCGGTTCCTCGGCATCGGCCTCTTCAACTCCCGCTCCAAGATCAACGTCCGCGTCCTCAGCTGGGATCGCGTCGAGATCGACCGCGGGTTCTTCCTGAACCGCATCGGTGCGGCGCTGGCGCTGCGCAAGCGGCTCATGCCGGGCGCCACCTCGTTCCGCCTCGTCAATGCGGAGAGCGACCTCCTGTCCGGCCTGATCGTCGACAAGTACGAGGACGTGCTCGTCGTCCAGACGCCCTCGCTGGCCATGGACCAGCGGAAGAAGCTGATCGTGTCGGTGCTCGAGGAACTCCTGAAGCCCCGCGCGATCATCGAGCGGAACGACATGGCCTCGCGGAAGTTCGAGGGCCTGGAAGAGAGCCACGGGACCCTGGCGGGGACCCCGCCGGAGCGGTTGCACGCGGTGCTGAACGGCCTGCGATTCGACCTCCCCGCCACGGGCGGCCACAAGACCGGCCTGTACCTCGACCAACAGTCGAACTACGAGGCGGTCGCGCGCTGGGCCAAGGATGGCGCGGTGCTGGATTGCTTCAGCTTCCTCGGTGGGTTCTCGCTGCACGCGGCCCGCGCCGGCGCGAAGTCGGTGGTCGGGCTCGACCAGAGCGCGGATGCCTGCACGGCGGCCGGCGCGAATGCGGCCGCCAACGGCCTCGGCGACCGCACCCAGTTCGTCAACGCGAACGTGTTCGACTGGCTCAAGGCGGAGACGTTCGTTCCCCCCAGCGAGAAGTTGGTGCCCAAGTTCGACCTCGTGGTGCTGGACCCGCCGTCGTTCACCCGCAACCGGGACTCCGTTCCCGACGCGTTGCGCGGCTACAAGGAAATCCACCTGCGCGCCCTGCGCCTGCTCAAACCCACGGGCGTGCTCGCGACCTTCTGCTGCTCGCACCACGTCGACGCCCGGTTGTTCGAGGACGTGATCCTCTCGGCCGCGTTCGACGCCCGCCGGATGCTGCGCCGGGTCGCGACGTACTCGCAGTCGCCCGACCACCCGGTGTTGCCGGGCGTTCCGGAGACGGAATACCTGAAGGGCTTCGCGTACGAGATGGTGCGCTAGGCCAAGGGGGGAAGGGCAACGGGGCAAGGTTCGCCTCCCGCCGCTTCCCCCTCACCCGGTTGCCTTCTCCCCGCGGATGCGGGCGACGAGCCTTTCGAGGCGTCGCCCGTATTCCACGTAGTTCCCGCGCAACGCGTCGTCCTGGGCGGCCGCCGTGGCGTCGTGGAAAACCGCCACCATGTGCGGTTCGATCGAGATCCCGCCGTCGTAGCCCCGCGCGAAGGCGTCGCGGAGGATCCGTTCCACCGCGGCGTCGCCGTCGCCGGGAAAAGTGTAGTCCGCGTCGTTCCTGGCGGCGTTCCACCGCGCGTCCTTGACGTGGATGTGCGTGGAGACATCGCGGACGTGGGTCCAGAACTCCCACGGATCCTGCCGCGGACGGGGTTCGGGTTTGGTCCGGTCCGTGTTGAAGACGGGGTTGGCGGTGTCGAAAACCCATTCGAGACCGGGGACGTTCTCGAGGAGGCGGAGGGCGTGCTGCCAGCTCATGCCGCCGTAGTTCATGCAGTTCTCGTGGACCGGTTGGATGCCGGCGTCGCGGAAACGTCGCACCACCTCGCGCAGGCGCCGGAAGCGTTCCTCCTCCATCTGGTCGTCTTCCGTCCGCACCTTGTAGCTCATGATGCGGACGAACCGCGTGCCCAACCGCTGCATCCGGGGAATGGCCCGGGAGACTTCCGACAGCGTGATGTCGAATGGGTCCTCGATGCGTTTGGCCCAGTTGCCGATGGTCGAGGCGAAGCAATGGACGCGGATCCCGGCGGCTTCCAGCGCCGACACGGCGGATTCGAAAGCCGGTTCGGGGACGTCGTGGAGGTTGCCCTTGGCGAATCCCGGCACCTCGACGTTGCGCATCTCGAGGTGTTTCCAGCCCAGTTCGAGCGTCGCCCGGATCTGGGAAGAGAGTTGGTTTCCCGCCTCGTCGCTGATGCCGCAAAGGATCATGGGCCGACGATGGAAGGCCGCTGCCGGAAAATCGAGGGGGGAAACGGGGCGGATCGCAGGCTTGCGCTTGGGGCGAAGAGTCCGATTCTCGGGACGTGACTCGTGGCGCTGCACCGCGACGCCGGCCCATTGCGGGCCGGGCCGGTTTCACGTTGCTGGAACTCCTCGCGGTCCTCGTGATCATCGGGATTCTCGTGGCGCTGCTGCTGCCCGCCCTGGTCCGGGCCCGCGAATCGGCGCGGGCGGCGGTGTGCCGGAGCAACATGCACCAACTCGCGGTCGCGACCCTTGCCTATGCCGACGACAATGCGGCTACGCTTCCCTGGTGCGGCGGATCGGACCGGAACCTGCCCGCGGACTGGGTGTTTGGCGGGCAACCGCTCGACGATCTCGCGCTTCCCTCGCGCTGGGACAGCCAAGGGTTCGGCCTGCACGCGGAGTCCGGGTCGTTGTTTCCCTACGTGATGGGGCGAAGCCGGGTGGCCTACGACGAGCGCATCAAGACGCTGTACGCCGTCTACCAGTGTCCGAGCAGCGGGACGCTCGGGCGCGCGGTGCGGGTGAATTTCTCGCTCAACGGATGGGTCGATGGCAATGCCCGCCCCGATATCGGGCCCCGCGGCGTGATGACATCCCAGATCAGCCGGGCCGCGGAAAAGGTGATGTTCGCCAACGAGGATCCGCGGGGCATGAGCAACGGCGCGTACCTGCCGGGGGATACCGTGGCGAACACGGGGCTCCTCCTCCACGAGGGACGGGCCAACCTCGGCTTCATGGATGCCCATGTCGAAAGCTTCCGGAACCGGGACGTGGCCCGCATCCAGAACCCACAACTCCGCGAGTTCTACTTCGACGCCTACAAGTGAAACCCTTCGCCGACTGCCGGCTCTACGCGTTCGTGGATACCGCGCAGCTTCGCGGGCAGGACCCCGCCGGGGTGGCGCGCCGCCTTTGCGACGGCGGGGCCGATCTCGTCCAACTCCGCGCCAAAGGCGATTCCCCCGAAACCATCCGTCGTCTCGCCGCGGATATCCTTCCGGTGACCGCCGCCGCCGGAGTGTGGTTCGTGCTCAACGACCACTGGGAGATCGGCCGGGAACTCGGCGTGCCGTGCGTGCACCTGGGGCAGGAGGATTTCTTCGACGCCGGCCGGACCCATGCCGGCCAACTGCGGGGGAACGACGCCCGGTTTCCCGCGCTGGGACTCAGCAGCCATGCGCCGGCACAGGCGGAACGCGCGGTGGCGGCGGGGGCCGATTACGTGGCGGTGGGGCCGGTCTTCCCGACCGGAACCAAGCCGGGCCGGCCGGCGGTCACGCTCGACTACGTGCGCTGGGCGGCGGCAAACCTCCGGGTGCCGTGGTTCGCCATCGGCGGCATCCACGGGGGCAACCTCGACGCGGTGCTCGAGGCCGGGGCCACGCGGGTCTGCGTGGTGTCGGCCATCCTCGGCGCGGAGGACGTCGCCGGGGCCTGCCGCGCCTTGCGGCGACGCCTGCCATGAGAACCCGGACCCATCCCGATCCGCTCCATGGCCCGGCCAGCAAGACGATCGTCATCACCGGCGTCACCCGGGGTCTGGGGCGTGCCATGCTGGAGGAATTCCACCGCCTGGGGCACCGGGTCCTGGGCTGCGCGCGGTCCCGGGGCGACGTGGACGTCCTGCGGCGCGACTTCGGGACCGGGCATTGGTTCGACACCGTCAACGTGGCGGAGGACGAACAGGTGCAGCGATGGGCGCGCCACGTGCTCGCGGAATTCGAGCCGCCGGACCTCGTGCTGAACAACGCGGCGGTCATGAACGACGTGCGCCCCCTGTGGCAGGTGCCTGCCGAGGAGTTCGCGCAGGTGCTCGACGTGAACCTCAAGGGCGTCGCCAACGTCATCCGCCATTTCGTCCCCGCGATGATGGTCCGCGGCTCCGGGGTGATCGTGAATTTCAGCTCGGGCTGGGGACGCTCGACGGATCCCGGCGTGGCGCCCTATTGCGCGACCAAATGGGCGGTCGAGGGACTCACGCGGGCCTTGGCGCAGGAACTGCCGCCGGGACTCGCGGCCCTCGCGCTGAACCCGGGCGTGATCAACACCGACATGCTGCGCCAATGCTGGCCGGAACAGGCGCGGGCCTTCGAGGATCCGCACCGCTGGGCACGGCGGGTGGTGCCGTGGTTGCTGTCGCTGGATGCCACCGCCAACGGCGCCGTCCTCACCGCGCCCACCCACTGATGCCACCGGGAGATCCAGTCCTGGTCACCGGTTCCGCCGGCCGTCTCGGGCGGGCGGTGGTGGCGGAGTTGCTTTTCCATGGCCACGCCGTGCGCCCGTTCGACCGGATGCCGACGCCCGGTTGCGGCGATCCCGGCGGTTGCTCGCTGCTCGATCCCGTCCAACTCGACGACGCGCTCCGCGGTTGTACCTCGTTAGTCCACCTGGCGGCGACGCCCGACGACCTCGATTTCGCGACCGAACTGGTCCCGAACAACGTGGTGGGACTGAAGGAAGTCCTCGATGCCGCGGTGCGCCAGCGGGTCCGACGGATCGTTCTGGCCAGCAGCATCCAGGTGAACCTGCGCCAATCGCGGAGCGGGCCGTGGCCGGTCCGCCTGGGCGACCCGCCGTCGCCGCTGCGCTGGTACGCCGCCACCAAGGTGTTCATGGAGTCCGCCGGTTACAGCTACGCAGCCGACCATGGGCTCGAGGTGATCGCGGTCCGCCTGGGATGGTGCCCGCGGACCGCGGGGCAGGTGGCCGAGATCGAGGGCGAGGCGATCGCCCGGGACACCTACCTGAGCCCGGGCGACGCGGGACGGTTTTTCCGGCGGTCGATCGAGGCGGCGGTCCCGGCGGGGTTCCACGTGGTGTTCGCCACGAGCCGGCCGGTGCACCGGTGGGTGTTCGATCCCGAGCCGGCCCGCCGGTTGTTGGACTGGGAACCTTTGGACGAGTGGCCGACCGGCGCGCTACCGTAGTCCGCATGAGGCGATGGATCACGATGGCCGGGCTGGGCCTGGCGATGGCGGGCGCGGCGGCCGGCACCGAGACGAACCGGGTGGCGTCGGCCATGGAGGCGTTCCGGTCGGGCCGGAACCAGGAGGCGCTGCGGATCGTGGAACTGGGCATCAAGGAACAGCCCAAGGAGACCCGGCTCTACAACGTCCGTGCGCAGATCCACCAGTTGACGGGCCAATTCGAGGCGGCGGAACGCGACCTGACCGAGGCCATCGGGATCGATGGAAATTCCGGTTGGCTATACCAGGAACGCGCCCAGCTGCGGTTTCGCCTGGGACGGGTCGAGGCCTCGGTGGCGGACTTCGACCGGGCGAACGAGTTGGCGCCGCGGATGGCGCCGCAGAACTGGCAGCGGGGGATCGCGCTGTATTACGCGGGGCGTTTCGCCGACGGGCGTCGGCAATTCGAGCTCCACAAGACGGTGAACCCCGACGACGTGGAGAACGCGGCGTGGCATTTCCTCTGCACCGCCCGCGAACAGGGGATCGAGAAAGCGCGCGCGCAACTGATGCCGATCCGCGGCGACAGCCGGGTGCCGATGGCCCAGATCCACGAACTGTTCGCGGGAAAGGCAAAACCGAAGGCGGTGCTCGATGCCGCCGACATCGGGGCCGGGAGCGCGGCGGTCCGCGTGCAGCGGTTCTACGCGCATTTCTACCTGGCGTTGCATGCCGAGGCCAACAACGACGCCGAGGGCGTCGAGGACAACCTGCGCATGGCGCTGATCCTCGCGGACATGGACAACTACATGGGCGTGACGGCGAAGGTCCATGCGGACCGGTTGGCGGCGAAACGGGCGGCGAAAACGGAGGCGAAACCTTGAAAGACCAAACCAACCCCAGCGGGGACAAGTCGGGAAAACCGTTCTGGGCCTCGGTCCACCAACCGCGTCGCGGTCGTCCGGTGGCGACGCCCAAGGGAACCGTTCCCGTCGGGCCGCGCGCGTTGCGGAACCCGCCGCCGCCCCGTGCCAAACCCGCCGAACGCACCCCCGCGAACCTCGCCGCCCGCATCGTGGCGCGCACCAACCGCGAGCGTCCGGCCGACCACGAGCTGCGCGAGACGCTCCGCGCCGCCCGCGATCTCGCCCCGGGCGACGCCCGCTGGATCAGCCGCGCCGTGTTCGCCTACTTTCGCTGGCGGGAATGGCTGGATTCCAAGCGCTCGCTGGAATCGCGCCTCGACCAGGCCATGGGCTTTGCCGACACCTACGCGCGGCAGCCCCAGCGGTTTCCCGACGACGACCTCGTCGGGGGCGTGGTGCCCGAATGGGTTTCCACGGTGATGGACGTCACCAAGGACTGGGCGCGGACCCTGCAAAGCGAGCCGAAGCTCTGGCTGCGGGCGCGGCCGGGAACCGGGGCGATCCTCGCGGAGAAACTCGGCGGTCCCGAGGTGGCCCAACCCGGCGTGTTGCCGGACTCGGTCGTCTACACCGGGCGCGAGGATCTATTCCGCACCGCGGAATTCCACGCCGGCGAATTCGAGATCCAGGACGCGGGATCGCAGGCCGTGGGCCTGTGCTGCGCGCCCAAGGCCTCGCAGAAGTGGTGGGACATGTGCGCGGGCGAGGGCGGCAAGACCCTGCACATCGCCGATCTTCTCCGGAACAAGGGCCTGGTGTTCGGCACCGACCGCGCCGCGTGGCGACTCGAGGTGCTGAAGACCCGCGCGCTGCGGGCCCAGCTTTCGAATTGCCAGGTGGTGCGCTGGGAGGAGGGCCAACCCGCCCCCGGGATCGGCCTGTTCGAGGGCGTGTTGCTCGACGCGCCCTGCAGCGGCATCGGCACCTGGGGCAGGAACCCGCACGCGCGCTGGACGTCCAAGCCGGAAGACGTCGCGGAACTCGCCGTGGTCCAACGTCGTCTCATCGAGATCGCCGCCGCGGCCGTGAAGCCGGGCGGCCGGTTGGTCTACGCCGTCTGCACGCTCACCCGGCCGGAGACGGAGGGCGTGTGCGATGCGTTCGACGCCGCGCATCCCGAATTCGTGCCCGACGCGGTGCCGGATCCCTTCGCTGTCGCCGCACCGTCGGCGCGCCATTTCTTCTGGCCGCGGCAGACCAAGGGCAACGGCATGTTCGTCGCCGTCTGGAAACGCACGAAGAATGCCGCGCCTCCCGCCCCTCCCGCGCCCGCCGCTCCCGTCGCCGAAGCCACCCCCGAAGTGCCGGCGGCCGTCGCGACGCCCGCGCAGGTTCCCGAGTCGGCCGATTCCTCCGAGTCGGTCGTGGAGACGACCACGCAGGCGTGACGCCGCGCGGGAATCGAAGCACCGCACCATGGCCCGATCGCCAAAATCGCAGTGGGATTTCGGGGACGAGCTTTTCAAGCCCTCCGAAACCCGGGCCGTGGTCTCGGTGTCGGAACTGACCACGAGGATCAAGCGGGCCTTGGAATCGGGGTTCGCCTCGCTGTGGATCCGCGGCGAGGTCTCCAACCTCCGCCTGCAGGCGTCGGGTCACGCCTACTTCGTGCTGAAGGATGCCGGGGCCCAACTCCCCTGCGTGCTCTTCCGTGGGCAGGGGGGCGCCCAGCGGTCCGCGCTGCGCGACGGCGCCAGCGTGGTCCTGGGAGGCGAACTCACCGTCTACGAACCGCGTGGCCAGTACCAACTGCGCGTCACCCAGGTCGAGGCCGAGGGCATCGGCGCCCTCCAGGCCGCTTTCGAGCGACTCAAACAGCGCCTCGCCGCCGAGGGTTTGTTCGATCCCGCCCGCAAGCGGCCCATTCCCGCCTTCCCGCGCCGCATCGGCATCGTCACCTCGCCGACCGGCGCGGCCATCGAGGACGTGCTTCACGTCGTCGGCCGGCGATTCGCCGCGCTCCCGGTGTTGCTGGCGCCCGTCCGCGTGCAGGGGCAGGGCGCCGCGGCCGAGATCGCCGCCGCCATCGGCCGGTTGAACGCTTGGAAAACCAACTCCGGCCTCGATCTCGATGTCATCCTGGTCACCCGCGGCGGCGGCAGCCTCGAGGATCTCTGGGCCTTCAACGAGGAAGTCGTCGCCCGGGCCATCGTCGCCTCGGCCATTCCCGTCGTTTCGGCGGTCGGCCACGAGATCGACTTCACGATCGCCGATTTCGTCGCCGACCTCCGGGCGGCCACGCCGAGTGCCGCCGCCGAATTGCTGACGGCGGACTACGTGGCGGCCGGACGTTTCGTCGCCGCCGCCGGCGAACGCATGAGGCGCTGGGTGCGCCAGGCCCTCGCCGACCGACTCGATCTGGCGGACGATTTCCGACGGCGCCTCCTCCGCGCCCATCCGCGGCGCCGGTTGGAATCGCGGGCCCAGCGTATGGACGAGATCGGCGAGCATTTGCGGCGGCGGACCCGCGCGCGTTTGCGCGGGTCGGCGCGCTCGGTCCAATCCATCGCGAGGCGACTGGCCGCATTGCGGCCCTCGTCGCGCGTCGCCGCCTTGCGCCGGCAAGTCGACGATCTGGGCGTGCGGTTGCGGGCCGCGGCCCGCCTTTGCCTCGAAACCCGCTCGTTGCGCGTGGCCCGCCTGGGCGCGTCCCTGCGGCTGTTGTCGCCCCAAAACGTCCTCGACCGCGGCTACTCGATCACCCTCGACGCCGCCACGGGGCGCGTGCTCCGGGATGCGTCCGAAGTGAAATCCGGCGAACGGTTGCGGACCCGGCTTTCGCGGGGCGAGATCGGGAGCGTCGCCACGCGGGTCGGTCCCGTCACCCCGGACTGACGCGCCGTTCCGGCCGCGCGAACCCGTGGGGTTCCCGGATTGCGGCGGGAAGAAATCCTGCCGCGCCCACCGACGTGGCATCCCGTCCCCCGACCGGCGTCAGCGGGGCATCCCCGCGGCCAGCGCCACCTGGGGCGGCGGGGCGGTCCGCGTCGGCGGGTCCACGGGCAGCCAATGGAAAGCCGCCAGGGCGGCGCACAGGGCGAGGTACTCGACGAAGGCCCGCCGGTCGGTGGCCGGCGGTTCGTTGCGCTGCAGGATGCCGTAGACGCCCGCCGCGCCGGCCAGCAGCGCGACGCCCGGACCGGCCGGGATCCACGCGGCCGCGAATGCCACGGCGGCGACGATCCGCTCGCGCCGTCGCAGCGCGTGGAATCCCCGCGCCCCGTCCAGCGACCACACCGGGACGAGGTTGAACAGGTTGATCCAGGCACCCCACTGCGCGATCACCAGCAGGACCTGCGAGTGGAACGCGAGGCCAAGCACGGCGGCGAAGACCGCGCCGCCCAGACCCCAGATGGGTCCCGCCAAACCGATCCGCGCGTCCTCGCGCGGCGTCATGTACTGCTGCTTCAGGCGGATCAACGCGCCGAGCCCGGGGATGAACATCGGAACGCTCGCGCCGAGTCCCAGGCGGCGCAGCATGAACACGTGGCCCATCTCGTGGACGTAGATCGAGAGGATGAGGCCGGCGGCGAACTTCCATCCGTACAGGCTCCAGTAGAGCCCGAAGGAGGCGAACATCGACAGGAGGGTGCCCATCTTGGTCAGCCCCAGCAGCAGCAGTTTGCCCTGGCCGAGGGCGAACAGAATGAGCGTCTTGAACTTCGCCAGCATCAGCAGGACGACGCTTCCGCCGGCCGCGAGACCCTTCCAGCCCCGGGCATTCTTCGGCGCCGCGCCCTTGGCCGTGCCCGGGCTTCCCTCCACGGCGCGCGAGAGGGCGTCGATCTTGCCGGCGATGATGGCGGCTTGTCCGGCATCGGGCGGTAGCAACGCCATGGCCTGGCGCCAGAGCGCGAGGGCCTCGGCAGGCGCGGCTTGCTGGGCGGCGCTGGCGAGGCGTTTCAGTTCGTCCGCATGGACCAAGGCCCCGCAGGCCGGACATGCCAACATCCGTGGCACGAGTTCCGTGCCGCATTGACGGCAGCCGCGCCCGGGCAGGTTGGGGGGGAGATCAGGCACTGGGCGGGATCGACGGGGTCGGCGGGACACTTGCCGGTGCCGGTGCCGGTGCCGGTGCCGGTGCCGGTGCCGGTGCCGGTGGGACGGGCGCCAGCTTGTGCGGGCCGGAGATGTCGATCTTGATGGCGCCGCACAATTGCCATGCCTGCAGGAGCCCGAACACGGTGATGATCGCCCCGAAGATGCTGTGGGTGCCCATCAACACCGGGCCGATGAAGGCGCCGACGATGCAAATGGCCGCGGAAGCCAGGAAGCCATTGTCGCGGAGTTCGGGGCCCAGCACATCCGCGAGGGATGCGAAGAACCCGATGGAAAGATAGGTGATGGCCACGGCCAGGGCCTGGTAGCCGCGGCCGCCCCGGCCACCGGCCCCGCGTCGCACGCCTTTGCCGACGAGCCAGCCGATGAGAATGGTGATCAACGCCGCGTTGATATGGGCCAGCGCGAGCACCGCCGCGTAGACCGCGCCCCCGAGGATCCCGCCGCCGATTCCCATGCCGATTGCCTTCAACACTCGGCCGGTCTGGCCTTCCTTGCCATGGAGCACGGCGCGGAGTCCCTGGACGCAGGATTCGCAGAGGATCTGGCCGCCGGCTTGGTAATAGGAACCGACCAAATTGACGTGGCAGGCATTGCAGGTCATGGCGCCCGCCGGATGCTGCAGTCGGTCGAATTGAAGTTCGTTGTCCACGGTGGGAAGGATTCGGTCGGGCAGGCGGATAGCAGTCGGGCGGCGTGCCGTCGAGTACTCCGTGCCCCGCCAGCGCGCGAGCCTGTTGCCTCACGAGTAATGACGCCGCGGTGCCGCTGCCTTGCAAGGGCGGTGCCTTCGCCGGCCGACGGCGCCTCGCGTTGGGCAATGCCGGGAGACCCCGTGCGAAGGACGCGCGGCTTCGAAACCGCGGGCGGGATCCCCTCGGTCCGCCGTCGGGGCGATCCGAAAACAAAACGACCGGGGGACGCGGTGTCCCCCGGTCGTCCGGGAAGGCTGGCGATCAGCGGCCCTTCGGGAGCACCGACGTTCCGGCGTACACGGCGTTCTTGCCGAGCAACTGCTCGATGCGGAGCAGTTGGTTGTACTTCGCCGTGCGGTCCGTGCGGCTCAGGGAACCGGTCTTGATCTGGCCGCAGTTCGTGGCGACCGCGATGTCGGCGATCGTCGAATCCTCGGTCTCGCCGGAGCGATGCGACAACACCGCGGTGTACTTGTTGAACTGCGCGAGTTGCACGGCGTCGAGCGTCTCGGTGAGCGAGCCGATCTGGTTCACCTTGACGAGGATCGAGTTCGCCGTGCCGGTGTCGATGCCCTTGCGGAGGAACTTCACGTTGGTGACGAACAGATCGTCGCCGACCAACTGGACGCGGTCGCCGAGCTTCTCGGTGAGCGTCTTCCAGCTCTTCCAGTCGCCCTCGGCGCAGCCGTCCTCGATCGAGACGATCGGGTACTTGTCGGCGAGTTTGACGTAGAAGTCGACGAGTTGGTCGCCGGTCAGCTTCTTGCCGCTGCTCTTCTTGAAGGTGTAGGTGCCGTCGCCGTTGTAGAACTCGGAGGACGCGACATCGAGGGCGAGGAAGATCTGTTTCCCGGCCTTGTAACCGGCGTCCTTGGTGGCCTGGAGGATCACGTCGAGGGCGGCCTCGGCGCTGTCGAGTTTCGGGGCGAAGCCGCCCTCGTCGCCGACCGCCGTGGAGAGACCCTTCTTCTTCAGGACCGCCTTCAGGGCGTGGAAGATCTCGGTGATGGCCTGGAGGCCCTCGCTGAAGCTGGAGAAGCCGTGCGGCATCACCATGAATTCCTGGAAATCGATCGGCGCGTCCGAATGGGCGCCGCCGTTGATGACGTTGGCCATCGGGACGGGCAGGACCTTGGCGTTCGGTCCGCCGAGGTACTTGAAGAGCGGCTGGCCGAGGGCGTTCGACGCGGCCTTCGCGGTCGCGAGGGAGACCGCGAGGATGGCGTTGGCACCCAGCTTCGATTTCGTCTCCGTGCCGTCGAGGTCGAGCATGATGCGGTCGACCTGGAGTTGTTCGGTGGCATCCACGCCGAGGAGGGCGGGGGCGATCTTGTCGGCGACGTTCTTGACGGCCTTGGAGACGCCCTTGCCGAGATAGCGCTTTTTGTCGCCGTCGCGGAGTTCGATGGCCTCGTGCTCGCCGGTGCTGGCGCCGGAGGGAACGGCGGCGCGGCCGAGGGCCCCGCCGGTCAGGTGGACATCGACCTCGACGGTCGGGTTGCCGCGGGAATCGAGGATCTCGCGCGCTTGGATCGCTGCAATGGTGGTCATGTTGTCGATTTCAGTTTCAGTGCCTTCGAAAAGACGCGTCAGGGAACCCAAGAGGGGCAGGGGCGTCAAGGGGCCAGCCGGGGTCAGTCCTCACTTTTGACACAGAGAGGCGCGGTGGGATCGTGGGGCAACCTGTTGCCGGTGCCTCTCCGCGGGGCGGGGCGGCGCTCCGCGGATCGAGTGTCAATAGTGAGGACTGACCCCGGGGGGCGAGCCGCTGATGCTCCTGCCGTATCTATTCCGAGGATTCGTCCAGTTGGTTCCGGGAAGGTTGCACGCCGGGTGCGGTGGCATGAAATGTTGTGTCAATTCGTGCCGCAAAGGCGGAATTATCCCGCGCCGCGCCGGTTTCCAGTTTGCCGTCGGCGAACCACCCGGACCCATGGGTTCATGCTCTACGTCATCGCACTGATTTGCGCTGGTTGCATCGCTGGCGGCGGATATCTGGTGGTGCAGGTGTTGCGCCGCATCGCCTTGGGGGTTCGGGCGCGGCGTTGGCCGCAAGCCATCGGACAATTGGTGAGCGTTGAGGACAAGACGAGCTCGAACGGGGAAACCCAGGAGATTCTGGTCCGCTACGCCTACCGTGTCGGCAGCCGGAATCACGAGGGTCACATCATCCATCCGTGCTACTCCGGAGGCCCTCGTTTTGGGACGTCCCACGAGAATCTGAAAGCGCTGCTTCGGCCGGGATTGCGTGTCCGTGTTTCCTTCCAGAGCGAGCAACCGGATCGATCGATGATTTCGACCGGATTCTATTCGAGCACGGCGATCGCATTGTTTGTTGGCGTTGATTTGGTTGCCATAGGTTCCTTCTTCCCGTTGACGTTCTGGTTCCACTCGGTGTCCGGATCGACATGGGGCTACGGGTTGGGGGCCCCATGGATCGTGTTGTTTGGCTTGATGCTTTTTGGAAGCGATGACTTCGCCTCGGGAATCACCGTCATCCCGGGACCGGCGGCGCCCTTGGAATGACTCGCATGCCAACGCTTTCCTATTCGGTAGGGATTCCCTCCGCCACGACCGGTTCCGCCGCGAATCCCGGTGCGTCGTCGCCGAAAGCACGGCGCGGGGCGGGCGCCGCCGCCGATCGAGTGTCAAAAGTGAGGACTGACCCCTGGGCGGGGCGAGGATTCGGGATTCCCTTCCGGATCCGGTTCGGAGAGGTTGGCGCGATGAAGAAGGAGACGACACTGGGTTGGTTACCCGTCCTGAACGCGGTGGGGGTGGCCGGGGTTTTCGTGGTGCTGACGGTGTTCATGCAGCATTCGCGGTCGGTCGCCTACCAGGAAGGGGTCGCGGCTACCCACCAGCGCAACGTCATCGCGTTCCAGAATATCCTCGGCGAGACGGTGCAGTACGCCCAACGCAATCCCAGCATCGAACCCGTGCTGGCTTCGATCGGGGTCCAGCGCAACGAAACCGTGCCCGCCAACCGCCGCTGACCATGGACGCTTCCAACTCTCCCGTGCCCCAGGGCGCGCCTGCCGAAGTGCAGCAGCAATTGCAATCGATGCGCCGGCAACTCGAGTTCGCCCAGTATCTGGGACTCGCGCTGGCGGTGGCCGTCGGCTTGCTCGTGTATCGACTGGACCAGATCCAGAAGCGATCCGCGGAAGCGCAGTTGCCGCTCACCCAGAAACTGCTGGATGACCAGACCCGGATGGGGCGATCCGTCGGCGAATTGCAGAAGTATGCGGCCAGCCACCCGGACTACGCCGCGATCCTGAAGAAATACGGCGTGGCCCCCATCGTGGCGACCAACGCTGTGGCGGCACCCACGCCCGCCCCGGCGGCCCCTGCCAAGCGCTGAGCCGGAAGCCCGCCGGTACGGGGACCGCCTTCAGGTGCCGGGGGCGAGCGATGCGCCGCATTGGGCGCAAAACCTGGCCCCCGACTGCCCCATCACGCCGCACGCGCCGCAGGTGGGTCGCGCTTTTTCGGTGCGGCGGTGGATGAAGAGATTGCGGAGGTAGGGGAGCCAGGAGAAGGCGTAGGCGGCGACGAACACCGAGTCGTGCTGGTAGCAGGCCGCATAGGCCAGCAGCAGCAAAGCGCCGCCCAGACTCAGCCACCAAAACAGCGCCGGCACCGTCACCCGCCCGTGTTTCTCCGTGGCGTACCATTGGACCAGAAACCGGCTCGTGAAAACGGCGTTGCCCACCCAGCCCACGACCTTCCAGACATGCCACTCGATCCCGAGGAATTTCCCGCCGTGCCAGAACACCTGCTCCCAAACGCTCATTGCCCGCAGCATGCGGGGTGATCGGTGAGGGACAAGGGGCTTTTCGGTCTGTCTGGCGCGCGGTTGCCGACGGGCCCGGCAGGTCCCAAGGCCCCGGGGAACCAGCCGACGCTACGCCGCGCGGCGCTTGGATGGGCGCGGGGCACGCGGCCGGGTCGGTGGGATGGG
>WBXI01000040.1 GCA_008933025.1 Verrucomicrobiota bacterium
ACCAACCGCCGATCTCCTCGTCCATCTGCGCCTTCAACACCACGTCGTAGCCGGTGGCATGCCGGGCCCACAGCGCCCAACCCACCCACGCCAACACGACCGGCACCGCGCCCGCCAACCGTCCCCGCCACGACGCCGTGCCAAACAGGAGTCCGGCGCCGAACAACGGCATCCACGCCAGCGCCGCCGATCGGGTCAGGCAAAGCGCCGCGAATCCCACCCCGAGCGCCAGCCAACCCCACGCCCCACGCCCGGACGCGGGCATCCGGGCGAGCGGCAACACCCAGCCGTAGAGGATTGCCACGAAAAGGAAATCGGACAGCAACCCGTCGATGGTCCCAATCCATGCCTGCGACGTGACGACGCACAGCATGACCCCGAACATCGGCCCGCAGGGGACGCCCGCATTGCGGCCAAACCAAAACATCGCCACGGCCGCCAGCGTGGCCTCGGCGAAGGCGAGCCAGTTGACGCGTGGCAAGGCCTCGGAAAGCGGCGGGTTGCCACGGAACAGCGGTGCCATCGCCACGGAATGGAGGGGCGGATAGAACCCGATCTTTGGTTGCCCGATCCAACCCTGGTACCGGTAGCCATCGCCGGCCGCCAGCGACTGTGCCCCGGCGATGTAGACGGTCCCGTCGTGGGTGACCGGCCGATCGAGCGACATCCGCGGAAACCAGATCGCCGCGCCGACCAGGACCAGGACCGCGATTGCCAACATGTCGGGCCAACCATGGCGGACGGCCGGTTGCACGGGATCGGCGGCGCTCGAGATCATCGGAAGGTGCCCGTTGCCCGGCCGGTTCCGACCGGGAATCCCGGCTACAGGTTGAAGTCCGGCCCGAGATAGATGTCCCGTGCCTTGGGATCGTTCGCCAACCGGTCGGCCGGCCCCTCGTAGACCACGCGGCCCTGGTGGATCAGATACGCGCGGTCCACGATCTTCAGCATCTCGCGCACGTTGTGGTCGGTGATCAGGATGCCCAACCCGCGGTCTTTCAGGCGGCGCACGATCTTCTGCACCTCGTAGATGGCGATGGGATCGATGCCCGCGAACGGCTCGTCCATCAGCATCAGCCTCGGGCTCGTCACCAGCGCCCGGGTGATCTCGAGGCGCCGCTTCTCGCCGCCGCTCAGTTGGTAGGCCTTGCTCTTGGCAAGGCGGGAGAGATCGAGCTCGTCGAGCAGGTACTTCAGCCGCGTGGTCCGCTCCGCGCGGGGGCAGTCGCAGGTCTCGAGGATCGCCTTCAGGTTGTCCTCGACGCTGAGCTTGCGGAACACGCTTGGTTCCTGGGTCAGGTAGCCCACCCCGCGCCGCGCCCGCACGTGCATGGCCTCGCCCGTGATGTCCGCGTCGCAATACCGCACCGTCCCCTCGTCCGGCTTCACCAACCCGACGATCATGTTGAACGACGTCGTCTTGCCCGCGCCGTTCGGGCCCAGCAACCCGACGATCTCGCCGGCATCGACGCGGATCGAGACGCCGTCCACGACCCGGCGTCCGCGGTACGCGCGGACGAGTCCCTCGACCGTCAGCAACCGGGTGCCGGGCGCGGGCGCGGCGGCGGGAGTCGTGGGGGTCGCGGTGGCCATGGGATCAGGGCGCCGATTTTTTCGCGGCCTTGTTCGTGCGGTTGAAAAGGCCGCTGTTCTTGAACAGGTCCGGGTTGATCTCGGTGACGTGGTTGCTCAACCCCACCACCCGCCCCGTCGACAGGTCGTATTTGATCACGGACGCCCGCGTGTGGAATTGCGCGGTGTCGATCCGCGGCGTGTTGCCGAGCGGCCCCGTCAACGTCACCAGGTTGTTCGTCGCCGTGAACAGCACGAGGTCGCCCGTGGCCCGGATCTTTACCGGCGCGTCGGCCGGGTTCCGCCCGGGCCGGACGATGTCGAGGACGACGTTGGTGGTCGCGGTCAGGGTCTCGAGACGGTTGGTCCCCGGGGCCTGCACCGCCACCAGGTCCTCGCACGCCAATTGCAGCACGCCCGGGATGTCCACCGTGACGGCGCCCGAATAATGGGTGATGCCGTTGCGGTAATCGAAGTCGACCCAGCGCGAATGGATCGGCACGCGCGCCTCGTCGGCATGCGCCGCGAGGGCCACCAGTGCGAGCAGGGCGATCGGAGGGAATTTCGTGGGCATGGGAAATCGGGTCAACGGACGGGAGCCGGGGAAGTGCGCGGCAGGGAAATGTTGAGGAAGGACTCGACGTGGTTGGACACCGTCAGGCGCTCGGCGCCGTGGTCCCAGCGGAAGCCCTCGCCGGTGAGGCCGAACCGACCGTCGGCCTGCGTCAGTTTCAAGGCGCCGGACGAGGTGACCAGAAAGCCATTGGTGGTCATGGCCACCCGGCAGGCGGGCGACTCGGCGACCATGTCGCTCTCGCCGTCGGCACGGAAGGTTTCGGCCTTCATGGATTCGACGTCGAATTCGCGGGGGGCCACGATGCGGGCGGTGTCGCCGTGGAAGCGTCCCTGGGTGCGCCCTTCCTTTTGCAGGCTGAAGTTCCAGTTCCGGACGGTCTGCACGGCCGCGGGGCCGGGCGCCGCGGGCGCGTTGGTCGGCGCGTGCGGTTTCTCCGGCGGCTCGGTGCATCCCACCAGGGCCGCGGACAGCAATGCCGCGATGGAAATGCGCCGCGTCATGAGGTGGCCAGTCTGGAAAGGCCCGCGGGGCTTAGGAAGTGAATTTCTCGATCAACGCGTCCCATCGCCCCTGCGCGCGCAGGACCAATTCGGCCACCTCCCGGACCGCGCCGCGGCCACCCGGCAAGCGGCAGACGTAGTGCGACAGCCGGCGCGCCTCCAGCAGGGCGTCCGACGGCGTCGCGGCGAAGCCCGCCCGCTTCAGGGCGCCGAGATCCAGCACGTCGTCGCCGACGAACAGCGTTTCGTCCCAGCCCAAGCCCAACTCGCGGTGGATGTCCTCGACCAACGCCACCTTGGGCACCTTGGACTGCCGGACGATGTCGATCCCCAGGTCCCGAGCCCGGGCGGCGGTCGCCTCGGAGGGCCGGGCGCTGACCCAACCCACGCGGATCCCCGCGCCCTGCAGCAGATGCAGGCCATAGCCATCGCGGATATGGAAGGTCTTGGTTTCCGTCGCGCCGCCCATCGCGACCTGCGCCTCGGTGAGGACGCCGTCGACATCCGTGAGAAACAGGCGGATCCGCTGGAGCCGCGCCACGAGCACGGGAGGAACTTGCATCCGGCGCAGCGTAGCCAAGGCGGCCGGGGAAGCCCGATTTTTCAGTCGGGGCCGGGGGGCCCGATCCTCGGTTTCACTTTCCATGGGGCCCCGAGCCACCGGAGGCGCGGAGCGCCCCGGAACGCGGCGGGATGCCCACCCGCCCCCCTACTCCTCTTCCCCACCCTCCGCCTTCTTTTCCCACTTCCTCAGCTGGCGCTCGGGCATCGACTTGTCCGCGGTCATCACCACCGATCCCACGCCGCAAACGTCCTCGATGGCCCGCTCCAGTTCCACCGAGGGCCCCACGGTCCAACGGTCGTTGGGCTCGATGTAGACCGTGGCACGCGGGGTGCGGATGCTCAGGTACAACGGCACCCGGCCCGCATGGGCCTCCATCACGCCGCGCAGGGACTCCAACCGCGCGCGGTCCAGTTCCTCGTGGCGCAACCGCACCTGCACCTGCCGCGTCAAACGCCGCGGCGCGTCGTCGAGGCGCATGATGTCCACCGGGAACATCTTCGGTTTGTCCTCGCCCGTGCTCACCTCGCCGGTCACCAGCAACGCGTTGTTCGCGACGAACAACTCGCGGAACTTGTCGAACGACTCGTTCATCGCCAGCAACGTCACCGAACCGGTCAGGTCCTCGACCGTGACCATCGCGTACGGTTTGCCGGACTTCTTCGAGAAACCCTGCTGGACCGCGGCGACGAGGCCGCCGATGCGCGCCATGGACCGGTTCGGCAATCCCGCGAGGTCCGCGACGGAATGGAGCGTGTACCGCTGGAGCATCTTCTCGTACGGCTCGAGCGGATGGCCGCTGACGTAGAAACCCAGCAGTTCCTTCTCGTGCGCGAGGCGTTCGGCCACCGGCCAGTCGGGCAACTGCGGCGCCGGCACGGCCGGGGCCGCGGGTCCCGCCTTCCGGGGCGCCTCGAAGGAGTCGAAAAACGACGCCTGGCCCCGCGCCCGGTCGGCCGCGATCGACGAGGCCCGCGCCAACGCCGACTCGACCTGGGAGAACAACGTGGCGCGGTTGGCCCCGAGGGAATCGCACGCCCCGGCCTTCACGAGGCATTCGAGGGCCTTGCGATTCACGGCCCGGACGTCGATGCGTTCGCAAAGATCGGCGAGCGTCGAGAAACGCCCGCCTTTGCCGCGGGCGTCGAGGATGCTTTGCACCGCGATCTCGCCCACGCCCTTGATGGCCGCCAGCCCGAACCGGATCACCCGGCGTTCCGGCGTTCCGGCCGGACTGAAGGCCACGAACGACTCGTTCACGTCGGGGCCCAGCGTTTCCAGGCCGAACCCCTTCGCCTCGGCGATGTACTGCGCGAGCTTGGCGAGGTCCGCCTGGTCGTTGGTCATCATCGCGCAGAGGAACTCGACCGGATGGTTCGCCTTCAGGTAGGCGGTCTGGTACGCGACGATGGCGTAGGCGGCGGCGTGGGACTTGTTGAAGCCGTACCCGGCGAATTTCTCGAGCAGGTCGAACACCTCGTTGGCCTTGGCCGCCGGGATCCCGTTGGTGTCCGCACAACCCTTCACGAAGCTCTCGCGCTGCTTCGCCATCTCCTCGAGCTTCTTCTTGCCCATCGCGCGGCGCAGCAGGTCGGCGCCGCCCAGCGTGTACCCGGCGAGGATCTGCGTGGCCTGCATGACCTGCTCCTGGTAGATGAGCACGCCGTAGGTCTCGCTCGCGATCGGCTCCAGCAGCGGGTGCGGATACTCCACCGGCTTGCGCCCATGCCGGCGCTCGATGAAGTCCGGGATCAGGTCCATCGGGCCCGGCCGATAGAGCGAGATCAGCGCGGTGATGTGCTCGACGGACTCGATCTGGAACTTGCGGCAGAGATCGCGCATGCCGCCGGATTCCAGCTGGAACACCCCGAGGGTCTGCGCGTTGTTGAGCAGGGCGTACGTCCGGGCGTCGTCCAGCGGCAGGTCGTCGATCGGGATCTCGATGCCCAGGCCCCGCTTCACCCACTCCACGGTGTTGCGGATGACCGTGAGCGTCTTCAGCCCGAGGAAATCCATCTTCAACAACCCGAGGTCGCCGACCGGACCCATCGCGTACTGCGTGACCAACCCGCCGTCGTCGTCCTCCTTCAGCGGGAGAAGCCGGACGAGCGGTTGCGCGCCGATGACCACGCCGGCCGCATGGACGCCGGCGCTGCGGGCCTGGTCTTCCAGCAGCAGGGCGAGATCGACGAGTTCGCGGGTGACGTCCTCCGACTCGTGGGCGCGCTTGAAGTCGGGGTTCTTCTCGATCGCGTCCTTCAACCCCCACTTCACGTCGGTGATCATCTTCGCCAGGCGGTCGCACTCGCCGAACCCCAGTCCCATCACCCGCCCGACGTCGCGGATCACCGACTTGGCACCCATGGTGCCGAAGGTAACGATCTGCGCGACGGCGTCGTGGCCATACTTCTTGCGGACGTATTCGATGACCTCCTGGCGGCGGTCGTCGGCGAAGTCGATGTCGATGTCGGGCGGGCTGACGCGCTCGGGATTGAGGAAGCGCTCGAATAGCAGGCCGTAGCGCAGCGGGTCGACGTTCGCGATCTCGAGCAGGTAGGTGACCAGCGAACCTGCGGCCGAACCGCGCGCGACGCAGGAAATGCCGATGCCACGGCCGTGCCGGACGAAATCGCCGACGATGAGGAAATAGCTGACGTACCCGGTCTTCTCGATGACTCCGAGCTCCAGTTCGAGCCGCGAGAGCAGTGCATCGACGGCGTGCCGGATCTCGGGCGACCCGAGTTCCAGGCTCGCCGGATCGCGCGCGGCGCCGCCCTCGGCGGGTTTCGGGAAGAGGAAGGCGAGACGATGCGGTTCGTGCGACGCGTCGACGACGATCCGGTCGCCGTCGACATGGGCATCGAGTCCGTAGCGTTTGCGGAGGCCGTCGCAAAGCAACCGGCGGAGGTAGCCCTCGCGCGTCCACGTCTCGGGCGGTTGGAAGACGGGGTAATGCTCGGCGCCCTTGCCGAAGCGGATCTCGACGTTGCACTTCTCCGCGACCTCGACGGTGTTGAGCACCGCCTCGGGCACCTCGGCGAAGAGCCGCTTCATCTCGTCCGCCGACCTCAGGTAGAACTGGCCCTCCTGGTAGCGCATGCGCTTGGAGTCGCCCAGCATGGCCTGGGTGCCGATGCAGATGAGGCAGTCATGCGCTCGCCAGTGGTCGCGCTCGACGTAATGGACGTCGTTGGTGCAGACGGTGCCGAGGCCGAATTCCTTGGCATGGGCGAGCAGGGCGCGGTTGACCTTGGCCTGCTCGGGAATGCCGTGGTTCTGGAGCTCGAGGTAGAAATTCCCTGGACCCAGCACCTGCTTGAACCAATCGATGGCTTCGCGGGCCTTCTTGTCGTCGCCCTTCAGGATCGCCTGGGGAATCTCGCTGGCGAGGCAGCCCGACAGGCCGAGGAGCCCCCCGGCGTGCGCGGCGAGGATTTCCTTGTCGATGCGCGGCTTGTAGTAATAGCCCTCGAGATGGGCCTTGGTCACCAACTCGACGAGGTTCTTGTAACCCTGTTCGTCGCGGGCGAGCAGGACCAGATGCTCGTAGACGTCGCGTCCCCCGCTGGAAGACTTTTTCTCGAGGCGACTGCCCGGCGCGACGTAGACCTCGCAGCCGATGATCGGCTTGATGTTGGCCTTCCTGGCAGCCTGGTAGAACTCGACGGCGCCATACATGACGCCGTGGTCGGTCATGGCAATGGCGGGAAATTCGAGCGCCGTCGCCTTGGCCATCAACTTGTCCAGCCGGCAGCAGGCATCGAGCAACGAATACTCGGTGTGCAGGTGCAGGTGGACGAAGTCACTCGGCATGCGCCGAGTATGGGTCGGCAAACCGGGGGGGTGAAGGAATCAATCGCACCCCGGTCGTCCCGGGGCACCCCGGGACGGGATTGTCGCCGGCATGGGCGGCGGCGTGCCCACCCGGCGGCCCGTCCCGCCCCGCGGATCACTTCGCCGCGGCTTTGGCCTCGTAGCCCTTCAGGGACTTTTCCAGATCGGCCTTCGCCTTCTCGTCGGTTGCCAGCCCGATCGCCTTCTTCTGCTGCTCGATCGCGTCGGGAAACTTGCCGTTGTCGGCCAGGGCCCGCGCATAGGTGTCGAGGATCGCGACATCCTTGCCTTTGGACACCGCCACGGCGGCCTCCGATGCCTTCAGGGCAAATTTCAGGTCCCGATGCTTGATGCTCTGGTGGGTCAGCATCATCCAGGCGACCTGGTTCAGGATCCGGGCGTCCGGGCCCACGTCCTCGATGAACTTCGTGCCCGCGGCGCCGGCACCGGCGTCGCCCGCCTCGTTGAGTTCCAGGAATTTCACGAAGGACTTGTTCAGCTCGGCCATCTGGCGCTGCTTCGCCTCGCGACCGTCGAATTCCTTCTGGGTCGCGGCGATGTCGTAGGTGCCGGCCACGATCTGGTCCAGGGTCTCCTCGAGGCCGTCCATCGGATGACCGACCCACGCGACCCGTCCTTCCTTGTCCACGACGAACGCCGTGGGAATCCCGCCCTGGCCAAAGGCCCGCATGTAGGCGTCCGACGTCTTGCGGTCGGAATCCACCGCCACGACGTAATCCATCTTGGCCCCCATCTTGTCGACGAAGGGCTTCACGATCTCGGCGGTCTCGTCGCTGATGCCGACGAACGTCACGCCCTTGGCCTTGAACTTGGCCTGGAGCTGGGTGAGGTGCGGGATGCTGGTCCGGCACGGTCCGCACCACGTCGCCCAGAACTCGACGACGTAGGTCTGCTTGCCCTTGCCGGCGGCCATGTCGACGGCCCCGCCCTTGACCACTTCCTTCAGCACGAGCGCCGACGCGGGATCGCCGATTTTCGCGGCGTGGCCGGTGAGGATACCCAGTGTCGCGAGGGCGATGGGCAGTAGGATTCGGTGGAGCTTCATGCGGGTGGGGATTGCGTTTGCCTAGGATTGATCGCGGAAAAACGGGGCTTGGCAAGGGCGGCAATGACCACCCGACGCCCATCGCGATGCCCGGATGCTCCCGCCCCCCTACTCCACCACCGCCCGGAAATACCGGATCGCGTTGTTTCCCGGAACGCCGAGCTCGACGCGGATGGTTCCGTCGGCCGCCGCCGTCGCCGACGCGACGGGCGTCCACCCGACGGCCAGATCGGCCGATCCCTCGATCCGATAGCGTGCCATCGGGGTCCCGGCGAGCCGCACCGCGACGGCGCCGGTCTCCGGCGACAACACCGCCGCCAGGACCGCCGGGACACCCACCGGCACCCGCAATCCCGTCAGTTCGAGATCGAACCAGGCATCGGGAGTGCCGGGCGCGAACTGGTGGAGCTCGACGGCGACGACGTTGTTGCCCTCCGCCAAGAGCGACACCGGGACGTAGGCCGTCTGAAAGCCCGGGGCACCGGGCGCGGACACGTCCTCGAGGGCGAACGTCAGGAAATTCTGGGTCGATCCCTCGGGCAGGTTGCTGCGGAGGATCTCGCTGTTGTTGAGGTAAACGACCGCGCCGTCGTCCTTCTGCAACCGGAGACGCAACGCGAGGAACTGACCGCGGTTCGCGACCGAAACCGTCTTCCGGAAATAGGTGGTGATCCACTTCCCGTTCGCGTTCGGGCCATACCCGACGGCGGTGCCGAGGCCCGCCTCGCCGTAGCCGAGTGGGGCGGGCCCGCTGGCCCACGAACCGTCGGCGAAGCCGGTGCCCCGCCACGCGGTGCCTTGGTCCGAACCGGAGTCGTTGTAACGCCAGACCGAACCGATCGTCGCCAACGGCACTTCCTCCAGATCCGCATAGGCGTACGCGGCGAAGGCCGGGCCCGTGACATCGGCGCCCGACACGACCGCGTCGGCCGCGGCCGGCACGAAAGCGTGATCCCTGAGGACGGGACGCAGCGGGTAGGTCCCGTCGGGAAGGTTCGCGAACCGATAGATCCCGTCGCTGGCCGTGCGCGCCACCCGGGTCGGTGCATTGACCATCTGGACCCCGTCCACCGGCACGCCCGCCCGCAGGATCTGGCCGGCGACGCGGAAACCCGCGGGGGATCCGACCCGAACGATGGCCTGCACGGTCGCGACACCCCCGCGGCGATCGCTGACCACGCACTTCACGATCTGGTCCCCCGCGGAGGCGAAGGCGTGGGATGCGGTGGGCGCGTTGGGAGGGATCGACTCGTCGCCGAAATCCCAACCATACGCGAGCGCGTCGCCGTCGGGATCGGACGCGTCGACCGCGAAGTCGAGCGAGGTTCCGACGTCGATCTGGGCCGGAAGCGCGTGCAGCGAGGCCACGGGCGGATGGTTGCCGGGAAACGGCCCGATGCGGACGTCGAGGTCGAGGGCTTCGGGCGTGGTGCCGGCAAGGCCGAGCACGGTGACATGGAGGTTGGAATCGGGGTCGCTGAAGGTACGGCCGGGGCGAAGGAAGGCGTCGCGCACGCCGAAGACCGAACCGGGCGTCGTGTCGAGCAGCAGGCTGGCGCGGGTGCCATGGCCGACCCACCGGATGGCCGCGGAAGCCGAGGCGACCGGGCTGTTGGTGTGGAGCCGGCGGAAATCGAACCAGAGGTTGGTCTGGGAATCGCGGGGGAACGAGAGGGCACGGGCACCGGCGACGGCATTGGTGAGATCCATCGCGTAGAGGCGATACGTGCCGCTGGCTTGGATCATCGCGACCTGTTCGTCCGTGATCCACCCGAGATGGTTCTTATATCGGGAATTGAAATGCCGGGAATAGCCGGCGGCGGTGCTCATGGTGTCCGAAAGGTCGCCGTACTCGACCTCCTTGCCGGCGCCGGAAACGCTTTCGCCGCCGGTGTCCCACAGGTTGGCGTGGTTGAGGCCGAGGTTGTGCCCGAGCTCGTGCGCCATCGCGCCGGCGTCGGCATAGGCGTTCTTCAGGAAGGCACCCTGGGCCCCGACCGATGCCTGTCCGGTCCAGCTGAATCCGGCGACCTTGCCCATGCACACCACGTCCATGTCGAAGTTGGCGATGCCATAGCCGAGGGTCGCCGCCTTCGCGATGGCGTCCGAACGCAACCGTCCCACGCCGACGAGGGGATATTGGGCGGCGGTGAACGGAAGCCGCAGCACCGGCGTCATCGCGGAGCCCGCGTCGAATGCCGCGTAGCCCATCGTGCCGAACGACATGTCCCGGTAAAAGGCGTCGAGTTCCCGGACGAGATTCGTTCCCTGGGCGTCGGTGAACGGGCTCCCGGGCAAGTCGCTGAAATCCACGCGGAGCAGCAGGATCTTCTTGGTGCCGGACGGCGCGAGCGAGGCGGGGGCGGCGCGGCGGCGGGCCCACGATTCCAAGAGTTCCCCGGGGGAAGACGGCGGCGTGCCGCACACGAAGACATCGGCGGCGACCGGGCCCCCGGCCGAGGCGAACACGGCGGGAACCAGCAGCCAACCCCAACATCCCAACCACCGCCGGACGGCATCGAACCGGACATTCATGGGGGCGGAGCCTAGACCGAAGGGCCCGGGATCAGCAGCGGAAAACCGTCACGGCCTCACCCGTTCCATGACGAAGACCCAATCCTGCGGCGACGGCACGGGAGGCGCCTGATACTCGTCCGACTCCATCGCCAGCGGCACGGGCGCCTTGGGATCGCGCGACGCCGGGCCGAACCGGGCCCGGGACAACTCGAAGTTGTCGAACTCCTGGCGGTCGCCGATCTGGTAGAGCCACAGGCCCGCCTTTCCGGCGGAGAGATTCCCGATCCGCACCAGGGGCGTGTGATGGGTCCGCGTCCCGTCGGACAGCACCATGGCGGCGTACTCGCCGGAAACGCCCGCGGTGATGTGGATCCTGGGCCCGATCTCCGGCACGGCGACCCGGCCCAGTGCCTCGCCCCACTCGCCGTTCCTGCGGTCGTGCAGGAAAATGGATTTCGCCGAGGGACTGTACAGGGCCACCAGATAATGATCGGGCCCATGGAAGCGCAGGACGATGCCCGCCTCGGCCTGGCTCCCCGCATCGACGCTGGCCATCAGGTCGGCTTCGACGACCCGTTCCAGCACGGTCACCATCCCCTTGCCGCCCGCCAGATGCCCGCCCTCGCGCCGGGTGGCGGTGCCGGCGTCCTTCCAGTCCGAGGCATCGGCCCCGTCGAACGGATCGGCGAACAGCAACGGCAAGGCATGGTCCCCGAAAGGCCTGCGGGCCGGACCGTCGTTGTAGAAGGTGCCCGCGTCGTGCCGCTTCCCGTTGGTCGGATTGAAATAATAGGCGTGGTAGGGGACATCGCGCTCGACGTGTTTCACGCGGGTTCCCTTCCAATTGTAGACGCCGCGGCGGGGTTGATAGACCACCCGCACCTCGCCCGGAATCCCGGCCGCGTACGAATTCGTCTCCACCCATTCCGGGTGGGGTTCGAACCGCGACCACGGGTATTCGGCGAGCAGTTTCTTTCCCAGTCCCAGCTGGGTCGATCCGGGGAAGGCCATGCCCTCTTTCCAGGTCGTCAGGTCGTAGACCGGCGTGATGCCGGGATCGCCGTCGACGCTGGCATGCCAGATTCCCGCCGCGCCATAGGTATGGCCCGCGGCGCCGTTCAGCAGGTACATCCAGAACACGTGGCGCTGCTCGTCCTGGAAATGGTGCTGCATGTGGCCCTCGTAGCCGGTCTCCCCGCACAGCACGGGCATCACCGGCGTCTTGCCATGCGCCGCGGTCAGGATCGCAAGCGTCTTGGGGGTCGTCGGCTCCCCCACCCCGTGGCTGCCACCCAACATGTCGTAGTCCACCAGCGACGCATCCCCGGGCGTGCCCCGCCGGCCATTGGCGGTGTGGCAGGTCAGCGGCCGGTGATAGGGATCGATGCCGCGAAGGTACCGCGCCACGTCGGCCCACGGTCCCTCGCCCCACTTCGTGCCGTCCTCGATCTCGCCCGCCAGGATCCAAACCACCGGATAGGCCCCGTAACGCGCCACCAGATTCCGCCAATGCCGCCGGATGCCCGCGGCCCCGATCGCCTGCATGCTGTTGCAGTCGCTGCGACCCCACGCGCCGACGATGGCGGGGACGATTCCGGCGTCGACCAGGTGCCCGATGCGGCGGTCCGCGAAGTCGAAGTACCGCGGGTTCACCACGGTGAAATCCCGGGTTTCGTAGGGTTTCCCACCCTCGTTTTCCCACCGGGCCTCGAAGAATCCCTCGTCGGGATAGGGCCCGCAGACGATCTGGACGACGCTGAACCCCTTGGCGCGCCGGTCGGCGGTGAGTTCCCGGAAGCCATCCCAGGTCATCCGTTTGCTGAGGTTCTTCCACCAGGTGTCGCCGAGCCAGAAGAAGGGCGTGCCATCGGCATGCTCGAAATGGCGGGATTGGCGGGCGACCCGGACGGGGCCGTGACGATAGAGCGGGTTGTCCCCGGCATAGGACACGACGTCGACGCTGCCCTCGGCGTGGTGCAGGCGGGCGTTGCCCGGGTCGGAACATTCCGTCCGCCACGAGGCGGTCCCCGTCGCGGCCGAGGAAAACCGGAAGCACCAGCGGTTGCCGCCCGCCCAGAATGCCGGGATCCGCAATTGGCTGCCGTCGGCTTGCGTGACGACCGCCTCGAGATTCGGTTCGAGGAACGGGTTGGGATAGGCCTTGTCCGAAAGGAGGGGGATCTCGACGACCCGGTTGGCCTCGATCTTCGGCGAGGCGGCCGAATGCGCGACGGCCGGAAGCAGGCACACCGCGGCGCAGGCAGCGCGCGCGAGGTTCCGGGTCATCGCGCGCAGGATGGTTCCGATGGCATGCGTTTTCATGGGGCCAAGGGGCGAGGTTGTCCGAAATGTCGCGGCGAGGACATTCCCGTGTTTGCAGCGCCCAGGCCGTCGACTCCCCGCGCCCGTGCGGACGACAACCGTGGTCAGGACGCACCCGTCCGCCACGACCGGGCAATTTTGCCGTTGCGCGGGGCCGGGGAAATCCACGATGACCGGGCATGACCAATGGTTCCCTGCCGGCACCCGACCGCATCCTCGAGATGCTCTGGGGATTCGCCCCGCTCCTCATCGTGGAAGCGGCGGCGAGCAACGGGATCTTCGACGTGTTGCGCGACGGACCGAGGGGACTGGACGGACTCGTCGAGGCGACCGGGTCGTCGACCCGCGGGGTCCAGGCGATCGCGGACGCGCTGGTGGGGCTGGGATTCCTGTCGAACACGGACGGCTTGTACCGGCTGATGCCCGAGAGCGAGGCGTTCCTCACCTCCGGGACCCCGACTTCGTTCGCGCCGATGCTGCGGCATTTCACCCGGCAACTGATCCCGGGTTGGCTCCAGCTTTCGGACGTGGTGCGCGAGGGAAAGCCGGCGACATCGGTGAACCGGGAGGGGCCCGGTTCGGCGTTTTTCTCGGAGTTCGTCGATTCGATCTTCCCGCTGAGTTATCCGGCGGCGCGGCGATTGGGGGAACACCTGGGGGTACCGAGCGCGGTCGCGCGGGTGAGCGTCCTCGATCTGGGCGCGGGCTCGGGCGTCTGGGGCATCGCGCTCGCCCAACAATCGCGGCACGTCCACGTCCGGGCGGTGGATTGGGACCGGGTGCTCGAGGTGACCGCGCGGGTGGCGGCGCGATGCGGGGTGGGCGATCGGGTGGAAGGCGTGGGCGGCGACCTGTTGGCGGCCGATTTCGGCACGGAGCACAACATCGCGACGATCGGGCACATCCTGCACTCCGAGGGCGAGGAACGTTCGCGGGCATTGCTGCGGCGGGTCTTCGGCGCCCTGCACGCGGGCGGCACCGTGGCCATCCAGGAATTCCTGCTCGACGAGACGCGGCAGGGTCCGCCGGCCGCCCTGATCTTCGGCGTCAACATGCTGGTGAACTCCGACGCGGGCAGAACGTTCGCGTTCGACGAGATCGCGTCGTGGCTGTCGGCCGCGGGATTCATCAATGCGCGGTTGCTGGAGGTTCCCGGTCCGGCGCCGTTGATCCTGGCGACGAAACCGTAGGAAGGGTTCCGCGGTTACGGGTCCGGCACCCCCCGGCGGCCCGGTGCCGTGGAAAAACCTTTGCGTTCGGCGGCGCGCGACCCATGAATCGCGCCCGCTTGCGATGAAGGAAATCGTCCCGACGCCCCCCCCGCTCGTGCACAACGCGCACGCCGAGATCCGCGACCTGTTCGCGCGCTATGTCGTGCCCAGCTACGGGCGCTTCGATCTCGCCCTCAGCCATGGTTCGGGCAGCGAGGTCTGGGACGTGTCCGGACGGCGTTACCTCGATCTCGGCGGCGGCATCGCCGTCTGTTCGCTGGGCCACGCGAATTCCGAGATCACCGAGGCGCTGGTCGAGCAATCGCGGAAACTGGTCCACGTCTCGAACCTCTATTACCAGGCGCCGCAGGGGAACCTGGCGGAACGGTTGGTCCGGCTGATCGGGCCGGGTCGCGTTTTCTTCTGCAATTCCGGCGCCGAGGCGAACGAGGGCCTGTACAAGGCGGCGCGGAAATTCGGCCACGACGAGGGACGGTTCGAGATCCTGACCGCATGGAATTCGTTCCACGGCCGGACGCTGGGCGGGATCAGCGCCACCGGGCAGGAGAAGGTCAAGAAAGGCTTCGAACCCCTCGTGCCGGGTTTCCGCCACATCCCGTTCAACGACCTCGCGGCCGCGACCGAGGCGATCTCCCCCGCGACCGTCGCCATCCTCATCGAGGGGATCCAGGGCGAGGGCGGCATCACGCCCGCCACCGCCGAATACCTGCTGGGATTGCGGCGGCTGTGCGACGAGCGGCGCCTCCTCCTGCTCGTCGACGGCGTCCAGTGCGGGCATTTCCGCAGCGGCGAATTCCAGAGTTTCCAACGGATCCTCTCGGGCGTGCCCGGCGCCGAGGGATTCCTTCCGGACGGCATCGCCATGGCGAAGTCCCTGGGCGGGGGATTCCCGATGGGCGCGTTCTGGCTGCGCGAGACGGCGCATGGCGTGCGGTTCGGGGAGATCCTCGGCCCGGGCACCCACGGCACCACCTACGGCGGCACGCCGCTCGGATGCGCGGTGGCCCTGCGGATCCTCGACGTCGTCGAGCGCGACGGTCTGGCGGCCCACGTGCGGGCGACGGGCGACTGGCTGCACGGGCGGCTCGAGGCGCTGGTCCGCGAATTCCCGACCGTGGCGCGCGGCGCGCGGGGACTCGGGTTCATGCAGGGCATCGAATTGCAGCCGCGGGAAGGGATCCCCGGGATGGCCGGATCGGACAAGGCGCCGTCCATGCAGGCGGTCCTGCGGCTCCACGAGGCCGGCGTTCTCACGATCCCGAGCGGCAACCAGATCGTCCGGTTGTTGCCGGCATTGAACATCCGCCGCACCGAACTCGAGGAGGGCGTCGAGCGGATTGCCGCCGTCCTCCGCTCGTTCGCGTGAACGCACGGCGACCAGTTCCGGGCGCACGGGCATTGAACGCGCGACCCCGCGGCGTTGTCGATCCGCGGGCCGACGCCGCGTCGCTTGCCAACGGACGGCAATGCCGCCTAACTCGACCGGTCCAATCCGCCCGATGCTGAAGGAACTCCGCCAACTTTGGGACAGCCTCCCGTTCAAGCTCGAGTTCGCGGTCCTGCTCGCGGCGTGGGTCGCGCTCTTCCACCTCCTGGGCAACTCGGTGATCGGGTACGTGGACACGCGGTCGATGTTCGTCTGGCTGGACACCATCCAGGCCAACGCGGAACGGACCGATTCGGACGACGCTTTCGGGCGGTACGTGCCGATCCTCGTGCTGGTGCTGGCGGCGGTGCGCCGCCGGGAACTGGCGGAGGCGACCAAGCGGGTGTGGCAGCCGGGACTCGCCATCCTGGCGCTGGCCATCGTGCTGCATGCGGTTGGTTTCCTGATCCAGCAGACCCGCATGTCGATCGTGGCGTTTCTGGTGGGCGTGTACGGCCTCATGGGCGCGCTGTGGGGACCAGCCTGGCTGCGGGCGATATTCTTCCCCTACTTCCTGTTCGTGTTCGCGGTCCCGGTGGCCTCGTACCTCGACGGCCCGACGTTCAAGCTCCGGCTCTTTTCGACGTGGCTGTCGACGCAGGTCTGCGCCGGGTTGCTCGGCATGAAGATCACCCGGATCGGCACGCAGATCCTTTTCCACGGCACCGCGACGGCGCCCGGCTTCCGCTTCGAGGTGGCCCCGGCGTGCAGCGGCATCCGCAGCATCACGGTGGTGACGCTGCTGACCCTGGCGTTCGGTTGGCTGAACTTCGCCGTCTGGTGGCGGCGCGGCGTCCTGGCGCTTGCCGCCATCCCGCTCGCGCTCCTCGGCAACACGGTGCGTCTGGTGCTGACCTTCATCGTCGCCGAGGCATGGGGACAAAACGCCGGTTCGTGGGTGGAAACCAAGGCGGGGCTCATCACCTTCTCGGTGGCACTCGGCGGCGTCTTCGCGCTCGGCCGCGTCCTGCGCGAGGACCGCGCCCCGGAGACCGCGCCCGAACCAACCCCGGCCCCCGAGGCACCCGAGGCATGAAAAACCGGGCACGCATCGTCACGGTGATCGCCCTCGCGCTGATGGGCACCGCCGCTTTCTGGCTCTCGCACCTCCGCGACGCGGTGCACCTCGGCAAACCCGGCGTCCGGATCGGGTCGCTCCCGGTGTTCGACGAACGGAACGAGGTCGCCCGTTCCAACTCGGTCGCCATGCCCACCGCCGTTCCGGGTTACCGGACGCGGGTCGAGCCGATCACCCGGCTCGAACTCGGCTACCTTCCGCCGGACACGACCTACGCGCGCCGCCACTTCGAATCGGTGGACGGCGGCTTCCACAGCCAGGGAAGCGTGGTGTTGATGGGCACCGACCGAACCAGCATCCATCGGCCCGAATACTGCCTGACCGGGCAGGGCTGGAACATCCTCCGCCAGTCGGTGGCGTCCATCCCGGTCCCGCGTCCGGCGCCCTACGGGCTGCGGGTGCAGCGGTTCGACATGCGGTTCCAGGGGATGATCGAGGGGAAGGACGTGTTGCGGAGCGGCGTCTACGTGTTCTGGTTCGTGGCCGACGGCCAACTCACCCCGAGCCACGTCGACCGCCAGCTCTGGCTGATCCGTGACCTGCTGCTGCACCAGACCCTCCAGCGCTGGGCCTATGTTTCCTTCTTCAGCGATTGCGCGCCCGGCGAGGAAGACGCAACCTTCGGCCGGATTTCCAAGTTGGTTGCGGCCACCGTGCCCGACTTCCAATTGACCGACGGACGCGCCCCCTGAATGCCGTCTCCGATCCGGAAACCGAGGGGGACTTAGACGGCCAGCAATGCTCCGACGACGACGCCAGATTCTAACGAAGGTCAACAAGGTCGTCGATGCCGCCTTGTTCGGGGCGGCCTTTTGGCTGACCCACTTCCTGCGGTCGATCGACGCCATCGACCCCCAGAACCTGATCCAGAATTTCGAGGCCTACGCATGGTTGCTGCTGGTGATCGTGCCGCTCACGCCGCCATTGCTCGAGATCCACGGCTATTACCAGCGCCCGGTATTCGGCTCGCGCCGCCAGTCGCTCCTGATCCTGGGCAAGACCGCCGCCTGGCTGACCCTCGCCATCGTCATCGTCCTGTTCTTCCGCAAGAGCGAACTCTCGCGCGGCGTGGTCGTCTTCTACGTGCCCGTCGCCGTGGCGCTGGGATTCCTCAAGGACGAGTTGGTCCGGACCATGACCGCCCAAAGGCACGGCACGCAACAGGCCCGCCGCCGCGTCATCCTTGCCGGCGGCCCCGTGGATGCCGCCCGGCTCGAACGGACCCTGGACCTCGGGGTATTCGGCGACGTGGAGGTGGCCGCGCGCGTCGATCTCAACGAGCTCTCGCCCGAACGCCTCGCCGACCTGCTCCACCGGCATTCCGTCAACGCGGTGATCATCGCCCCGCGCCAGACCCTCTTCGGCGCGCTCGAGCGCACCATCCAACTCTGCGAACTCGAGGGGGTCGAGGTCTGGCTGCTCGCCGATTTCTTCCAGACCCGCATTTCCCACGTCACAGTCGCCGAGATCCATGGCCATCCCATGCTGGTCTTCAGCGCCGGGCACGACGCGTCCTGGCAGGCGATCGCCAAGGGGGTCATCGATTTCGCCGGTGCCCTGGCGATGATCGTGGCCCTTTCGCCGGTGATGCTCGCCGCCGCCATCGCCGTGCGGCTCACCTCGGCCGGCCCCGTCTTCTTCCGCCAGCAGCGCGCCGGTCTCAACGGCCGCCCGTTCACCATGCTCAAGTTCCGTTCCATGGTGACCAATGCCGAGCAGCTCAAACAGGAACTCGCCGCGCTCAACGAGATGTCCGGCCCCGTCTTCAAGGTCTCCAACGACCCCCGCGTCACCCGGGTCGGCCGTTTCCTCCGCAAGTGGTCGATCGACGAATTGCCCCAACTCTTCAACGTGCTCCGCGGCGAGATGAGCCTGGTGGGACCGCGTCCGCTTCCCGTCGACGAGGTGGAGCGCTTCGACGACCTCGCCCACCGGCGCCGGCTCTCGGTCAAACCCGGCCTCACCTGCCTCTGGCAAATCAGCGGCCGCAACAACGTGTCCGACTTCCGCGAGTGGGTGCGCCTCGACCTCGAGTACATCGACAACTGGTCGCTGTGGCTCGACATCAAGATCCTCCTCTTCACGGTCCCCGCCGTCTTCAGCGGTGCCGGTGCCCGCTGAGCCCCCGCCCTCATGCCGCCCAAAAGGAAACCCGCCCCGCGCCGTCGGGCCGCCCCGACCCAACCCGTCTCCGTCGTCACCGGCGGCGCCGGATTCCTGGGATCCCACCTCGTCGACCTTCTCCTCGCCCGCGGCCACCGCGTGGTGATCATCGACAACCTCATCACCGGATCGACCGACAACATCGCCCACCTCGCGGGCGATCCCGATTTGCGGTTCATCAAGCAGGACGTGACCGAGTACCTGTTCCTGCCGGGACGGGTCGATTACGTGTGGCACTTCGCGTCGCCCGCGAGCCCCGTCGATTATCTGGAACTGCCGATCCAGACGTTGAAGGTGGGGTCGCTGGGAACGCACAAGGCGCTGGGGCTCGCCAAAGGGAAGGGAGCGCGCTTCCTCCTCACCTCGACCTCGGAGATCTACGGCGACCCCCTCGTGCACCCGCAGGTCGAGTCCTACTGGGGCAACGTGAACACGATCGGACCCCGCGGATGCTACGACGAATCGAAGCGTTTCGCGGAGGCCCTGGTGATGGCCTACCACCGCGAGCACGCCATCCCCACCCGCATCGTGCGGATCTTCAACACCTACGGTCCCCGCATGCGGGTCAACGACGGCCGCGTGGTGCCGGCGTTCGTCTCGCAGGCCCTCGCGGGCAAACCCATCACCGTGTTCGGCGACGGCTCCCAGACCCGCTCGTTCTGCTTCGCCAGCGACCTCATCGGGGGCATCGCCCGCCTGATGTTCTGCGACAAGGAAACCTCGGAACTCCCCGTGAACATCGGCAACCCGCACGAGATGACCATGCTCGGGTTCGCGGAGGAGATCATCCGGGCGACCGGTTCGAAATCGCGGATCGTGCACCGCCCCCTGCCTCAGGACGACCCGAAGCAACGGAAGCCGGACATCACCCGGGCGAAGGCCTTGCTGGGGTGGGAACCCAAGGTGCCGTTGGCGGAAGGTCTGGAGCCGACGATCGCGTATTTCCGGGGACGACTGGGGTTGGACTGAACGATTGGGTCCGGAAGGGAATCCGTTCCCGTTCGGCCTCGTCCAGCCCGGTGCCGCGCGACGCGCCATCGGGGCGCGGTGGCAAGACCCCCACGGGCGCTTCGCACGGAGCGGGCAGCGACCGCGGGCGCCCAAGTTTCGTCTCGCGCGTCGCGGGCGTCGGCAGCCCACCGGAAGTGCGGCCGAATGCCGTATCGACCTCCGGCCCCGATTGGGGCAGTTTCGTCGTCGAATGAGCGATTTGCCGCCCGCCGCACCCGAGCCCTCCCCCGCCACGCCCCCGGGATTCCGCGTGGGTCTCGTCGCGATCGTCGGTCGCACCAACGCCGGCAAGTCGACCCTGCTCAACCGTTTGGTCGGCCGCAAAATATCCATCGTCACGCCCAAGCCCCAGACCACGCGGGAAACGTTGCATGGCGTCGTGAACCGGCCGGAAGGGCAGATCGTGTTCGTGGACACGCCGGGCTTTTTCCAGACCCACGCCAGCGCGTTGGTCGACCAACTCCACAGCCGCGCCCGCGAGGCCGCCCAGGATCTCGACGTGCTCGTCCACCTCGTCGATCCCACCCGCGCGCCGGGACCCGAGGACGCGATGGTGTCGGACCTCGTGAAATCGGTGCGGGCGCCGCGCCTGCTCTGTCTGGGCAAATCCGACGCGGAGATCCGCCCCCATGCCGCGTACTGGCGCGCCCAGGCCGCGAACTACGAGGCGGTGCTGGAGGTCTCCGGGCTCGCCGACATCGGCGTCGAGGAACTCGTCGCGGCGATCCTGCGCCACCTGCCGTTCGGCGAACCGTTGTACCCCGCGGGCGAGGTCACCAACGCGAACCGCCGTTTCATCGTGGGCGAACTGATCCGCGAGCAGGTCTACATCCAGATGGAGGACGAGGTTCCCTACCGCACCAAGGTGGTGGTCGAACGCGTCGAGGACGTGGCGCCGGAAAAGGAAGGGGAACCCGGCCGGTTGCTCGTGCACGCCACGATCTATGCGCCGACGGACCGGCTCCAGCGGATGCTGATCGGGGTCGGGGCCCGCCGCGTGAAGCAGATGCGGCAGTTCGCGCGACGCGAACTGCGGCGCCATTTCGGCGTCCCGGTCGACCTCGAGCTCGAGATCGGAATCGACCGGGAAGCGGCCACGCCGGAGGGGTAGGAGCGGGTCAGCGGGCGGCGGGGGCGTTGGTCCGGACGGTCGCGGGACGTCCATCGGAGCGGACCTCGACGTTCAACTGGTTGCCCACGGCCGCATTGGTGCCGGCGGGTTCGGGCTTGCGGAAGCCTTCCTGCAGCAGTTGGGCGCCCTTCCTGTCGAAGCCATAAAGTCCCTTGCGGATGAACTCGAGCCGGTTGGCGATGGCGAGGTCTTCCTTCAGGGTGCGAACCTGTTCGCGGAGGACGGCGAGGTCCTGGAACTTGTGCTCGAGTTCGGTCTTCTCGGCGACCAAGCGGCGAAGCTCCTTGCGGAGTGCCTCGCGGTCTCCCTCGCTGGAGGCGAGCCTGCGTTCGGTGTCCTTGATCTTTCCATCGAGCCCGGTGATCCGGCCCGTCAAGACGGCCATTTGCTTGGTGAGGCCGTCTTTTTCGGTCTCCAGACCGGCGATCTGGCGGTCCCGCTTCTCGAGTTCCGCCCGGGACTTGGCCGCCGCCTCGCGAGCTTCCTGCTCGGTCCGGCTGAGCTCCGCGGCGACAAAGCTGATCTTGTTCGAGTAGATCCCGGTCTCCTCGATCTTCTGCGCGAGGTTGGTCTTGAGCACCGAGCTTTCCTTCTTCTCGTCGCTCAACTGCATGGTGGTCGACACCAATTGGTTCGAGAGGGTGTTCAACCGCGACGCGGCCACGTCGCGATCTTCGCGGGCCTTGTCCACCGACAGGTACAGGCCGATGCCGAGCCCGAGGCTCGCCACCAACAGCACGACCGCGATCAATTTGGCATTCATGACAGCATCAAAGTCTTCGAACCGTCCCCGCGAAGCAAGCGCGCCGCCTGCGGAACATACCTTGCAGGGCTGTTTCTTGGTCGCCGCCACCCCGCCACTTGCGGGCCGACGACTCGGCCGTACCCTGCATTCATGCTGATTCCGCAACGCGCCGGGGTGATGATCCTCGAAAGCGCCTGCTTGCTTCCCCACGCGCTGTTGCCGTTGTTCATCTTCGAACCGCGTTACCGCGCCATGTTGGCCGGCGCGCTCGAATCCCACCGCATGTTCTGCGTCGCCCTCCAGAAGCCCGGGTCGTCCCGCGAAAGCCCCCTGCCCGTCGCCACCCTCGGCTTGGTCCGCGCCTCCGTCCGAAATCCCGACGGCACTTCCAACCTGGTCCTCCAGGGCGTTGCCCGCGTCCGGCTCGGACGCGCCAACCAGCTCGAGCCGTATCGCGTCCACCCCCTCGCACCCGTCGTCCCCGCCGCGGAGTCCACGCCGAAGGTCGACGCCCTCCGGTCCCGGGTCATCGATCTCGTCGACTACCGGCTGCGCCAAGGATCGGCCATCCACCCCGAGATGGTCCGCCAGATCGCCGATGCCACCGGAAACCCATCGGCCACCGTCGACGACTGCCTGCGGGTGCTCCGCGACATGCCGGATCCCGGAAAGATGGCGGACTTCGTCGCGTTGCTGCTGCTCAAGGATCCGTCGGCTCGCTTCGCGATCCAGCAATCCGTCGGCATCGAGGAACGGCTCCGGAATCTCGTCGGCTTCCTGCTGCCGGGAAATTCGGGCACCACGGCCGGTTGAGCCGGGGGCCTAGACTCACTTCGCGGCGGCGCCCGGGGCACCGCAGCACTTCTTGTATTTCCTGCGACTGCCGCAGGGACAGGGCTTGTTCAGGGCGATGAACGGCGGTTGCCCTGCCGGGTTCGGGCCGGGAGCGCCCGCCGGTCCGGCCGGCACCTTCGCGGCCGCCGCGACCGGGCCGGATGCCTCCTTGTCGCCCGCCCATTCCCCGCCGCCCTCGTCATCGTCCCCGAACGCGTCGTCGTCGTCGTCTTCGAACCCGTCCTCGCCTTCGGCTTCGGCTTCCGCGGCCTCCCGGAGTTCCAAGGCGACGTCGCCGACAAGGCGGTAGCCCGCAAACACCGCGTCGTGCGCCGGCCCCGGACCTTCGTGCAGGTCGCTGGCGATCTCGTCGAGACCGACCACCGACGGATCCACCAATTCGGCCTCGTAGGCCCGGCGCAGGTCCTCGAACAGGTCGGGGGCGGGAAGCGCGCCGACGGCCAGGGCGAGTTCGGTCCAGACGCAGGACTCGGTGAGCTCGAGGCGTCCTTGGAACAGCGCCTTGAAATACTTTTGGACGTCGGCCATGGGCACCAGACCCGCGCGCGCCAGAATGACCAATGCCTGCACGCCGGCCGCGCGTGCCCACTCGTTGGCAGCGCGATCCTCGACCAACCGTTCGATCGGCTTGGGATTCCCGCCATACACCGAGGCCAATACCCTGCCGAACAACGTCGTCGGGTCGCCGCCGAACAATCCGTCGAAGACCTCGTCGGGAAGCGACGCGATCCCGACGACCGACGGAAACGCAGCCTTTTCCCGGAACTGCGCCAGCAGGAGGAGTGCATGGACGTGCAGGAAGCAATCCGGGTTCGCGGCGAACTTCCCGGGGTCGTCGAGGACATTCCCCAGGACAGCGAGCAAGCGCGGCGCGAGCGCTTCCCGCTGGGCAACCGCAGCGGCGGCGACCTCCGGAGGGAACGAATCCGTCCTCAGTTCCAGTGCCCGCAGGATATCGTCGATGCTCATCGTGCCGCCGATGTCACCGGTGGATCGGTGTCCGGGCAAGGTTGATCGCCGCGCGCGAAGCGCCTTCGGCATGCGGCCGGAGGCACCCGACGGGCCAGACCCCAGTCTTCGGGATGTTGGGGTGGGAGCAAAAGGAGACTGGCGGGAGTTCACAATGAGACTGCTGTATGGGCACTGCCGTCGTGGCGAGGCCTGAGGAGGCCGGAGCGAAGCGGAGGCCGGCGAAAGGCCTCGCCACGACGGCAGGCTTCGCGCCCGATGGCCTGCTGAAAAGAAGCAGCAGCTCGCCAAGCGCCTCACCCCGGAGTTCATTCGCCAGAATGTTGAGTCGTTCCACCGCGAACCTCTCGATGCCGCCGCCGCCTGCGAACTTCTCCAAGCCAGTCGGGCGCATCTGTTCCGGATCCGCCTGGCGTGGCTCCACGATGCTCCAGGCTTCGCCCTGCACGTATCTGGTGGCGATCACCACGAGAGCTGGCCGCTCGAGGTTCGACGCTTCCTGGGGGCCTTCCTGCCCCTCCAGCGGCCCCCCAATTTCCAACTGGTTGCCGACCAACTGGCCGCCCGTTTCGCCTTCCACCGGGATCGCAAATCCGTCGCCGCCTACGCGCGCACTCACTTCCCCAACCTCGTCCGGCAGCCGCTGCCCGTCCCCAAACCCAAGCGCCGCTGGGAGCGCTCCCGGATCGGCGAACTCTGGCAGCACGACTCCTCCATTCATCCCTGGTGGGCGGCCGATGACAAACAGACCCTGTTGCTCACGGTCGACGACCATTCCCGCGCCGGTGTAACAAGCTTTCTGTAATTTGCTTTCCGGCTGCTCCCACCCAACCCCTGCGGGGGAGGTGGAGCGATGGCGAGCGTAGCGAGCCGAGCGCAACCGACCCCGCAGGGGTTGGGGACCGCAAATTG
>WBXI01000041.1 GCA_008933025.1 Verrucomicrobiota bacterium
CCGCGGTCTTCGCGTCCGCCGCGCCAGCCACCACGGTCTCCCCCGCGATCGCCACCACCGCGGAATCCACCTCCGCCACCACCGCCACCGCCGCGGAATCCACCACCACCACCGCCGCCACCCCCACGGAATCCACCACCGCCACCGCCGCCACCCCCACGGAATCCGCCGCCGCCACCGCCACCACCACGGCCCCCTTCACGGGGCGGGCGATCTTCGCGGGGACGGGCGATGTTCACGGTGAGCGCGCGTCCACCGAGGTCCTTGCCCTGGAACATGTCCACGGCGCGTTGGGCCTCCTCGGCGGTCGAGAATTCGACGAAGGCAAACCCACGGGAACGTCCCGTGAATTTGTCGAGCATGAGGTTGACGTTCAGCACTACCCCAGCGGCCGCGAAGTGGTCCTGGATGTCGCGCTCCATCGTCTGGTAGGACAGGTTGCCCACGAAGAGACGATTCTGATTTTCCATAACACGAACGCCGCTTCAAACACCGCGTGGGACTCTGCCCCGGGGCAGAACTCAGATTGAGGGGCGCGAACTTTGGCGCCCTCCACAAACCGTCACCGTGACGCCGACACTGCATGCTGAAATCGGGCTCGGAAAAATAGTCACGCCGTTTCCCGCCGGTCAAACGGCATTTCCTGCGACCCCGCCGGCGGTTTCACCGTTCCCTTCCGTGCCCGGTTTCCTTTACCGTCGCCGCCCCTATGGAACGTCTTCCCGGATTCCGGGACTTCTATCCGGAACCTCTCCCCGCCAACGAGGCTTGGAGCTGCGATCTCCGGCAGCACATTTTCGCGCGCTGGCGCGAGACCGCCCGTCGTTACGGCTTCCGCGAGTACGACGGTCCGCCGCTCGAACCCCTCGAGCTCTACACCAACAAGTCCGGCGCCGAGATCGTCTCCCAGCTCTTCAATTTCCAGGACAAGGGCGGACGCGAGGTCTCCCTCCGCCCCGAGATGACCCCGACCGTCGCCCGCATGGTCGCCACCGCGGAGCGTGCCTACAAAAAACCGGTCCGGTGGTTCTCGATTCCCCAGCTCTACCGCTACGAAAAGCAACAGAAAGGCCGGCTGCGCGAGCATTTCCAGCTGAACTGCGACCTCTTCGGCGAGACCGATCCCGCCGCCGATGCCGAGGTCCTCGCGTTGCTGGTCGACAGCCTCCGGTGCCTCGGGCTCACGGCCGAGGATTTCGTCATCCGCCTGAGCAGCCGGCAGGCGTGGCAACGCTTTTTCGAGGCGCGTGGCGGCGACCCGGCCCGCGCCTACGAGTTCTACCAGATCATCGACAAGATCGAGCGCGAGCGCGACGAGGTCACCGCGGAAAAATTGCGGGCCGTCGGCATCGAGTTGGCCGACGTCCAGGCGTTCATCGCCGCCGGTGAACCCACCCCGGAACTCGCCGCCGTCCTCGCCAACCTCGCCGCGCGCGGGCTCCGCGATTTCGCACGCGTCGACTACGGCGTCATCCGTGGACTCGCCTACTACACCGGCATCGTGTTCGAGGCTTTCGATCGCAAGGGGGAGTTTCGCGCGATCGCCGGCGGCGGTCGCTACGACAACCTCGTCAAGCTTGTCAGCGGCGGGAAAGTCGACCTCTCCGCCCTCGGCTTCGGCATGGGTGACGTCGTCCTAGCGGAATTGCTCAAGGCGCGCGGGTTGGTCCCGTCGTTTTCGGGAACCGTCGAGATCGTCGTGCTCGTCGAGGAGGAGTCCCTGCGCGACGAATCGATCGGGATCGTCCAACGCCTTCGCGAGGACGGTCGGGCCGTGGAGTTCGCACTGGTGCCGACCAAGGGCGACAAACAATTCCGCCGTGCCCTCGAACTCGGCGCCCGCCTCACCGTGCGGCTGCAACAATCTCCCGCCGGCGTGGTCGCCGCGATCAAGAGTCTGGCGGACCGAAGCCAGCGCGAGGTCGCGCTCGGGGACGTCGTCGCCGCCTGCCGGCCATGAACCGTTCGCTCACATCGCGGGCGGCCTGACCAACGCCACCGTCCCGTCGTGGCAACCGACGGCCACCGTTTGGTCGTCCGGAGACCACGCGAGGTCGGTGACGGGGGCTCCGACGTGGACCTGCCGCAGGGCCTGGGACGATTTCCCGGCGTTCCAGAACAACACGCGGCCATCCTCGCCGCCGCTCGCCAGAAGGTGCCCGGTCCGTTGGTAGGCAAGGACGGTCACCCGTCCTTCGTGGCCTTCCAGGATGCGCGGCGTGGTTCCCCCGGGACCTTTGCCGCTGCAATCCCAGACCATGATCGACGTGCCTCCCCCGGTCGCCAGCGTCCGTCCGGAACGATGCCACGCGAGCTCGCGTACCTTGGACTCGTAGCCCGACATCGCGAGTTCCTCGCCGGGCCGATACGGTTGCTCCCAGATCTGGACCGCGTTGTCCTGCGTCCCGCCGACCACCCAGCGGTCGTCCGGCGACCACGACACCGAGATCACCGAAGTCTTCCACGGCAAGAGCCCCGCCGGCGCGGATTGCGCGACGTCGTAGAGGTGCACGCCCCCGTAGCAAGCCGCGGCAAGGCGGAGTCCGTCGGGGCGCCACGCGAGCCCGCTCAGCGTGCTCCGGTGATCCCGGAACTGTCCCGCGACACCCCGGTCGGCATGCCAGAGCGTCAGGATCCGTCCCGCGCCCGCCGCCAGCCAGTCGCCGCTTGGCGACCAAACGAGTTGTTCCACCCAAGCCGCTCCCGCCGCGAAGTCGCCCGCCGGCTTCCCGTCGCGTGGGTCCCAGAACCGGACGGTGCCATCCTGGCCGGCACTGGCCACCAGCGGGCGGCGGGGATGCCACGCGGCGCGGAAGGTTCCGCCTTCGTGCCCCGGCAGGCCGCGTTCGTCGGAACCGTTGGCCCCAACGATCCAGAGCCGGCCGTCCACGCCCGCGACGACGAATTCGTCGGACGCGGGCGACCACGACACCGACGCGACCGCATCCGGCAGTTTCCGGGTCCAATCCGCCGCGCGCAGCGGGATCGATGTTGGCGAGGGCATCGTGGGATCAGGCCAGACAACGGCGGAAACCGGTGTTCAGCGCGTCGCGGTCGAGGTTCCGGCCGATGAACACGATCTGGCTGCGGCGGATTTCCCCATCCTTCCACGGGCGGTCCGCCTTGCCTTCGAAAAGCATGTGGACGCCTTGGAACACGAACCGGTTCGCGGTTCCTTTCAGGTTGAGGATGCCTTTCATCCGGAAGATGTCCTGGCCCTTGGTCTGCAGCAGTTCGCTCAGCCAGGCGTTGAGTTTCTTGGGGTCGAGTTCGCGGGCCTCCTCGATGCCCACGCTGCTCACCGTCTCGTCGTGGGTATGGTCGTGCCCATGCCCGCCGTGGGTGTGCTCGTGGGAAGGTTCGATCTTTGTCCCGTCCCGGAGCAAGGCCCCCTCGAACTCGTCGAGTCCGTGCTGGGTGAACAGCGCGTAGTTCCCGTGCTCGGCGATCGCCACCCGGAATTCGCTCCGCCCACTGCCGAGCATCAGCTTGTGCGCCTTCTTCCCGGGCTTGATCACCCCGCCGGACCGCACCCCCATCGCGATCTGCCCGAAGGCCTGCGCGGCGATGCTCTCGGCTTCGTGCAAAGCCTCGTGCAATCCCCCGACGCAATGCTCGCCATCGCCATGCCCGTGGTCATGGCCGTGTTCGTGATCGTGGCCTTCCTTGTGGTCATGGCCGTGCTCGTCGCCATGCCCGTGATCGTGGCCGTGTTCCTCGCCGGGCGGATGGTCATGGTCGCATTTCGCGTGGTCATGCGCATCCAATTGCAACAACACCACGCCCATCACCGGATCCGGCCCCGGCTCGAGCCGCAACACGTGCTCGCCGGCATCCAAATGGTACGCCCCGCTCCATTCGAACGGCAGGTCCCGGTCCAGGAATCCCGGTTCCAAGGTCAGCTTGTGGTCCAGGTCGAACGCGTGGATGTCCAGGACCATCTCCACCGCCAGATCGCTCTGGGTCGTGCGGTGGATCTCCGCCACCGCGTTCATCGAACGGATGCGGTGCTCGAGTTGCTCGAGTTCGGCGGGCGTCGCCAAATCGACCTTGTTCAGCAGGATCCGGTCGGCGAAAGCGATCTGTTCCTTGGCTTCGGGCGCGTCGTCGATGTGCAAACCGATGTGCTTCGCATCCACGACCGTGACGATGCCGTCGAGCCGGAACCCCGCCTTCACCTCGTCGTCGGTGAAGAACGTCTGCGCCACCGGTCCGGGATCCGCCAATCCCGTCGTCTCCACCAGGATGTAATCGAAGCGATCGCGTCGCTTCAGCAGCTGCCCGAGGATCCGGATGAGGTCGCCGCGCACCGTGCAGCAGAGACAACCGTTGTTCATCTCGAAGATCTCCTCGTCGGCATTGATCACGAGGGCGTTGTCGATCCCGATCTCGCCGTACTCGTTCTCGATGACCGCGATGCGCTTGCCGTGCCGCGCGGTGAGGATGCGGTTGAGGAGCGTCGTTTTTCCGGCGCCAAGGAATCCGGTGAGGACGGTGACCGGTATGCGGGTGTCGGTATTGGCCATAATGCAGCGAGAACGGCCAGCCTATGCGTTGCCGGGCCCCGTGGCAAACGTGTCGACGGCGAACCTGAAAACTCCAACTCCCCGTTGCCCCCCGGGGTTGCCTCGACCAATGTCCGGCGTCTTGAACGGCGCGACTGCCCACGGATGGACCGAGGAACCGCGACGGTGGAATCGTTCCCCGTTGCTGTGGGCCCTGCTTGTCTCCATCGGTCTCCACGTTGCCGGGATTGTCGGTTGGGAAAGCGCCCGGCTGCTCGTCCGCGCCTTTCCCACCCTGTTTCCCCAGTGGGTCCGCGAGACCGTCCTGCCCAAGCAGGAGATCGCTCGCCCCGACGCGTTGAAACCGGATCCCGCCCGTCCGCGGCCACCGGCCGAGGAAGACGTCGAGATTCCCCTCACGTTCATCGAGGTCGATCCGTCGTTGGCCACCAAGGACGCCCCCAAGGCCACCAGGCTGTATTCCACGGAAAACACCCGCGCGGCCAACCCCGGTCCGCCGAAGCCGAAAGCCACCCAACCGCGGATCGAGGGCAAACGTCCCGATATCCCGCGCACGATGGACATCGCGAAGCCGACACCGCCGGCCCCCGCGCCGGCTCCTGCCGCGCCCGCGCCGGAAACCGCCAAGCCGCCCGCCCCGGCCGCCCCCGAGGCGAAGCCGCAGCCTGCCCGCATCGCCCAGGAACGCGTCGAAAAGCAGGATTCCGGCGGTCTCAAGCCCGGCGAGGCGCAGTTGGCCAAGGCGAATCCCGACGCCGTCGTTCCCCGTCCCCAACCGCGACGGGATCCGCGCGAGGCGCAGGTGCCGCAACCCGAGCAACTCGCCCAACCCGAGTTGCAGCCGGTCCGAAGGCCGATCAAACGCCTCGCCGAGGCCCGGGAGCAAAAAGGCATCATCGTCGGCGAGAAGATGCAGCAGGAGGGCGGTGTCGAGCGCCTCGCCATCGAGTCGTCCATGGATGTCCGGGCGTCGCCCTACGGCAATTACGACCGGGCGTTCATCGCCGCGGTGCAGCAACGGTGGTACGCGCTGCTGCAGGAGCATCACTACGCCTTCGAACGCGGCGGGAAGGTGACCCTGAAGTTCAAGCTGCGTTCCGACGGCGCCGTCGCCGACATGACCCAAGTGGAGTCGGAGGTCGGCGACGTCTGGGCGTTCCTCTGCGAAAGCGCCATCCTCACCCAGTCGCCCTTTGCCCGTTGGCCGGTCGAAATGCGCCGCATGGTGGGCGCCGACACGCGCGAGGTTACCTTCACGTTCCACTATTACCTCTAGCCGGGTGGCCCGGTGCCGGGCATCCACATCGACCCGCCGGATGCGGCGCACCCGCGTTCATCGGACCGAGGGTTCGAGGTTGTCGCCCGGGCTCACCCTGAGTCGCTCCGCGTCGCCGCCCGACGCGGGGGCCAGGCGTTGGCCATCGGGCGACCAAGCGGGCAGCCCGTCCAGTGCCGGATGCCGGGTCAGTCGGGTGGCCTCCACGCCGAACAGGTCCGTCAGAGGGACCTCGCGGTCGCCAGGATCGCCGCCGCCGCTCGGTCGCAGGCTCCCGGCAATCCCAGCGAATCGACCACCCGACCCAAGGCCGCCCGGCTTTCTGCCAGCGCCCCCGGGTCGCGGAGCAGCGCCAACGCCGCCTCGGCAATCGCCCCCGGCGTCGCCGCGTCCTGGATGAACTCCGGCATCACCACCCCGTCCGCCAGCAGGTTCGGCATCGCCAGATACTTGACCCGGATCAGCCGCCGCCCGATCTCGTAGGTGCTCCACGAGGTCCGGTACAACGCCACCGTCGGCACCCCGTACCAGGCGCATTCCAAGGTGACCGTGCCCGTCGATGCCAAGGCGAGCGTCGCCGCCGACAAGGCGTCCGACAGACCCCCGACTTCCGCCGCCGGCATCGCCAGGCCCTCGCGCCCCGCGATGGCCCGGGCTTGGTCCGCGAGCGACGCGTTCGGCAGGACGAGCCGGGCCTCGACCGCAAATCCCTGCCGGATCCGTTCGAGCGCGCGGAGCAGCACCGGCAGGTGGCGTTCCAATTCCCCGGGCCGGCTTCCCGGCAAGAGCACGATCCGGGCGGGCCCCGGCACGGAACGGGGTTCGGGCCGCCGGCCACCGTGGCGATCGACCAGCGGGTGCCCGACGAACTCGAAGGGAACCCCGGGGGCATGGCGCGCATACCACGCCTTCTCGAACGGCAGGATCCCCAGCAACAGATCGTGGTTTTCCTCGAGCACCCGCGCGCGGCCGGGCCGGGAGGCCCACACCTGGGGCGATACGAATTGCACGATGCGCGGCTGCCAATCCGTGCCCCGCGTCCGGCGGCGCAGCGCCTTCGCGAAGCGAAGGTTGAACCCGCCATAATCGATGCCCACGACGAAGTCCGGGCGCAGTTCCAGCGCCCGCCGCATCAGGTCGTCGAAAATCCGTCGGAAGGCCGCGTATTTCCGGATCGCTTCCCAAAGTCCGATCACCGAGTGGCGGGTGAGATCGACGAGGAGTTCCGCGCCGGCCCCGGCAAGGTGTTCGCCACCCGCCGCCACGAACGACGGCTCGAGGCCAAGCGCCGGCGCCGCGCGGCGAATCGCGCCGACCAACTCGGACGCGAGTTGGTCGCCGCTCGGTTCCCCCGCGATCAGCATGAATCGGCACGCGCGCACGGGCGGTACCCTGTGCCAAGGTGCGCCGCGGGTCGAGGAGTCGGTGGACCCTCGCCGCCCCCCGAATCCCCGCTTGGGATTCGCGTTCGCCCTTGTCTAGGCTCGCCCCCATGCACGCCGGTGCCCGACCAATCCCCGCGCGAAACACCGCATGAACGACGGATCCGAACCGATGCCGTCCCGGGCCCAACCCCGCGGACAGGGACGCATCCTGGTGGTGCGCGGCGGCGCGCTGGGCGACTTCATCCTGACGTTGCCGGTGCTCGCCGCGTTGAAGCGCTCGTTTCCCGACGCGCACCTCGAAGTGCTCGGATATCCCAAGCCGGCGTCGCTCGCCCTCGCGGCGGGCCTGGCGGACGCGGTGCGGCCTTTGGAATCGCGCGCCTTGGCGGGGTTTTTCGCGGGGCAGGGCGCCTTGTCCCCGGAGTGGTCGGCCTACTTCGCCGGCTTCCATGTCGTCCTCAGCTTCCTCTACGATCCCGACCGTCTCTTCCGCGAGAACGTCGGGCGCGTCAGCCGCGCGCAGTACATTGCCGGACCGCACCGTCCCAACGAGGGCGCCGCTTCCCACGCCACCGAACAGTTGATGGTGCCCCTGCAACGTTTCGCGATCTTCGATGCCGATCCGATCCCGCGCCTCGGCATGGCCGGCCTTCCGGCGGCGGCGGGGTCCGGCACCCGCGTGGCGGTCCATGTGGGAAGCGGTTCGGAAACCAAGAACTGGCCCGAGCCTCTCTGGGCGGAGTTGCTGGCCACCTGGGTGGGCTCCACCGACTGGCGGATCGTGTTGGTCGGCGGCGAGGCGGAGGTGGAACGCGTCGAACGGTTGCGCCGCGCCTTGCCCGCCGACCGCTGCGAGGTCCACCTCAACCGCCCGCTCCCGGAACTCGCCCGCGAACTGGCCGGGTGCGCCTTTTTCGTCGGCCACGATTCGGGCATCTCGCATCTCGCCGCCGCGGCCGGCACCCGGGGACTCGTGTTGTGGGGCCCGACCAACGAGACCGTCTGGCGCCCCCTCAGCGACCGTTTCCTGACCCTGCGCCATGCCGGCGGACTTCCGAACCTGCCCGTCGCGGTCGTCGATGCCCGCGTTCGCGAGTGCGTCGGCGTCGCCTGACGGCCCGGCGCGCGCGGCCCCTCGCGGACCCGCCGCCGGAATCACTTCCCCGGGCGCCACCCCAACTCGACGTCCTTCGTCGTCTCCAGTTCGAGGAAAAGCCTGCCGGGATCGGTCTCGAACCGATGGGCGGCATCCGACGTCGCGTCCTTGCCCCCGATCCGGATCCGCGTCGGCCGGGCACAACCGCCCACCAGGATCTGGTACTTGCCGCGCGGCCAACCCTCGACCCGGAACCGAAGGGTCTCCCCCGAGTCCCCAACCTCCAGGATCCGCCCCGGGGCCGTCACCCACAGTCCATGGCGTCGGAACACCCGCTCGTCGTACACCGGCGGCAGCCCGTACGATTGGATCGCCAACGGAAGCAGCGTCGCCGGATTGATCGGGACCGGATTCCGCTGTTGGGCGCGCAGGTCGTACGAGTCGGGAAGACAGCCCTGGAACTCGGGCTCGTCGGCCCGGTGCATCTGCTGGATCCCGGCCTTCGCGATGCCGTCGGCGAGCCGGATCCAAGGGCCTTTCGGGTCGTGCCGCGCGACCCGGCGGATCGCGTCGGCATAGACCAACCCACACCATTGCACGGGCAAACCGATCCAATTCGGCGCGACGAACTGCGTCGCGCCGAGCACCGGGATGGTGCTGTAGACCCCGACCGGACCCTGGGCAGGCGCGACCAGATAGACGAAGGGAACCCCGGTCCACGCCCAGTGGATCGCCTGCCCGAGCAAACCCGGGTCGCCGGTGAATTCGTACCCCAGGGTGTAGGCCCGCGCCAGATGCGCGCTCGCGAGGATGTCCGGGGTGTGCAACGGCACTTCCCAGGTCTGCGCGCCTCGCGGCACCCCGTCCCGATAGACGTCGAGCTTCCGGAGTTGGTCGATGCACCGGTCGACCAGGGCGCGGTCGCCGCTGGCCAGCGCGTTGTCCATGGCCGACACCAGCAGGGCCCCCGTCAATCCGTTGGCATGGTCGGCCCAGTGCGTCGAACCGAGCCTCGCGTTGTCGCCGGATGCCCGGAACGGGACCGTCCCGTCGGGCCGGAATCGCCCGAGGATTCCCCGGCACGTTTCCGCGGCGGCCACCGCCGCGGCCGGCGCCTCGCGCGATACCAACGCGGGCAATCCGTGGCGGACGTGACCGATCTGCGCGGCGTTGCGCAGCGCCGGTCGGACTTCCCCGAACGCGGCCTCGCTCGCCGCGTCGAGCCGCGCCGAGAGCGCCGGGTCCCGAACGTGCGCGGAAAGCCACGCCTCGTAGACCGCCGCGTCGGCCGCAGGGCCGGCATGGAAATTCCCGCCCACCGCGTGCCGGTAGCGGTTTCCCTCCCGGATCTTCGAATCGAGCCAGCCGTGCGCCGCCAGACGGAAATATTCCAGATCGGACAGGTCCGTCGCGATGGCCGCGGGCAGTCCGTGCCTCGAGAGGTATCCGCGCACGGCCGGCACCACCGTGCCGCCGGCGCCGCCGGACAACACCGCGTCCAGACGCAGCGTTAGTCCCGCCGCGAGGCGCCGCCCTTCGTAGGGCAATGCCGCGCCGTCCTCGCGGTACGCCGGATCCGCCCCCGGGAACTGGACGCACCACGCGTGGCCGCCCGACCCGAACGTCCGGTCCGGCGAATCGTGCAGCACGGACCAATCGGCACCGGAATCCCATTCCATGGCGAGCCACCGGCCGTCCCGCGACAACGCCGCCAGCGGAAAGGTCCGCTTCAGCGAATCGGGAACCAACCGGTTGGCCTGGGGCCCGGCCAGATCCCGTTCGGAACTGCTTTCCTCGTTTTCCAGATACTCGACGCCCGCGAGCAGGCCCTGAGTCTTGTTGGTACCGAACGAACCCACGCCCGGAAACAACGCCAGCATCGGCAACGCCAGCACGTCGCGGTCGGCGTCCACGGTCACGCGGGTCGTTACCGCGATCGCGCCGCCGCCGCGCACCGGCCGAAAGTCCTGTTCCCATGACCACGTTGCGCCGTCCGGATCGCGGTACCCAGCCCGCGTCCGGATGCCCCGTGCGTCGGCATGGAACCGGAACCCGCCGTCCTGGGACGCGGCCAGTTCGAACCATCTTGCCGTGCCGCCGCGGGTGTATCCGACCAGACCGCGCGGATGCCCGACGGCCATGGGCACGCCGTCGACCTCGATCCGGAACATCCCGGGACCGGAGCGGGAATGCCGGAGTGCAAGCCTGCCCGCCGCGAGCAGGGCGTCGTCGCCGTGGACCCGGAACTCGGGCGGCGCGGGCCATGCCGGTGCGATCGGCATGAGCCGCGGCGCGAACGCGATCGATCCGATCGTGCAATCGCCGCGCATGCCCGGCGGATCGAATCGGAGGCGCGTCCCGGGCCCAAGCGCCGGCATCGGGACCCGGAGGCTCGTCGTCTGGCCGCGCGGCACGTGGAACCGGACCGAATGTTCCTCGGAGGTCGGTCCCGGCCCGAACCAAAACACCTGCGCGCCCCCGCCGGCTTCCGACCGGATCCGGATCTCCATCCACAGCGGCACCGCCGCCGGATAGTCCCGCGCCGGACCGTGGATATAGGGGTCCGGGCCGGAAATCCCGATGCGAAGGCCGTCGGCGGTCGCCGCGAGCGGCCGGCTGTCGTGAACCGCGATCCATTCGCCGGCATCCCGCGCCGAATGGAAATCGAACGACGGGAAGTTTGCCGCGCCGGCGGTGATCCGGGCGACGACCAGCGCCGAGATCGCGAGAATCGTCGGGAGGAATCGGGGCACGGCCGACAGTCTACGAACCGCCGTCCGCGAAGGGAATCGCCGTCGATAAGTTCCGCTTGGGCGCGCGGCACGGGCAACGATAGGGTCCTCCCCGTGAACCGCGTCCGGATCAAGATCTGCGGCATCAAACGGGAGGACGATGCCCTGGCGGCCGTCCACGCCGGGGTGGACGCCCTTGGCTTCGTCTTCGTGCCGGGCACCCCGCGCTTCGTCGAACCGGCCGCCGCCCGGCGCATCATCGATCGCTTGCCCCCCTTCGTTGCCCGCGTCGGTCTGTTCGTGGATGCCGATGCCGAGACGATCGCCGCCACCCTGGCCGCGACGGGCATCGACACCGTGCAATTGCACGGCGAGGAAACGCCCGAGTTCGCGGAACAATGGCGCGGTCGGGCGAAGGTGATGAAGGCCTTCCGGATGCGGGGTCCCGAAACGCTCGAGTCGATGGAGCCTTACCGGCACGCCGTGGATGCCTGGTTGCTGGATGCCCACGTGCCCGGCGTCTCGGGCGGGACCGGCGCGCGGTTCGACTGGGACCTCGCCGTCGAGGCCTCGTGTCGCGGCGTGCCGATCGTGTTGGCCGGTGGTTTGCGGCCCGACAACGTCGCCGAAGCGGTCGCCCGCGTGCGTCCGTATGCCGTCGATGTTTCCAGCGGCGTCGAGAGCTCGCCGGGCCGGAAGGACGCCTCCAAGGTCCGGGCACTGGTGAAAGCCGTCCGCGCCGCCGACCGCGCGGGCTGAACCCTTTCGCGGCATCGCGCGCGGGAACGGCGTCGCGGCCTGCCCGCGGACCGATGGCCCCATCCAAAAAAACGATTGGGACCAAGCCGGGCCCGTGTTGCAGGCTCGGGCCATGGACGCAGGCGACATCCGCAAGATCCGCGAGGCGGGCTTCATCGACGAGGCGCGCGAGGCGGCGATCGTCCGGCACTTCCGCCTCGAGCACGAACGCAGCCGGTTGATGGTGGTGTTCGGGTTCCTTGGGGCCATTCTGGTCGCCGCCGGCTTGATCCTGCTGGTCGCTTCGAATTGGGATTCGATCCCGCGCTCGGTCCGCATCGGCGGCGGCATTGCCTTGCTGCTGGGCGCGCACGCCGCGGGATGGCGTCTGGACCGCGACGACTCGCATCCGGTGCTGTCGGCGTTGTGCCACCTGCTGGGCTCCGGGCTCTTCCTCGCGAACATCGCGTTGGTGGGCCAGACCTACAACCTGTCGTCCCGACCCCCGAACGCGCTGCTCCTCTGGTGGCTGGGGATCGCCCCGCTGGCGTGGATTCTCCGGTCCCGCGCGCAACACGTGCTCGGCTTGGCCGTGGCGGTCGCGTGGGTCGTGACCGAGATGAACCAGTCCGACAGCCTCTTGTACCTCGGGGGCGGCACGCGCCAACTCGTGGTCCTGCCGATGTTCGGCATTCTTTTCGGGGCGATCGGCCGGTTGCTCGGGCGTTGCGTGTATCCGGAGTTCGGCCCGCCGACCGAGAAATGCGGGCTGTTGATGCTGCACCTCGGCTCCGTCCCCTTTGCCGTCGGCGCCTATTACGCGTGGGATGGATCGCACGTCCCGGCCCCGGCCGTCCCCGCGGTGTTGTCCGCGATCTGTGTCGCCCTGTGGATCGCCGCGGCATGGCGTCCGGCACCCCACGAGTCCCGCACGTGGCGCAACGCCTGGCTCGGGGCGCAGGGCGTCTTGCTCGCGTTCCTGTGGTTCGTGTTCGCGGTGGCCCGTCACGACGGGCCGCCCGACCGCTCGTTTGGCCCGCATTGGATCGGCACCGGCCTCCTGTTCGCGCTTTGCCTGCTGCAGATCCGGGTGGGTGTCGACCGTGCCAGCCGGTTCTGGGTGAATCTCGCCCTGGCCTTCGCCGGGATCCACGTGGTGATCGCCTACATCCAGTTGCTGGGATCGATGCAGACCACGGGCACACTCTTCCTTTCCGCCGGCGCGTTGCTCATCGGGCTCACGGTGTTGCTGGAACGCCAACGACGCTCGCTCGCCGCCCGCATGCAATCTCGGTCGGATATCCTCCCGTGAAAAGAAACCTGCTTCTCCTGGTGGTGGGCCTGCAGGTGCTGTGGATCGTCGCCGTGTCCGCGGTGCAGGAGACCCGCCTCCGTACCGGGACGGTGATCCGACTCGAGACCCGGCCGGTCGATCCCCGCGACTTGTTGCGCGGCGACTTCGTGATCCTCGCGTACCCGGTGGGCACCGTCGCCCCGTCGTTGTTCCCGGGCGGAACCCCCCCGGAAACCACGGTGGGCTCGAAGGTCTGGGTGCGGTTGGGCACGACCAACGGATTCCATGTGGCGCGCGGGGCGTCGTTCGTGCCCTTGCGGGGCACCGCGGCGGAACCCGTCATGGCGGGAACCGTGAAAGCCGTTCACGGCGACGGCGCCTTCGACGTGGCGTACGGCTTGGAACGCTTCTATGTCCGGGAAGGAACCGGCAATCCGCATGGCAAACTCACGGTGGAGGCCTCGGTATCCGCCGCGGGCGACGCGACGATCCGCGAAGTCTACGTGGACGGCGTGCCCTACGCGAAGGCGATGGCGGCCGAGCGCCGGTGAGCATCGCCGGAAGCCGATCGACCCGTGGCCGGTGTCCCAAGGGGACGCTCCCACACCGATGCGAGAAGCACCCTCGCGGCCCCGCCGGCGCCCTGCCGCCTCGGCTCCATGGCGCTTCGCGCGAGGGGTTCGACATCGCGCCCGGGGCCGTGTCGCGATGCGACCCCGCCCCGAACGTTGAATCCAGCGGCGACCCCGGTCCCTATCGGGCGGACCGCCGGTACCATGCCGCCATCCGGGCCAATTGTTCCCCGACCGGTCCCATTTCAAGGTCGGGTACCAGCGTCCGGTCCAGCGTCTCGGGCGCCGCCGCCGGCGCGATGGGTATCGGATGCGACCACGTGCGGGCGATCCATTGCAGCAATTCGAGTTTCGAAACCGGTTGGCTCGATCCGGCCTGGAACAAGGGCATCGGGTATCGGTCGGGCCCGGCGATGATGCCCGCGGCCAATTCGGCCCAGGCCAGGGTGGTGATCCCGTTCCAGCGGTGGTTGGCGTAGCCGTTGACCGGTCCGGTCTGCCGCAGGAACCATCCCATCAATCCGTGACCAACGCCGAGTTCCGGCCCGATGATCGAAACCCGGATGACCCACGCGCGGCCGGGCATGGCGACCGCTTCGCCGAGGGCCTTGCTCCATCCGTAATCGTCGGTCGCATCGGCTTCGTCGTGGGTCGCGTAATGGCCGCGGGTGCCGGCGAAAATGCCGTCGGTGCTGGCGTGGACAAGCCGCTGGCCGGGACGGAGCCGGCGTCCGAGATGCAGGGGGAGGACGGTGTTGAGCAGGTGCAGGTCGGCGGCCGTGGTGGCCTTCCATGCCGCGAGTCCGATGGCATTCACCACCCAATCCGCACCGGAATCGCGGACTTCCTCCACGAGGGGATCCCGGGGGGCGCCGGTGAACCGCTTGTCGGAGGTCAGCACGCGGTGCCCGGCCTCGGCGAGGTGGCGGGCGACGACGTGGCCGAGCATGCCTTGGTGGCCGAGCACATGGATGGTCATGCGGTGTATGCGGCCGGGAGGTAACGGAACCCCGTGGATCGCGCGAGGAAAATGGCCGGGGCACGCCGACGCGGGCGGACCCTCGGGTGCGGGATCAGGGCGAGAGGGTCACGGCATAGACGGTGGCTCGCTCCAGATGCAGCCGGATCATGGCCCGGCCATGGGGCAGCGCACCCTCGGCCTGCCCGGTCCACCGTGCCTCGTGCCGCAATCCGTCGCCGCGCAGGGGCACCGCGTCCCCGCCCGCGAAGCCCCGCAACCGCCGCCCGTCCTCGCCGAGCAGTTCCACCCGCACGGCCCCGCCGGTGGCGTCCGCGTTCACGGTCAGGTGTCGGAACCCCTCGAGGTCGACCGGCTTCAGGGTGACCTGGCCGACGCCTTCCAACGGCTTGCGAAGGGTCGGCTCGGCACTCCGGTCCACCGGACGGATTCCCGCGAAACGGTCGCGCCGCAGGGTCGCGAAGCCAATGCCCGTGGTGAACGAATAGTCGTCGCCTCCCGTGGCGCCCCCCGAATAACCCCCGTAATAGAACCGGATCTCGTCCTCGAGCACCACCGGCGTGGCACAGGTCAGGACCGCCCCGCTGTCGAACCCGCGATCGCCGCCACGCGGCAGGACCAGGTTCCGCCGGAACGGGCGGTTCCACCGCAGACCGTCGCCACTGATGCCCAGTTCCACGTCGACCACGCCGCCGCCCTCCGCCCGGTTCAGGATCTGGATCAGGGCGAAGTACCGCCCGGCGTGCCAGAAGACCGGCGCGGTGTGAAATTCGAGCCCGGGCGGATCCGCGTCGTCCGGGGTCAGCAGGAGTCGCGGTGCCGACCAATGGACGAAATCCCGGCTCTCGGTCCGCCCGATCCCGTGTTTCCAGCCCATCCCGCCCGCGGGACCGTCGATCCACATCTTGCCGTAGATCGCGAACACGCCGCGCACCGGGTCGTAAAACGCGTCGGTGCCGTCCGATGCCGAGAGCGGGATGGCCCACGGCCGGTTGGTTTCGCCCACGAACGGGACCGGTTCCTCGTAGTCGCCGTAGAAGGCCCTCAACAGCGGCGCCTGGGAATGCTTGGTCCAATGGATCCCGTCCGGCGAAAAGGCCACGCAAAGGCCCGGGTATTCCTGCCCCTGGTCCCGCGCGAAGTCGAAATACGCCATCTTGTACCGGCGCGCCGGATCCGCCGCGGACGGATCGACGACCACCGAGGCCCCGTAGCGGTCCGACCGACCGCCGTTGGCCGTCAACACGATGTTCCCGCCCGGCCCGCCGTTGTAGTCGAAGAGATTGAGATCCGGTTTCGAGAAGCGGATGCCGTCGGCCGATTCGGCATAACAGACCACGCATCGCCGGGTGCGGTCCCGGGAGCGGTCACCCGAGAACGCCTGGTACCACAACTGATACTGCCCCGTGGCCGAGTCGCGGTGCACGCTCATCCAGCCGATGGCGATCTCCCACGGCTTTTCCCGGCCGTGGATCACCGGATTGCCCTTCCACCGTTCGAAGGACTGGGCGACGCGCCGCGTGCCCGAGCGGTACAGGACGTCGTCGTCGTCCGCCAACAGGATTGTCCGCGGTGCCGCGGGCTGCGCCGCGCGCAGTGCGGTGAAGCAGAGCGCGGCCGCGACCGCGAGGCGGGGCAGGGAACGGCGCCAACGCTCAATCCGGGACGGAATCGGGGACTTGCGGTTCATGGGAGGCTGGGGCGGATGCGGTCGGAGCCGGCCTTGGCCTTGCCGGCTTCCATGATGGCGATCCCTTCGGGACCGAATTTCGGGTGCCACTCGATCTTGTCGGTGGCGCTGACCAGAATGCCGTCGAGATGCTTTTCCAGCGCGAATCCGATCGGGACGTTGCCGCCCCGGTCGCGCAGGTCCGCCGCGACCGCCCTCTGCGTCTCGGGCGACAACGTCTCGAGGAAGGCCACGAATCGGTTGGTCGGGTTGGGATCGGATTCCGAGGTGTAGACATAGGCCCGGACGCCGGTGCCCGGACCGGACGGGGTGTCGATGGGAGGGACCGCGACGTCGGGGCCGGGGAACAAGGCGTGGGTTTTCAGGTTGTAATACCAGAGCGTTCCGCGGGGGCGCCGTTCCGCGGTGCAGGCGGAGGAATACAGCAGGAAGGAGGCGCCCGCGATCGCGAGGATCGCCACCACGGCGGTCAGTCTGGGCCAGCGGTCGAACATGGTGGGAGGGCGGGGGTGTTGTCGCTCGGACGCGGGGTGGACGCGCGGCGTCTCAGGGCAGCCGCTGGTTCGCCGCGACGCCGAGGGAGAAATGCCGCCACCAGTCCTGGTTGATGGGGTCGTTGGAGGCGACGCCGCCGGTGGACCGGGCGATCTCGCGGGTGCGGTCGGCGAACCACGCCGCATGGCCGTCGCCATGGACCACGTTGTATCCGGAGCGATGGCAGAGGTCGCCCATGCCGAGCATGAAGATATCGGCGCTCAGGGCGCCCTGGCCGAGTTGGGTGAGGCGGGTCGACCGGTCGAGTTCGGGCACCAGCAGGTAAACGTAGGAATTGTTGATGCCGTTGGCGCCGCCGGTGGTGTGGAGCGGGAAGTTCTTCTGCCATCCGAAGGGCCCGTCGTGGGCGAGGTTCCGCTCCTTCATCGAAGGACAATAGAACACCCGGGGCTCGCGGATATAATGCGGGTAGAGCTTTCCCAACCCGGTCAGCAAAGCGATGGCCTGCGATTCGGTCGCGGGAATCTGGCCGTCGGGGGACAGCGAGTAGGCAAAGCCGGACCGGGCCGGCAGTCGGTCGTCGTGGTCCTGCGCGTACAGGGAGAGGCCGATGGCCTGTTGGCGGAGGTTGTTGAGGCATTGCGAGCGCTTCCCGCGTTCCTTGGCCTTGCCGAGCGCCGGCAGCAGCAGGCTGGCCAGCACGGCGATGATGGCAATGACCACCAGTAATTCGACCAAGGTGAAGCCCCTGCCGGAGGCGTGGCGTCCGGGCCGGCGGGTGGCGGTGGTTTCCATGGTGCGGATCGGCAAGGCGGTCGCGCGCGGACGATCACCGAGGGACGAGATGCAGCCTTCAACAGGGGGTTTCCCGCGTGCAACGCAAAATTGGGAGCCCGTCCGAAAACTCGACGGCCTGGACGCGCTCCTCTGCCCGGCCAAGGCCGGATGCCACTGCCACCTGCTCCCCAGGAACTTCCCGCCCCACAAGACGGTCTATCATGCCTTCGCGGCGTGGAACCGGGAGGCTGTCCTGGCGGCGCGCCACGACCGACTGCGGGCTTTCGCTCGGGAGCAGGCGGGACGCCGAAGCCGGCCCACAGCCGCGATCATCGATGGCCAAACGGTCCGGTCGCCTGGCTTGGCCGCGGAAGCGGGATACGACGCGGGCAAGAAGACCAAGGGACGCCAGCGCCACATCATGCCCGAGACTCTGGGCCGCATCCTCTCGATCCTGGCGACCCCGGCCGACCGTCCGGAGCACGGGGGCGCGAAGCCGAGGTTGGACGAGTCCCTGGGCCACCACGGTTGGCTGCGGAAGCTCTGGGTGGATGGTGGCCTTGGCAGTTAGGACATCGCCAACCCTGCAAAGGGACTCCGCGCCGGCATGGATGTGGAGGTGGTGAAACGGTCGGACCAGACGCAGGGATTCGAGGTGCTACCGGGGCGCTGGGCGGTGGAGCGGCCGTTCGGTTGGCTAATGCCATGCCGGCGCCCCATGAGGGATTGCGAACGGACTGTCCGGAGCGCGACCGGCCGGATTCACGCGGCAATGATCCGCATCATGCTTCGCCGGCTGGCGTGATCCCGAGGCAGTTGAGTCTTCGGACGGGCGCTCAATTCGGTGCGATGGGACAGGTGATGGAACCGGATGACCTCCCGGTACGGGTCGAGGAGGCGGGCATTGGGGTCGGGACGAAAGCGCGGCAACTGGCGCGGGCCCGTGGGAATCCCGGGATCCGGCGACAATCGGGAATAGGGCTTGCCAGCGGCCGCCGTGCTGTTATGCCCAAGATCATCGGGACTGTCTTTCATAAGGGTCTGCCGCCATGACACCTCCAAAAGCAGGGAAAGGTTGCCGATGCGGCCCTATGCCAATGGACTTGTCCAAAACCCGGGGATTGGCCCTCCTATGCCCAACAGCCCGGGCAATTCCCCGGGGAACGGGGGTCCTATGACCAAGTGCTTGGGCATACGGGGCAAATCCCGGCGTTATGACCAACCAGGCGCTTAGCCAGAATTCATGTTCGCCGTGACCTGCATGCGCAAACTCGCGATCTTCATTATCGGCGTTGCTGTGCTCTGTGGCCTTGCGGCTGCACTCGCCCTGAATCCTTTGACGCCATCCAGTGTGGCTATAGCAGTCGGGGATATCCAAACTAATCGCTACCGCGATGATTCACTGGTTGCTGTAAGCATCACCATCAGCAACCGCTGTCCAGCCCAGATGGCTTTCGACACCACGTATCAGATGAAGACGGCTTCAGGCTGGGCAAGCCCGAGCACGATAACCACGTGGCATTCGTCTTCCGACGATGATTGGACGCCTATCCAGCCTTTTGCCGCTCGGACAATCCATCTTCCTGTGCCCGGCAAGACAGATGCGCCATGGCGCGTAGTCGTGCAATGCACCGGGACCTACAGCGCCCTGACTCCTTTTGAACGGCTGCGGCTCAATACGTACCTTTTTCTCTTTCGGAGCGAGCCGGTGCGTTTTTTCCTCAGCAGTGAGCAACCGGCGAACCCGGCGCTGCAGGCAACAGCCGCCGCGCCGGGCAGTTGACCGGTCTATGAAACTCGAACATCATCATTGCAGGCCACGCCCGCTTCCGGCGGCTGTGCGTGAGCTTTTTCGTTGGGCCTCCTTACTTCACCCATGACCATGACCAAGCCGTCTGCTGTGCGCTTCGGAATGTGGGCGATCCTGACGTCCATGGGATTTTTGTCGCTGCTTTGGGAACGAGCCCTCGCCCCGATTCTCTTTCTTCTGTCGTCCCTCGTCCTCATGCGGCCTGAGCAGATGCGGCGGGTCATCCCGAGGCGGGACATTGTTGGGATCGCGTGGTGCCTGCTCCTCGTCGTAGCTGCCATTGTCGCTTTGAAGACATTCGTCCCGGCAGCCGCAGGTCAGGCTGTCGAGCGTTTCATGAGGTTCCCGGTGGTTGTCTTGCTTCTCTGGGGACTCTTTATGGCGGCCGGCTACTACGGCTGGCGACGGACCGTTCCCCGGGCGGCCCAACCCGACAGTCCAGCGAACGTTGGCCAGCCGTTGAGTCCCGATTCCACGTCAACCCCACCGGCGGCTGGCCCCCGTCGCTGACCTCTGCGTTAGGGCGCGAGCAGTATGAATCGTGTAGCCAAAGTGTGGGATTTCATTTGGGGCACATTGCTCGTCGGGATGCTGCCGATGTTCGCCTTCTGCCTGATTCTGCAATTAGGAGTATTGGTGAAGTCTGAGACCGATGGCGGTTGGGTTCGCAAGTTTATATTTTCCTTTTGGCTCGTCTCCACTTTTGCCCTTTCCTTCTTTACGCTGTATTACGTTGGTAATTGGCGACAAAAGCATCGGATGCTACCTCCTTCGCTATTTGCGTTAGAGATGGTGCTTGGTTTGTTTTTGGCGGGCGCGGCATTCATTTTGATGGTGGTCTTTTGGGGCTTTGCAAACCTTGAGTAGCTTTGTAGTTCTGAGCCCTAACTGTTCCCTCGAGCGAATGCGGGCTGAAGCCCGCATCGCTCAGGTCAGTCGTTCGGCCATTTCCTAAGGTGCATATGAAAGCCCTGCGAATCTCGGAGCCTGAGAACGGCTGGTTGGATATCTGCTTCACCGCCGAGCGTGGGTCCTACTCGATAGCCGCCTCTCACGTTCCAAACGATTGCATTCGAGAGTTGGTTCAGGCCGTCGCTCGTATCGTTTCAGGCTCACCGGACGAGCGGGTGAGGTTGTCATCGGAACCCGGCTACGCGACTTGCCATTTTCAGCGGGCAGACACCGAGATTTCCTTGGTAGTTTTCGAACATCGTGCGGATGGTCCGGCGTATGAGGCGTCTTTCCCTTTGCTGGCCTTTGCGAGGCGGCTGGTTTTCGAGTGCAAACGCATCCGCTTGTCGTTTGGGAGAGCGGACGCATGGCAGTGGCCATTTCCGGAGAGCGAGATCGACGCACTTACCGTAGCCACACAGGGAGCCGAACATTAAAGGGTGTATTGCTGCGAAGCCAGCAACTACACCCTTGGTTGAACAAGCCCGGTGGAACGCCCGGATCTCGGATCCCTATGGCGCTGGTGTTGGGAATGGAACCGGTGGCAAAGGGCGATAGGCCCGCTTTGCCGCGGTATAGGTCATGACCGCCCGCGTGTTCGTGGCGTTCGGAAGCCGGAATCGGCCCGGATGGGACTCTTGGCCCGGCGAAATCGGGCGATCGATCGTGGGTTTCGGGGTCCCAGGGCCAGCGTGAAGGCCGCGCGACGCGAGGGGTGCGGCGACCGTCCCCGAAAAATGGGCGACGGCGGTGTTCATGGGGCGCACGGGGAGCATGACGTGGCGCTGGGTCCGGGCGGTCCGCGCTGGCGCCAGGGCGAGGCCAGCGACAGCAAGTGGATCATAGGCTGGCGACAACCCGGACAAAGCGGGGCGATCGCCGGAGGCGCCGGGGCGGGATGGGTGGCGCCAGGGTCGACGACCCGGCCGGAGTGGAGTTGCACGCGAAGACGGTTGGCTTTGGCGGCCGGATGACAGAAGCCGTAGTAACGGATCGACCGCAGCCCCTTGGGCAAGACATGCCTGAGATAGCGCCGGACAAACTCCACGCCGGGGAGGGTCTGGGTTTCGACCCGGTTGCCGGCCGCGCGATTCTTCCATCGGAAAGTGACCGAGTCGTCGGTCACCGCCACGATCCGCGAGTCGCCGATCGCGGTCTTGGCGACATAGGCACCGAGATATTTGAGCGCGGAGGCGCCGCTTCCCACCGGTTGGACGTGCACGCCCCAGTCCTTGTCCCAGACCGCGGGGTCCACCTGCCAGCCATGGGCCCGGAAGAGTTTATAGACGTGTTGGCGGAAGGCGCATTGAAGGTGCGGCAGGTAAAGAAGGAACCCTGGCTTCTTGATCCGGACCCAGCGGCCGTCGGCGTCGAGTCCACACCCTGGAACCAGGCAATGGATGTGCGGATGAAAGCCCAGTTGCTGGTTCCAGGTGTGGAGGACGGCGGTGAAGCCGCTGACGGCGGCGCGCAGTCCCTTGTCGGCGGCCAGCTTCTCCGACAGGGAACCCGCGACCGCCTTGAAGAACAGGTCGTGGGCTTTGCCGGCGTGGGGACCGTGCAAGCAACCGCGCAACTCGGCCGGCAGGGTGAAGGTGACCAGGAAATGGGGCGCGTTCACCCGCTTGCCGAGTTCCCGTTGCACCCATCGGGCCGTGGCGGCGCGGCCGCATTGCGGGCAGGCCTTGTGGTTGCACGAATGCCACGCGAAGCGAACGCCATGGCAATCCCCGCACGCAAAGGCTCGCCCGCCCATGGCCGGTGTTCGGCAATGGGTGATGGCCCAAATGGCGCGGCGTTGCGCGTCGGAAAGCGGCGGGCCGGATTCCAGGAAATCCGGCAGGAACCGACGCAACGCCCCCAGAACCGTGGGGGTGACGGACACGCGAGGCTAGCGCGGTAAGCCGCGGTATAGGTCCTCCATCAGGCGCAACGCGTCGCGGGTGGTCTGGTGCGTCACGTGCAGGTAGACCATCGTGGAGGTGATCTGTTTGTGTCCGAGGAGTTTTTGGATCGTGTGCAGGTGCGCGCCGGCTTCCAGGAGGTGGGTGGCGAAGCTATGTCGCAGGGAATGGATGGATGCGTCCGGGAGATTGAGTTCCCTGCGGGCGACGATGATCAGGCGCTGCAACGAGGAGCAGGGCATGGGGGCGGTGGCCCGGTGCATGCGCTGGGCGAGGGTTTCGAGGGCGTAGTCCCCGCGTCCGACGTTGGGAAACAGGAGCAATGGATGGCGGTGGACGCGCCAGTAGTCCTGGAGTTCCCGCCAGAGGGCGGTGGGAAGCGGCACGACCCGGTCCTGGTGGCCCTTGCTGTTGCGGACGAGCAGTTGGTTCTCGGGGCCGCGGATGTCGTGGATGGTGAGGGCGAGGCATTCGCTCAGGCGCAGTCCGCAGGCGTAGATAAGTTTGAGGGGCGTGCGGTATCGGCGGAGGCGGATGTGGGCGAGGAGGTCGCGGACCTGGCTGCGGGTGAGGACCGCCGGGAGGGTGTCGTGGTCCTTGACGCGGAGTTGGGAGAAGACGGTCCAGTCGTGGTGGCCGAGCAGGTCGACGAAGAAGAGGCGGGTGGCGGCGCTGGCCTGGCGGAGGGATTTGGGTTTCCAGTGCTTCCTGAGTTTGACGTGGAGGAAATAGTCGCGGAGCTGGGACTCGGAAAGCAGGGCGGGATCGCAGGCGAAATGTTGGTGGAGCAAGCGCACCTGCCGGTAATAGGCATGGCGTGTGCGATTGGCGTCGTAGCGCAGGGCCAGCGTCTGTGCGAAGCGGGCCATGGAATCGAAGGGATGCGTGTAGTCGACCGGGTTGACGAACTCCCGGCCGGTGGTCCGTAGGGTCTGGACACCGGGAGGCGCGGTCGCCGCGGGATCGGGCGCGGGGCCTGACATCGCCGGCCCCGCTGCCTTGGCGCGTCGAAGGGCGTCGGCATTGCGGCGGTGGCGCGGATGGATGGAGGTGGATTTGGAATGGAAACCGTAATCAGGGCTTTTCATGCGCCGCCGGTTCTACAAGCTCACGGCATGACGGTGCCCGCCCGATTGCAATCCGAGGGCCTACCCTCCGGGTCGCCGCGTAGCGGCTTAGTTCAACAGGCCGCTCCAGGGAACGCCGGTATTGCGCTCCGGTTCCATTCTCACGCTCTTGGCCCGGCGTCCCAGAGCTGATCGTTGGGCGCTTCTGCGCGCATCCATTAGCCGACAACGATCGAAACCAAAAAAAGATGAAAATGATTCTCAGACGAGCGCTCGGCTTCACGGTGGTTTCCCTGCTCATGCCGTGTCTTCTCCTTTGCCTGCAAACCGGTTGTACCACCCACCCCCCGACCGCTTCCGAATTGCAACGTCTCCAAGGAACATGGGGGGGAGCATGGAGGGTCCAAGCGACGCAAGGCGGACCACTTGTTAAGGACCCCGGCGCCAACAACGCCACCATCACAATCACCGGCAATTCACTCCACTATCACCGGGACACCAACTTTTGGTTTGAGACGACATTTACACGCCGGTGTAAGAAGCTTTCTGTAATTTGCTTTCCGGCTGCTCCCACCCAACCCCTGCGGGGGAGGTGGAGCGATGGCGAGCGTAGCGAGCCGAGCGCAACCG
>WBXI01000042.1 GCA_008933025.1 Verrucomicrobiota bacterium
CCGCCGTTGAGAAGGGCGAGCGCCTGCTGGGGCACGATGCTCTGCTCGCGCCGGTAGCATTCCTTCACCGTCGCGTCGTCGAACGTGGCGAGGAACAGGTTCCGGTCGTTGTTCGAATGCTGGAAATAGAGACTGCGGCGCCGCGAGTCGGCCTGCGCGTCCGGCGGGACGGGCGCTCCCCCCATGGCCGGGTCCAGCGATCCCGCGTGGGCCAACAAGGCGTCGCGCACCACCTGCGCTTCCAGACGGATCGGCAGGCGCCGCCACCACCAACGATTGTCGGGATCTTTCGCCATCCCGTCCCCGGTCCCGGCGAGCGAGGACTCCATCCGGTACGCGGCCGAAGTCACGATCAACCGGTGGAGGTGTTTGAGACTCCATCCGCGTTCGACCCATTCGCAGGCAAGCCAGTCGACGAGTTCCGGATGCGTGGGCGGCCCGTTCTTGCGCCCGAAGTCGAACACCCCCGCCACCAGCGGCGTGCCGAAATGCCGGTTCCAGACGTGGTTCACCGCGACCCGCGCGGTCAATGGGTTCCGCGGGTCGGTGATCCAAGCGGCCAAGGCCGTGCGACGCCCGGTGCTGGTCGACGGGAAATCCACCACGGCATCGTCCTTGGTGGAATCCAGAAACCGGGTCGCGGTCCACGACGCCCCGTCCAGTCGCGTGTAAGTCGCGTCCGGTGGGACCGGCTTCCCGGCTTCCGCCAAGGCCCCAACCTCCTTCTCGCGGGCCGCCGCAACTTCCTTCGCCACGGAATCCCTCTTGTCCGGCGCTGCCCGGAGAAGGCGCAACTCGGCTGCCGCCACGCCAAGCGCGGCCTTCGCCGCGGCAACCCGTCGCTCGGCGACGACGGCGTCACGGTGGGGTTCGGAGGCATCGCCCGCGCCGGCCCACCGACGGCGCATCGCCGCCGCCCGACGCTCCACGCTCTCCCATTCGGCCTCGGCCAACGAGACCTCCCGCGCCGCGACCGCGGACTCCGCCTGCGTCTCGGCACGGGATGCCGCCGGGGACGCGGCCACGCGGGTCCGGATTCCGTCGAGTTTCTCCCGGGCCGAGGCCAACCGCGCCCGGGCAGCGCCGAGATGGGCTTCGAAGACCCAGGGCCTTCGTTCGGGTTGCCAAGCCTCCGTCGGCAATGACACCGGCCGGATCCGGAGCTCGGCAAATGCCAGCACCTCGGGGATGCCGGGTCGGATGGCCACCGACTTGTCGGGTTCGTTTTCCTGTCCGCGAACGAAACGATACGTCGGGGTTTCGAGCATCCGGTCGTACACCCGCGGCAACCCGTCGCGGGCCAGATCCGGCTCGCCCGGCAGCACGTCGACCCGCGCGTGGTACGGTTCGAAGAATGCACGGAACCGGTAGTAGTCGGCCTGCGGGAACGGATCGTATTTGTGGTCGTGGCATTTGGCGCAGTTGAGCGTCAATCCGAGGAGACCCTTCGACACGTGTTCCACGGTTTCGTCGAGCCACTGGTTGCGGTTGAAGAGAAAATAATTCCGGGCAAGGAAACCCGTGGCCCGCAGCCTGCCCAGGTCGTTCGGATGCGATTCGTCCGCGGCGAGCATCAAGCGGATCATCTCGTCGTAGGGCAGGTCGCGGTTGATCGACTCGACGATCCAATCGCGCCAGTGCCAGAGATGCTTCTGGCTGTTGCGAAGCTGGTCGCCGAGACCCCATGGGTCGCTGTAGCGCCAAACATCCATCCAGTGCCGGGCCCAGCGCTCCCCGTGACGCGGGTCCTCGAGCAACCGGTCCACGATCCGCTCGTACCAGTCCGGAGCGGGATCGCCCAACCGCGCGTCGAGTTCGGCCGGCGACGGCGGGATGCCGACGAGGTCGAGATAAAGCCGGCGCACCAGAATGGGCCGCGAGGCCTCGCCGCAAGGCGTCAACCCATGTTCCCGGCGGCCCCGCTCGAGAAACGCGTCGATCGGATTCCCGGATCGCGACGGGCCGGCCGTCGCGGGCACTGGCGGCCGGACCGGCGCGCGGAACGACCAGTGATCCCGGGGATCCGGCTCGGCGGTCTCGCCGTCCGGGGCCGGTGCTCCGGCGGCGATCCATGCGCGCAGCATGGCCGACTGCGCGGCGGACAACGCTTGGCCCTCGTGTTCCGGAGGCATGCGTTCGTCGATGCCCGCGGCAGTGACCCGCTGGAAGATCCGGCTCTCCGACGGACGGCCCGGATCGATGGCCGGACCCGATTTCCCGCCACGGCGCATGAAGGCGACGGTGTCGAGACGGAGGCCAGCCTTCTGTTTCAAAGCGCCGTGACAGGAGAAACACCGGTCGCGCAGCAGGGGCCGGATCAAGCCCGTGTAGTCGTCGCCCGCCCGCGTCCGGAAGGACGGGGGCAGCAGCAATGCCAACATCGCCATGGCGACGGCTGTCGCGGTGGAGGCGCGGGGGTCCATGGGACGGGACAAGGTCGACCCGGAGGGCGCGCGGAAGCAAGACCCGAGGAAGAGGAAGGCGCCGAGAGTCAGCGGAACGTGGCCTCGAAACGACGGCCGATGGCCTGGGCGAGACTCAGGCTGGGACGGTCCACGTAGCGTTCGAACAGGCAGGCGACGAAGAGCGAGGCCGCGAGGGCGGCGAGCGACGCGAGTCCGGCGGCCGCGGGATATGGCAGGTGGGGCCGCAAACCGAGGAACACGGCGCAGCCAACGGACCAGATGACGGGAAAATGGGTTGCGTACAGGGCATAGCTGATGGACCCGAACCAGCGGCCGACTTTGCCCTCCAGACTGGGACGCACGCGTGGGCAGCCAAGAACCACCGCGAGGAGGAGCGTGGCGCCAACGAAGTGCCAGCCTGCGGCGCCGAAAGCAATGCGCGGGAGCCACGCGTAGAGGGCGGGCGAGGGTTCGCCGGGGGCCGAGCCTTCCGACCAACCGGCAAGGAAAAGTGCCACCGCGGCCACCGGGACCGCCACGAGAGGGCTGGATGCCCATTGGGCACACCATTTCCAGGTCAGCCAACCGTCCGCGAGCACGACGACGACGACGAAAGCCGCCATCTGGTCATTGCGGAACACGAGCAGGGCCGCAGCGTAGATCCAACCGCGCCACCTCGAACCGCGGCTGAAGAGCAGGAGGAAATAGACCAACATGGAACCATTCAACTCGACGCCGATAGTCCAAAGCGGGGGATTGAACGCGACGCCAGCGGTGAAGGGATGGGCGATGACTTGCATGCCGATGCGGACCCATCCCTGGTTCCAATAGGTTTGGGTCACCAGCCATTCGGCGCCGGTGAAGGCGGCGGCCTCGACGTGTCGCGTGAGGCCGAGTCTGCCCAGCACGGTGGAGAACAGGACGCTCGCGATGACCATGGGCCAGAGGCGCGCCGCGCGTTTGGCGATGGCCCCGCAGAGTTCGGTCGACCCGGCGGGGCGAGGCCCGAGGTACCGGGCCGACAGGACGAATCCGCTCAGGACGAAGAACATGCTCACGGCGAACCGACCCGAGACCAGAACCGAAACGGGAAACTGCCCCAGCAACAACTCCGCGGCACGTCTGGCCTCCGGCGTGTTCCCGGGGACCATTACCGGGGGAAAGACCGCGGCCAGATGGGCGAACACCACGATCAGCGCGCCGAGTCCGCGAATGGTCTGGAGAGCACCCAGTTTCGGTCGGTCGATTTCGGTCGCCGTCGAGGGCGATCCGTCTGGCGGGGGGATGGCAGTCATCAGGCGACGTCCGGACTCGCCGAACAGGAGGAGTAACCCTGCCATGTCTTCGGGGGTGGTCAAACCCCGTCCACCCACGATGCCGAACGGGGCCCCGCGTTCGCGCGCCGCGAATTTACCCCTCCCAACGGGCGATTTCCCCCGGTAGGGTCCGGTGATCCCGGGAGCCACCAATGGATCCACCGGGCAAGGGGTCCGAAATGAGAGCCGTCGAAAGTCGTGGTCGTGGTCCAACCGGGCGCCCGTCGTGGGCCCCCCAATTCCGGAGGCAGCCTTGAACACGCTCGAATGGACGCTGGCCTCCGGGGGCGCTCTGGCAGCCCTCTTGGTCCTGAGGATCATTCTCCTCTGCCGGATCCGTTACCGCATCGGCCGCGGCGAACTCCGCATCCGATTGTTTGGCGTCACGCTGCGCCGCATCCGGTACGACGACATCGAGCGCGTCTCCAAACCCCGCCGCCGCCACGGACGATTGCAGTACGAGAACTGGACCAATGCCCTGCACGCGGAGCATCGCGAATTGGTGATCCACCGGCATTCCGGACTGCGGCGAAAGCTGCTGATCACCCCGGGAAACCGGTACGAATTCCGGAAGAGTCTGGAGACCGCGATCGCGGCGGCCGGTGGTTCGACTTTGAGATCGGGCGCCGCCGGGGACGATGATTCGGAGGGCGATCCGGATCCGGCCGCCGCGCCCTGAAGTCCGGGGCGACGCACCCGTTTCGATCCGGGCTCGAGACCATCGGTAACCGTCCCGGGTCCGGACGGTCGTCTGCAGGGAATGAAACGATCCCATTGTCTCGTCCTGCTGGGGCTCGCGATCACCAGTGTGGTCTCCGCGGCCCCGGACCTCGGCAAACTGCCGCCGCCATCCGACCGGAAAGGGCTGACCTTCGAGAAGGACATCAAACCGATCTTCGAGGCTTCTTGCACCCGCTGCCACGGCGAGGAACGGCAGCGTGGCGAACTGCGTCTGGACAGCCGGGAAGCCGTGCTGAAGGGCGGCGAGGACGGCAAGATCCTGAAAATCGGCAAGGGACACGAAAGTTCCCTGGTGATCGCGGTCTCGCAGTTGGACGAGGAGACGGCCATGCCGCCGAAGCGTCGCGGAGGCCGGGGCGGCCCCGGTGGCCAAGGTGGTCCCGGCGGTCAGGGTGGCCCGGGGGGGCGCGGTGGATTTGGTCCCGGCATGATGGTCGCGCCCCAGATGGTGGCCCAAGGCGACAAGGACGGTGACAAGAAGGTGTCCAAGGCCGAGTTCGCCGCGCTGGCCGACGCTTGGTACGCGAAGCTCGATCCGGAAAAGAAGGACGCCGTGAGCCAGACCCAGTTCGCCGAGAAACTCGGCGACATCCTTCCGCCGCCCCAGCGTCCGGGTGGCGGCAACGAAGGCGGACGGCGCCGCGGCGGTGGGCCGGGCCGATTCATCGGACCCGGCTGGTTTGCCGTCGCCGACGCCAACAAGGACGGCCAACTGACGGCGACGGAATGGAAGGGATCGTTTTCGAAATGGTTTGCCGCATGGGACAAGTCCAATGCCGGCAGCCTGGACGAACAACAGATCCGGGACGGACTGAACGCCAGTCTTCCCCAACCCCAGTTCGGCGGGCCCGGTGGGCAAGGCGGACCCAATGGAGGCCCAGGGAGACCCGGCGGGCAACGTGACGGTGGACCCAACGGCCCCGACGGAGGCCCCGGCGGTCGACGCCCCGGCGGACCGGAAGGTCCCGGAGGCGGTGGGCCCGAAGGCGGATCGGGCGGACGCGAGCGCGGCCCCCAACCGAAAGCCCTCACCCCGGAGCAGGTCGGCCTTGTCCGCGCTTGGATCGACCAAGGCGCGAAGTAAGCCGGGCACCGAAGCCCATCAACCCTCGGCCGTCGGCACGCGTCGTCACGCGGCCGGCGGCCGCTTCGTTTTGCTCGTCGACCGCCGTACAAGACCCAAAGGGACACGCAAAACGTCCCTCGGCCGCTCCGGTGCAGAAGGATCTTTGCGCGATGTCTCGTCGGCCGGGGTCCGGCTCAGGGCGCGGGAATGTTTCCCACCGCCCGGGCCACCCTCAGGGCATCGATGTCCCCGCGCAGCCAATCCGCCAGCAGTCCCGCTTCGTTGGCCGAGATCCGACCGTCCTTCACGAGGGCCGGCATGCGGTCGTTCTTCTTCCCGTAGAATCGCGGATGCGACGGATCGGCGATGATGCCGATCACCCATTCGCGCGAACCCCAACCCGTCAACTCGGGGGCCGAGACATCGTCATCGGCCTTGCGAAAGGCGTGGCAATCCGTGCAGCCGAAGGTCTCGCGGGTGTGCTTGCGTCCCTCCTCGATCATGGCGCTTTCCCGGGCATCGATTCCCTTTTGCGCCGGCAACGCCGCCTCCGCACTGACGGCGGCGATCATCGCCGAGAACGCGTTCGTGTCGCGCGCCGCCAGTTTCGGGAGTTTCTCGCGGACGTATTTCACCATCTTGCCATCGCGGAACTTGGTCCCGCCGTAGAACGCATGGTTGGTGATCTGGCGGGCGTCGAGGAAGTCGGCGAGCCAACGCCGGGTCGCAAAGCCATGGAGATCCGGTGCGCCCGGTGCATCCGGGGGCACGATCCCCAGACCGTCGTGGCCCGCGTAACGATGGCACGAGGCACAATGCTGGACGAAGAGCTTGGGACCGGCCGTGGCGGGATCGTTGTGCAGCAGGCCCGACGCACCGATCTTCGGGATGCCCCCGTTGGCCTTGATCATCTCGGCGATGCGAAGGGCCTCGAACCGGGCTTGGTCGAGCGCGGCCTGGTAATCGACGTTGTTGGCGTCCTTGTTCAACGAACGGACGGTCAGGGCCATCGCGCCCGCCAGCAGGATTCCAAGGAACCCGAGGTTGAAGCGATGGCCGAGGCGCCAGCGGGCGACGAATGGCATCGCTGCCAACACTCCCATCACCAGCGTCGGGACGACGATCGCGCCGTGGTGGCCGAAGAGCCGGGTGAGGACTTCCAGTTTCAGGAACTCGAACAGGAAAAGGAAATACCACTCGGGCCGCGCCGCATTGAACGGCTCCGACGGGTTCGCGGGTGCCAACAACTCGGCACCGTGATGGCGCAGGGTCAGGTACATCACGGCCGCGAGGACCGCGAGGCAGGCCACGGCGTCCATCAGCACTTGGTCGGGCCAGAAGGCCGCGTCGGGTCCCCGGAGCGGCTTCTTGGCGGTGATCCCATGGCGGCGGAACAGCGCCACGTGGGCAACGATCGCCACGATCATAGCGCCGGGCAGGATTCCGGCGTGCAGCGCGAAGAACCGGGTCAGGGTGAAATGCCCGTAATCCGCCCCGCCGATCACGAGTTTCTGGAGGGAAGCGCCGACGAACGGCACCAAGCCCACCAGATTGGTGGCCACCTTGGTCGCGCCGTAGCCTTTCTGGTCCCACGGCAACAGGTATCCCGTGAGTCCGAGACCGAGCGTCAACGCCAACAGCACGATGCCAAACCAGTAGTTCACCTCGCGCGGCGCACGGTAGGCGCCGTCGACGATCACCTGCAGCAGGTGCAGGACGAGCAGGACGTGCATGGCCTGCGCCGTGAAGTGGTGGATCCCGCGCAGGATCCAGCCACCGGCGAGTTCATGCTGGATGTAATACACGCTCTCCCACGCGGTGGAGGCACTCGGGCTGTAGGCCATCCACAGCGCGAGTCCGGTGATGATCTGGATGGCAAAGCAGAACGTGAGCGTGCTGCCCCAGATATACCGCCATCGGGCGCCACCGGGCACGCTCTCGAACAACGCCTCGCGCACGAGACGCCGGCAGCCGGTCCGGTCGTCGATCCAATCGACCAAGCGTTTCATGCCACGGGCACCTTCGTGCGGCTGCCGGTGCGGAAATTCTCGAATCGAACCCAGACTTCGCCCGCCCGGACCTCGACGTCCAGCGTGTCGAGCCCGCGCGGACTCGGCGAATGGGGATCGTTGATCGAACCATCCTCCGCGAACGTGCTTTCATGGCACGGGCAGAAAAACGACTTCCTCGACGCCTGGTAGTCGACGAAGCAACCGGCGTGCGGGCAGATGGAATGCAGCGCGACGACGCCATCGCCGACACGGCGCAGATAGACGGCGCCGATGGGCACGGCGTGTTGCCGCGTCCAAGCGTCGGTCTTTTCCATCACGATGGTGACGCGACGCGGGGTGCCGTCCACGGGCAGCGCCGCCAGTTGCGCCACGCGCAGGTAGCCCGCCTCGCCGGCATCGCGAGAGAGCGGATCAAGCCATGCCACGATTCCCGCGGCAGCCGGTACCAGCACGCAGCAGCCCCCGATGGCGCCGGCCGCGGCTTCCTTTAGAAAGCCCCGGCGATTCGGCACGGGTGCATCCGATGAATTGGACATGACGACTTGGAGCCCGCCGCACGAAACGGTTCGGGCGCCGAAAAGTGCCCAACCCCCGTGACTTTGCCAACCCCGCAGGATGGACGTCCCTTGTGGGCTTCTGGGCGTATCTGGACATCGCGGCAAGGCAGCCAAGGGATCCCGCCGTCATCGCAAGCCTGCAGACCCGGCAGGCTTGTCGCGTCCACCCGGGGCGCCCCGGCGGCCTCTGGTCCCTTCCCCATGCACCGGACCCGCTCAGTGATCGCGCTCGAGCAGGTAGCGGGCAATCGCGTCGAGCGCACGGGCCTTTCCGCGGAACGGATCGAGCGCGTCATAGGCCTTCCGGGTCAATTGCGCCGCGATCTTCCGGGATTTTTCCAAGCCGACCAACCGCGGGTAGGTCGCCTTCTGCGCGGCCACGTCCTTGCCGGCCGTCTTGCCGAGTTTTTCGGTCGATTGGGTGACGTCGAGGATGTCGTCGATCACCTGGAAGGCGAGGCCGACGTTGTATCCGAACGCCGTCAGGGCCTTGAGTTGGGTCGGGGTGCAATTCGCACTCATGCCGCCAAGCCGCACGGAGGCGCAAAGCAAGGCGCTGGTCTTGCGCTCGTGGATGTAGCGCAGGTCGGGAACGCTCAGATCCTTGCCCTCGCCTTCGAGATCCGCGACCTGCCCCGCGATGAGTTGCAGCGGCCCCCCGGCCTTGGCGAGTTCGAGCACCAGATCCTGATGCGAGTAGCGGGCCCGGGCCCGGCTTTGGGCCACGATCTCGAACGCCTGGGTCAACAGGGCGTCGCCCGCCAACACCGCGATGCCCTCGCCAAACACCTTGTGGTTGGTCGGCTTGCCACGGCGAAAATCGTCGTTGTCCATCGACGGCAGGTCGTCGTGGATCAGCGAATAGGTGTGGATGCATTCGACGGCACACGCCGCCGGCAATGCATCGACCTCGCGCCCACCGCAGGCTTCGGCAGCCGCCAGCACCAGCGCGGGGCGCATCCGCTTGCCGCCGGCGAACAGCGAGTAGCGCATCGCCTTGTGGATCGTCGCCGGACGAACCGATGCCTTGGGCAGAAAGCGGTCCAACGCGGCGTCAACCGAGCGGGAATGGGTCTCCAGCCATGCGGCCAGATCGAACGGGCGATCGGAACGGGACATCGGGGAGTGTTTCTAGGGATGAGGCGGGGGCGGGGCAAGCCGGGTTTTGTTCCGGTGAATTCGCTGGGCGCGGGAATGGCGCCGCGCTATCCCCGCGCGGTGAGCAACAAGTCCGGTCGCATTGCCGCGATGATCGAAGGTCTCGAAGGGCGGGGTTGGGACGCGCATTATCTGGGGTACTTCGAGTGCTTCAACCAAGGCCTGTACTACGAGGCGCACGACGTCCTCGAAGAATTCTGGCTGGCTGGCGGGAAGGCGGCTGCCAACTACGCATTCCACAAAGGGCTGATCCAATTCACCGGGGCATTCGTGCACCTTCAGAAGGGACGCCTTGGGCCCGCGGTCGCCCTTTTCAATCTGGCCGATGCCAACCTTTCCAAGTACCCGGGAGAGCACGATGGCATCTCGGTTTCGGCCATCATGGGGCAGATCAAAGCATGGCGTGAGGCAACCCTTGTTGCCGCCCCAAGTTCCAACCCGCTGGGAACCCAACCGGCACCCTGGATTGTCCCACCGGCAGCCCGCTGAAGCGGAGGGCGGAAAACAAAAAGGGCGCGGCATAAGCCGCGCCCTTTTTCGAATGGACCGGAACCGGATCAGGCCCGGAACCGACGCCAAGCGGCGAAACCGAGCAGACCAACGCCAGCGAATGCGGCGTAGGTTTCGGGTTCGGGGACGCTCGTCAGCAGCAGCTGACCACGGATTTCTCCGCCCGGGAAAACACTGTCATGAATGTTCACGTACCAGTCGCCGGCCATCAAATCGGTGATCTGCTGTCCGGTCAAAGACACCGGCCCGGCGAGAACGACGCCCGACGTACCGCCAACCACCACCAGGGGAACCTGAACGGCGCCCGCAACACCGACCGCGCCCAAATGTACGTGCGCCGCAGTTGCCGACGTCTGCAAACCGGAATAGGAACCGCTCACAGCGAACTCGTTCTGGGTCGAATCGTACACCGCCGAAACATTGCCACTGGCAGTGCTGGCGTTCGGGGGGGTCGACTGAGCACCGGTCAACGTCGCCGTGAAGGTGAAAATACCGGCTTGGCTGGTCAAGCCCGCCAGCGCCAACGCGGCAATCGTAGAAGCGATTTTTATAAGGAAAGCGTTGTTACCTGAAAGCGGTGTACCCGATTTCGAGTCCGAAAGTCAATGGTCTCGTCAGTCTTTTTCCAATGGCTCCCCCCCAACCTATTCTCCCGGCACCCGCGAGATCCGCGCCCCCAACCGCTCCAGCTTCTCCTCCATCTTCTCGTAACCGCGATCCAGATGGTACACCCGGTTCACCTGCGTGGTTCCCCCCGCCGCCATCCCGGCCACCACCAAGGCCGCCGACGCCCTCAGGTCGCTCGCCATCACCGGCGCCCCGCTCAGCGGTCGCCCACCCTTCACGATCGCACTCGGTCCCTCGATGGCGATGTCCGCGCCCAACCGCATCAATTCCGAGGCGTGCATGAACCGCGACTCGAAGATCCGTTCCGTGATGATGCTGGTCCCCGGCGCAAGACACATCAGCGCCATCAATTGGGCCTGCATGTCGGTCGGGAAGCCCGAGTACGGCATCGTCGTCGCGTCCACCGGCCGGAGCACCCCGTTTCCCCGCACCGTCAGCGCGCCGGCACTCCGCTCGATCCGCACGCCCGATTCCTGCAATTTGTCGAGCACCGCGCCGAGATGGTCCGGCCGCGCGCCCCGCAAGGTCACCGAACCACCGGTCGCCGCCGCCGCCACCGCGAACGTCCCCGCCTCGATCCGGTCGGGGATGACCTCGTGTTCCGCCCCGTGAAGTTCCTTCACGCCGGTCACGGTGATCGTCGGACTTCCCGCGCCATGGATGTTCGCGCCCATCGCCTTCAGGAAATCGGCAAGGTCGATGATCTCCGGTTCGCAGGCGGCGCTCTCGATCACCGTCACGCCGTCCGCGAGGGTGGCCGCCATCAGGAGGTTCGCCGTCCCCAGCACGGTCGGCCCCGCCCGGCCACCGAGGAACACCAGCGCCCCGTCGAGACGGGGCGCCTTCGCATGGACGTACCCGCCCGCCACCCGCAGTTCCGCACCCAATGCCGCGATCGCCTTCAGGTGCAGGTCGATCGGCCGCGTCCCGATCACGCATCCCCCGGGCAGCGAGACCGTCGCCTCGCGCAACCGCGCGAGCAGCGGGCCGAGGATGCAGATCGATCCGCGCATCTTGCGGATGAGGTCGTAATCGCCGAACCCGCGGACGTTCGCGGCGCGGATGGTGAGGGTGTGGTCCTCGAACTGGACCTCGGCCCCGATGGATTCGAGGATTTTGCCCATGAACCGCACGTCGCTGAGATCGGGCACCCGCCGGATCACGCAGGTTTCGGCCGTGAGCAACGTGGCCGCCATGATCGGCAGCACGGCGTTCTTGGAGCCGCTGATGTTCACGTCGCCGCGGAGCACGACGCCTCCCTCGATCAGAAAACTGTCCATGTGAAATCGGTTCCGCCCGGATTGCGCGCGGGTTCCTGGATCAGGAACGCGGCCCGGGCGGCGCGCGCACGATGAGAACGCGCTCGCGGCCGCTCAAGTCTTTCTCGACGCCGATTTGCACCCAACCCCGTCCCGCGAACATTTCCACCAGCGCGGGCGCCTGCCCGTCGCCGAATTCGGCCAGCAACCAGCCGCCCGGCTCCAACCAGCCGCCGGCCTCCGCCGCAAGGCGCCGGTAAAAGTCCAACCCGTCGCCACCCCCGTCCAAAGCCAATCGCGGATCGTGGTCCCGCACCTCGGGCTCCAATCCCCCGATCTCCGCCGACGCGATGTACGGCGGATTCGTCACCAAGAGGTCGAATCGCCTGCCCAACCCGGGCACCACCCCGAACGCGTCGCCTTCCACCAGTTCGACGCGGCCCGCCACACCGGCCCGGTACAGGTTGCGCCGGGCCAATGCGGCCGCGGCAGGCGACAACTCGACGGCAACCACCGTTGCGTCCGGAACCGCCGCCGCGATGGCGACCGGAAGGCACCCGGTCCCCGTGCCCAGATCGAGCGCCCGCCGCGGCGCCGGCGGAGGAATGGCCCGGAGCCGTTCGATGGCGAGCAGCGCGAGCAACTCCGTTTCCGGGCGCGGCACCAAAGCGTCCCGGCTCGACTCGATGCGATGCTCCAGAAAGGGCGCCCAACCCACGATGTGCTGGAGCGGGATGCGCCGGGCGCGGCGTTCGACCAGTGCCCGGAACCGTGCGATCGGTTCGGCATCGAGCGTTTCCCCCGACCGCAGCAGCAACCGGAGGCGCGGCACGTCGAGAACGTGTTCGAGCAGCAATTCCGCCTCGAGACGCGGCGAAGCGAGGCCCGCGCGTTCCAGCGCGGCGCAGGCATCCTCGATCGTTTCCCGAATCGTCATCGGCGCGGACGCTGCCCGGCCGCGGGTGGCCCCGGCAAGCGTCCTTGTCCGCCGCGCCCCGGTGTCGGATCCTCGTCCCATGGACGATTTGATCGCGCGTCTCGAGCGGCACCTGCGGCGCCAACCGCGTTTGGGTTCGGGCGTGTACCTCGCGAAAACGGCGGTGGTGGTGGGCGACGTGGAGTTGGGCGACCGCAGCAGCGTCTGGTACGGCGCGGTCCTGCGGGGCGACATCAACCGGATCGTGGTGGGGCGGCATTCGAACATCCAGGACAACGCCGTGCTGCACCTCGCGGACGACTTCCCGTGCATCCTCGGGGATTGGGTGACGGTGGGTCATTCGGCCAACGTCCACGCGTGCACCATCGAGGACGAGTGCCTGGTGGGCATGGGGGCGACGGTGCTGGACGGGGCGGTGGTCGGGACCCAGTCGCTGATCGGGGCCAATGCCCTGGTGACGCCCGGAATGGTGGTCCCGGCGGGGTCACTGGTTCTGGGTTCGCCGGCGAGAGTGGTCCGGGCACTGAAGCCCGAGGAACGCGCGGGCCTCCGTCATTGGGCGGAGAAATACGTGGTCAACGGCGCCTATTGCCTGAAGCACGGCATCCAGACGGGCGCGCCGCTGGCGACGTGACTTCCCGTTTTTGCTCTTTCCAAATGCCCGCCATGCCCCCAGAAAATGCGTTTTCGCTCAGTTCATGGAACAGATCGTCATTCTGGATTTCGGATCCCAATACACCCAGGTCATCGCCCGGCGCATTCGCGAGTGCAACGTCTACTCGACAATCCTGCCGTTCAACGCGCCTGCCTCGGAAATCGCAGCACTCAAGCCCAAAGGCCTGATCCTCTCGGGCGGACCGTCGTCCGTCTACGCGCCGAAGGCACCGCTGCCCGACAAGGGCATCTTCAAGCTCGGGATCCCGGTCCTCGGCATCTGTTACGGCGTCCAGATCCTCGCCCACTTCCTCGGCGGCAAGGTCGAGAAGGGCGACAAACGCGAGTACGGCAAGGGAACCCTGACCGTCAATGACCGCGAATGCGCCTTGTTCCGGCACCTGCCCGCCCAGTTGCAGGTCTGGAATTCCCACGGCGACAAACTCACCCGGCTCCCCAAGGACTTCGTCGTCGTCGGCACCACCGACAACTCGGGCTACGCCGCCATCGAGCACGCCCAGAAGCGTTACTTCGGCATCCAGTTCCATCCCGAGGTCGTCCACACCCCGCGCGGCAAGGACATCCTCGCCAATTTCGTCCACGGTGTCTGCGGCTGCGGCAAGGGATGGACGATGCGCAACTACGTCGATCAGGCCACCGACGAAATCCGCCGGCAGGTCGGCAAAGAGCGCGTCATCCTCGGCCTGAGCGGGGGCGTCGACTCCAGCGTGGCCGCCGCGCTGATCCATCGCGCCGTCGGCGACCAGTTGACCTGCATTTTCGTCAACAACGGCCTGTTGCGTTCCCGCGAGGCCGAGGTGGTCCAGGAAGTCTTCGGCCGGAACTTCAAGATCCGGCTGCAGTACGAGAACGCCACGCCGCTCTTCCTTCGCAAGCTCAAGGGCATCGTCGATCCCGAGCGCAAACGGAAGGTCATCGGCAAGACCTTCATCGACGTCTTCCAGACCGCCACCAAACGCGCCGGCAAGGCCCGGTTCCTCGCGCAGGGCACGCTGTATCCCGACGTCATCGAGTCGGTGCCCATCGCCGGCAATCCGGCCGCGATGATCAAGAGCCACCACAACGTCGGCGGCCTGCCCAAGAACATGAAGTTCGAGCTCGTCGAACCGCTGCGCTGCCTCTTCAAGGACGAGGTCCGCATGCTCGGGCAGGAACTCGGCCTCCCCCGCGAGATCGTCCAACGCCAACCTTTCCCCGGACCCGGCCTCGCCGTCCGGTGCCTCGGCGCGATCACCGGCCCGAAACTCGACATCCTCCGCAAGGCCGACGCCGTCGTCGTCGAGGAAATGAAGGCCGCCGACTGGTATTACAAGACCTGGCAGACCTTCGCCGTCCTCCTCCCCGTCCGCAGCGTCGGCGTGCAGGGCGACGAACGCACCTACGACTTCACCATCGCGTTGCGCGCCGTGGAATCGCAGGACGGCATGACCGCCGACTGGGTGCGGTTGCCGTACGACCTGCTCGAGAAAATCTCGACGCGCATCACCAACGAGGTGCGCGGCGTGAACCGCGTGGTGCTCGACCTCACGAGCAAGCCCCCCGGAACCATCGAGTGGGAGTAGGCTCCCGCGGCCGCCGCGAGCCAGCGGGCCGCCGACCGCATCCGGGGTCCGGCATCCCCCGGACGCCGGACGCCGGATACTGAATGCTGGCCCCCGCACCCCTGGTTTTGGCATAACCTCGCGCGATGCATTCGTTTCGTTACGTCGGCAAGGAGCTCCACTGCGAGGACGTGAACCTGTCGGCGCTCGCCGAGCGCCACGGCACGCCCCTGTACGTCTATTCGCAGGCGACCCTCACGCGGCACTTCGTGGAGTTGGACCGGGCGATGGCCCCGCTCCCGCACCTGATCTGCTTCGCGATGAAGTCGAACTCGAACCTCGCGGTGATCAACACCCTCGCCGGACTCGGGAGCGGCTTCGACGTGGTCAGCGGCGGCGAATTGGCCCGGACGATCGCGGCGGGCGGCGATCCCGCGAAATGCGTTTTTGCCGGCGTGGGCAAGACCGAGGACGAGATCGCCTACGCGCTCCGGCAGGGCATCTACTCTTTCAACGTCGAGTCCGAGGCGGAGTTGCGCCGGATATCGCGGGTGGCGCTGCGCCTGAAGCTCGTCGCGCCGGTGGCCGTGCGGGTGAACCCCAACATCGACGCCGGCACCCATGCCAAGATCACCACCGGCACGTACGAGAACAAGTTCGGCGTGGCCTTCGAGGAGGTCGAGGGCATGTACGCGCGCGCCGCCTGCCTGCCCAACCTGCGTCTGCGCGGCCTCCAGATGCACATCGGTTCCCAACTCACCGAGGTCAAACCCTTCAAGCTCGCGGTGCAGAAAGTGGTGCCGCTCGCGCAGCGCCTCAGCCAGCGCCACGGTTTCGATTTCCTCAGCATCGGCGGCGGCATCGGCATCGTCTACCAGGATGCCTTGGCCAGCGGCTCCCCCGCGTGGTGGAAACGCCCCGCCGCCCGCCGCATCCTCACCCCCGAGACCTACGCCGCGACCGTCCTGCCCCTGCTGCGCCCGCTCGGTCTCCGCATCCTGCTCGAGCCCGGCCGGTTCATCAGCGGCAATGCGGGCGTCCTCCTCACCCGCGTCGAATACATCAAACGCACCGGCCGCAAGAACTTCGTCATCGTCGACGCCGCGATGAACGACCTCGTCCGGCCAGCGTTCTACGACAGCTACCACGAGATCGTCCCGCTCCGGAAGCGCGCCGGGAAGACGGTTTCCTCGGACGTCGTCGGGCCGATCTGCGAGTCCGGCGACTACTTCGCCAAGGATCGTCCCCTGCCCAAGGTGGGCGAGGGCGACCATCTCGCGCTGCTCAGCGCCGGCGCCTACGGCTCCGTGATGGGATCGAACTACAATTCCCGGCCCTTGGCCGCCGAGGTGTTGGTCAACGGACGCAAATCGGCCGTGGTGCGCCGACGCCAAGACCCGGCGGAAATCTGGGCCGGCGAGTCGACGGCGCCTTGGCAACGGGGAAAAAAGCGATAGCGGGCAACGGGCACGGGGCGGGGCGGGAAGCCACCGGGAAAAACCCACCGCTCCCCGCCCGCCCTACCGCCCTACCGCCCTACCGCCCTACCGCCCTACCGCCCTACCGCGCCGCCGGCTTGTTGGTCGACGGCAGCAGTCGGAACCGGCGGTTCATGTACAGGTCGTCGCCGACCTGGTACAGGGCGGTCGCCTCCGTCTCCAACGTCTTGTGGAGATCGTCCGGTTGCGGCACCGCGTGCATCTGCTCGGTTTTCGGATTGCCGGCGTAGTACTCGATCTTCCGGTTCAGACTCATGGTCACGAGATGCTGGTCGCGGTAGATGCCGACCGACCGGTTGTGGTTCAGCAGCACGCGGGGCGTCATTTCGGGATGGTTCAGCAGGTCGTGCCCGAAAAAGGTCGATTCGTAGGGCCGCCCGATCAGCCCCAGCAGGGTCGGGGCGACGTCGAGTTGGCACCCGAGTGTCGGGACCAAGCGCGGCTCCTTCACCACCGCCGGACCGGTGACGACCATCGGGATCTCGTAGCTGCGGATCGGGATCGTCTGGCTTCCGTAGACGCGCGCGCCGTGGTCGGCGAGCACCACGAAGATGGTGCTGTTCCAAAAGGGCTCGTGCCGTGCCTTCTCGAAAAAACGGCCCAGCGCGTAGTCGGTGTATTTCACCGCGTTCTCCCGTTTCTTTGCCATCGGATCTTCCGGGATCCGCCCCGTGGGATACGTGAACGGCTTGTGGTTGGAGACCGACATGGTGGTCAGGAAAAACGGTTTCCCGAGCCGGTAGTAACGCCGCATCTCCTCGATCGCCCGGTCGTACAGGTCCTCGTTGCACACGCCCCAGACGGTCTGGAAGGTCGGCTTCGCGAAATCCTTCAGTTCCACGAAGTGATTCCACCCGTTGGCCGTGGTGAACGGCCGCGTGCCGTCGAACAACCCGCGCCCCGCGTACACGAACATGGTCTCGTACCCGTCCCGCGCCAGCACCCGGGCGATCGTCTCCAGATTCTCCGATCGGTCCCGCGCCACGATCGAGTCGCCCGGCAGCGGCGGAAAACTGCAAAACACGCCCTCGTACCCGCGGATGGTCCGGTTGCCGTCCGCGTACAGGTTGGTGAACAGCATCGATTCCTTGCGGGCGATGTCGTCCATCGCCGGCGTCAGGGAGACCGGCCGCCCGAGCACGCCCCAGAACTCGGACCCCAGGGATTCCTCGAGCAGGAGGATCATGTTCAGCTTGGGCCGCGCCGGGTCGCCGGCGAAAGTCCGCTGCAGGGAATCGTACGGCCCGGTGAATTTGGAATCGGGCTCGCGGAGGAGCCGCCGGGCACGGGCATACGCGGCACCGCGCTCGACGGTGGGATAGAAATGGCCGTAGTCGAGGTTGCGGGTGAACGCGGCGGTCAACACGGACACGAACGAGTTGTTGGCCACCTCGTTGACGGTGCGCTCGGCCGAGAACCGGGCTTCCTCGATGCGCACGCTCAGGGCGAACAAAACCGCCACGACCGCCCACACCACCAGCCACCGACGCGGTTCCCGCACGCCGTCCACGGGCCTGCGGACCACCCGCCAACCCGCCCAGGTGATGGCGGCGGCCGCCACCAGGCACAGGCCGAACACCAGCGGCACGTTGTAGCTCTCCCAGATATTGACGAAGACTTCGTGCGGATAGAGGAGGTAGTCGATGGCCACGGTGTTGTACCGGGACCGGAACTCCTCGAAGAACCAGCCTTCCGCGACCAGCATGAACACCAACGCCACCCACGCGGCATAGACGACGATCGTGATCAAAACCCGATGGGACCGGGCACCCCACCGTTTTTCGGACCCGATGCCCAGCCACAGGGCGAGCGGCAGGAACAACACGGCGGCCGCGGCAATGTCGAAATGCAGGCCGACGGCGAAAGCCTCGAGCCAATCGCTCCACGGGACCACCGACGTGGGACGGAAGGCTATCGCCAACACCAGTCGCAGCACGGTCGATGCCCCGACGAACATCAGGGCGTGGGCCAAGGCGAACCGGAGTCTTGGGCGGAAGGTCACTTCGACGGCATGCTAGCCAACGGCGGGACACAGAGTCGAACCGATAAGTGGGGCACGGGGCCGCCCCGTGGCATCGTGGGTCCGGCGCCCGACGACGATGGCTACCCGCCTGGAACCACCGACTCGGGTCGGCGACCACGGGGCTGGCTGCCCCCCGGCGATGAAACGACGGACGCCGGCACGGCGTCGCCTCCGGACTCCACGTGGGGAAAAGCACCGGGCCGGAATAAATCGGCACCTTCGGAAAACCGAGGGGCCACCGTACGGGAACCCCGGAATCGGGAGCCTTTTCATGGGGATCCGGCTCCATTGCCCTCCGGCTCCGACGGTGGGCGGGACGCGATGTCCGAAAAAGGCCGAAGAAAAAGCATTGATGCGCGGCCGCGACCCCGTATTTTCCGCGTCGCCTTAACGGGCGTACGGTCGGGGCGTAGCGTAGCTTGGTAGCGCGTCTGAATGGGGTTCAGAAGGTCGTGAGTTCAAATCTCACCGCCCCGACCACTCTCTTGTTCCAGCGGGACTTCTTCCTTCCCGCCTTCCTTCACGCGGCTCTCCGGTCGCCGGCAATTCCAGCCCGCCCACTGCAATCCTTGGCTTCACGCCACGCGGATCCCCGTCGCCCAAAGTGCCCGCGGCGGGGTCGACGTCGAGCGGGACGCGAGCGGATCCGATGCCACCGGCCCGGCGCCGAACCCATCGGACGTCGCGTTCGTGGAAATAGTCCGCAACGCGGAGGCCGCCGGATGGTCGGAGAGTCATGGCCGCGACGATTGCCCCCTCCCGTTTCTCCCGCCGCCGGTGGCTCGCGCACGCACTGTGGGCCGCGCCGTCGTTGGTGGCGGGTGACGCGGGTTGGGTCGAACCCGATTGGATCGCGGTTCGCACGCGCCGGATGTCGGACGCGCCGAAGACCCGGTTCGTCCAGTTCACCGACGTGCATCACAAGGGCAACGACGCGCGGCTCCGGCGTCTGGTCGAACTGGTGAACGGACTGGGGCCGGACTTCGCGTGTTTCACGGGCGATCTGATCGAGGAAGCGCGGTTCGCGGCACCGGCGTTGGACATCCTGGCCGGACTCCGTTGCCCGCTGTTCGGCGTCCCGGGAAACCACGACCATTGGTCGCGGGCCGATTTCGGGGCTTTCCGACGGACGTTCGCGGCGACGGGCGGCGCGTGGATGATGGACGAGGTGCGCGTGGCACCGGGCGGCCGGGTCCGGATGATGGGATTCGATCGGTCGATGGCGCGACTGCGACCCGAGCCGGGCGTTTTCAATCTGGTGCTGATGCACTACCCGGCGTGGGCCGACGACTTGCCGTTCCGTGCGGAACTCCTGCTGGCGGGACACACCCACGGCGGACAGGTGCGGGTGCCGTTCTACGGGGCGTTGGCAACGCCGCAGGAGTCGGGTCGCTACGAGATGGGCGCCTACGAAACACCGGCGGGACCGCTGTACGTGAACCCCGGCATCGGGACACTCCTGATGGATGTCCGGCTGAACTGTCGTCCGGAACTGACGGTGTTCGAGGTGTGATCCGGCGGGGCTCAATCGCCGTCGCCGGGCTTCGGCGTGGGCACGGCGCCAAATGCGCACCGGGTCATCGGGCGGGCCATGAGCAACCACTGCCAGAGCGGCAACCAGAGAAACACCCGGATGTTCCGCACGCCGCGCGGATGGAAGAGCATGAAATAGGTGTAGACCCCGAGGCCGAGCAGCGCCGCGGCAATGGCCATCCGCGCGAGTTTCCATCCGGATGCGGCAAACCGCGCCCGCCACGCCGCGGCGACCGCGAGCAGGAAAGGCAGGACGGTCCAGGGCAGGATCATCCCGTAGACCGGCGAACCCGTGTTTCCAGGGGCCGATACCAGGGTCATGTAGATGCCGGGTACCATCCCGCCAAGCAACGCCGCGAACAACGCCGCCACGAACGGCGCCGGCAACGCGTGCGTCGCCACGGCATCGCGGTCCGCGGTCGGCTTCGGGGAATCCCCGGTCGGTTCGTTCATGGCGCGAACCCTACCGCCGATCGCGCCCCGGCGCCAAACTCGCTCCCGACTGTCTTCTTTGGCCATGCCGGTGCCAGGGATGCACCAACCCCGTGCCCGGCACGAAGACCTGCAGATGCCCCTTCGGCGAATCGGCCTGCAACCGTGTCTCCAGCGGGGCGGTGGGATTTGCCGGGGAAAGCCGGGCCGTGAAAGCCCCCGGCATGCGCGAGGCGTAAGCCCGCCCGAAGCCCGCGCTGGCGAACCGGAAACGATCCGGCGCCTCCCGCAAACCATCGCCCGATCTTTCCTCGATGGCGCGGGCGGATCCGGGAATTCCGGCGGTCTTCTCTTTTGCGAGGCCTTTTCACGCTTTCCCGCCCCTGTCGGGTCGCGTCTATTGACCCCATGCGCCAGCCCATCGAGATCAAGACCAAGGTACGTCTCTCCAATTTCGACCCGGCCGAAACCTATGGGCTGACCAAGGAAAAGACCCGCGAGGCGACCCGCGGACTGCTCGAGCGGATCGGTGGTCTCCAGGCCAAGCTGTACGCCAACACGGACCGCGCCCTCCTCGTCGTCCTGCAGGGCATGGATGCCGCCGGCAAGGACGGTGCCACCCGTTCCCTCCTCGAGTTCGTGAATCCCTCGGGAGTCGACGTCGCCAACTTCAAGGCACCGTCCGCCGAGGAACTCGCCCACGATTTCCTGTGGCGCGTCCATCAGGTCGTGCCGCGCTACGGCCACATCGGCGTCTTCAACCGCTCGCACTACGAGGACGTCCTCGTCGTGCGGGTCCTCAAGCTCGCGCCCAAGGAGGTCTGGTCGAAGCGCTACGTGCAGATCAACCGTTTCGAGGAAACACTCGCCGAATCCGGCTACACGATCCTGAAGTTCTTCCTCCACATTTCCCGGAAGGAACAGGCCACCCGCCTCCGTGCCCGGCTCGACGATCCCGCAAAGAACTGGAAGTTCGAAGGCGCGGACCTGCTCATGCGCGCACGCTGGGACGACTTCATGGAGGCCTACGGGGACGTCCTCAACAAGTGCTCCCCCGCCCATGCCCGCTGGCACCTCATCCCGGCCGACAAGAAATGGGTCCGCGATTTCCTGATCGCCCGCCGGGTGTGCGAGGCGCTGGAATCGATGGCCCTCGAATGGCCCAAGCCGAAGGAAGACCTCTCGAAGTACCGCGTGCGGTGATTCGCGGGGGTCACCCCGCCAGCAGGGCCTCACAGCCCTCGCGGAAGGTCGGGTACCGCGGCACCCAACCCAACTCGGTCCGCAACCGCCGGTTCGACACCCGTTTGTCCGTGTCCCCGCGTTTCCGGTACGCCGCCCGCGCTTCCTCGGCGGGCGGCGGGAACGGCAATCCCGTGCGTTCCGAAAGCCATCGCAGGAATTCGCCGCGCCGCACGGGTTCGTCGTCGCACGCGTTGTACGCGGCTCCCGGCATGCCGCGCCCGAGCGCCGCCACGATCGCGCCGGCCACGTCGTCCCGGTGGACCATGTTCATCCAACGCGCGTCGTCGGGTCCCGAGTGCGCCGCCCCCAGCAGGAATTGCCGGAACAAATGTCCCCGGTCCGGCCCGTAGATGCCCGCGACGCGCACCACCATGGCCGGGAAGGCGGGGCCCGCCGCCGCGCGCAGCGCCTGCTCCGTCTCGACCAGCACCCGCCCGGTCTCCCCGGCGGGATCGGTCGCCGACGATTCGTCCACCCAACCGCCGTCGGTCTGGCCGTAGACGCTGGTGCTGCTGGTATAGACGAAAGCCTTCAGGCCGGTGCCCGCGAAGGTCTCCACCAACCGCCGCATCCCGCCGAGGTAGATTTCCCGGTATTCCCTGGCGTCGCCGCCCGACGACGAAACGCAATCGACCACCCAGTCGAAACCACCGGACAACGGGCGCAGATCCCCGGCGCGCGTGGCGTCCCCGACGATCGGTTCGATCCCGGCGGCACGCAGCGTGGCGGCGGCCCCGGGGGACCGACGCATGCCGGCGACCCGGTGGCCGGCCGCGACGAGTTGCCGGCCGAGCTCGAGCCCCACGTAGCCACAACCCACGATCAACGCGCGCATGCCCCACCCAAACGCGCGGACCGGGTGACGGTCAAGTCGCGGCCAAGTGCCTCGTGGCGCATCCCTTCGTCGTCGGTCCGCCGTCCGGCGACGGCGGGCACGGGTCAGGCGGCGCCGGCCGGGGGAACGGTCACGACGGCGGCGCCCAGCACCGCGTCGCGGAACGCGGCGATGACCGGGTCCGCGTCGTGCCGTCGATGGACCAGGGCGGTGTAGACCGGGGGCAAACCCTCCGGCAACTCGCGGAACACGAGGCCCGGCCGCTGCACTTCGGCAAGCGTCGCGGTGGTCGGGGACACGCCGAAGCCCGCGGAGATGAGCCAGAGCTTGGTCTGGATGTCGTTGGCGTACTGGGCGGGCAACGGGCGGGCGCCGGCCGTGGCGCAGGCCGCGAGGAAGGCGTCGTAGAAACCGTGTTGGATCGACGGGTGCATCATGACGAGCGGTTGCCCGTGGAAATCCGTCCACGCGATGCGCCGGCGCCGGACGAGCGGATGTCCGGCGGGCATGGCGAGGACGTAGCGCGAGGCCTCGACGATCACCGCCTCGAGTTCGGGAAACGACGCGGGCGGGCGGAGCACGCCGACGTCGAGTTCGCCGGAGCGGAGGCGGCGCAATTGCTCGGTGCTGCCGAGGTCGAACAGCGAGAACTGGACGCCGGGATGGCGGGTCCGGAAGCGGCCGAGGATGCCGCCGAGCCAGGCGTTGGCCGACGACGACAGGACGCCGACGCGCAGGGAGCCGACGAGGCCGTCGCGCACGCGGCGGGCGCTTTCCTGCACGCGGGTGGCCGCGGCGAGCAGCGAGCGGGCCTCCTCCAGCCAGGCGCGTCCCGACGGCGTGAGCTTCACCCGGCGCGTCGTGCGGTCGAGCAACCGGACCCCGAGCTCGAGCTCGAGCGCCTTGACCTGGGCGCTCAACGACGGCTGGGCCACGCGCAAACGCTCCGCCGCGCGCCGGAAATTCAGGTCCTCGGCGACCGCCACGAAGTACCGCACATGACGCAATTCCATCGCATTGATAGTTCCGGACGCTCAATCAGCGCGCAAACAAGTATTGGATGGACGCGGCGGGTTGCCCCAAGGGTAGCGCCCCGGGATTGCACCGGGTCGCCGCGACCATGTGGATCGTTCGTCTTGCCCTTCGCCGGCCGTACACGTTCGTCGTGGCGGCCCTGGTCCTCGTTTTGCTCACCCCCCTGCTGCTGCTCCGCACCCCGACCGACATCTTCCCGTCGATCAACATCCCGGTCGTCAGCATCATCTGGCAGTACGCCGGGTTGTCCGCGCAGGAGATCGAGCAACGCATCATCTACAACCACGAGCGTTCCCTCACCGCCACCGTCAACGACATCGAGCACGTCGAGTCCAACGCCTACAACGGCGTCGGCGTCATCAAGGTGTTCCTCCGCCCCGGCGCTTCCGTCGATGCCGGCGTCGCCCAGATCACCGCGATCGCGCAGACCATCCTGCGCCAGATGCCGCCCGG